>NZ_AP027291.1:0-302705 GCF_030295745.1 Mycolicibacterium sp. TUM20985
GAGCGCCGAGGAGAGTTGGCCGAGGTACTTCTCGAACCGCTCGCAGGCCGCACCAACCGAGGACGTCAGCCTCAACCGTCGGTACACCTTCGACACATTCGTCATCGGCGCATCCAACCGGTTCGCCCATGCCGCCAGCCTCGCCATCGCCGAGGCGCCGGCCCGGGCCTACAACCCACTCTTCATCTGGGGTGAGTCGGGCCTGGGCAAGACCCACCTGCTCCACGCGGCCGGGAACTACGCTCAGCGGCTGTTCCCCGGGATGCGGGTCAAGTACGTCTCGACCGAAGAGTTCACCAACGACTTCATCAACTCGTTGCGCGACGATCGCAAGGCATCCTTCAAGCGCAGCTATCGGGACATCGACGTACTACTGGTCGATGACATCCAGTTCATCGAGGGCAAGGAAGGCATCCAGGAGGAGTTCTTCCATACCTTCAATACCCTGCACAATGCCAACAAGCAGATCGTCATCTCCTCGGATCGGCCGCCGAAGCAGCTCGCCACCCTCGAGGACCGGCTGCGCACCCGCTTCGAGTGGGGTCTGATCACCGACGTTCAGCCACCGGAACTCGAGACCCGTATCGCCATCCTGCGCAAGAAGGCGCAGATGGATCGGTTGGACGTTCCCGACGACGTGCTGGAACTCATCGCCAGCAGCATCGAACGAAACATCCGCGAACTCGAGGGCGCCCTCATTCGCGTGACCGCTTTCGCCTCGCTCAACAAGGCCGCGATCGACAAATCGCTCGCCGAAATCGTTCTGCGCGATCTCATTTCGGACGCCAGCACCATGCAGATCAGCATCGCGACGATCATGGCCGCCACGGCCGAGTACTTCGAGACCACGATCGACGAACTCCGCGGCCCCGGGAAGACCCGCGCTCTGGCCCAGTCACGCCAGATCGCGATGTACCTGTGCCGGGAACTAACCGATCTCTCGCTACCCAAGATCGGGCATTCGTTCGGCCGCGATCACACCACCGTCATGTACGCCGAACGGAAGATCCGTGGCGAGATGGCCCAGCGCCGCGAGGTCTTCGATCACGTCAAGGAACTCACTACGCGGATCCGTCAGCGCTCGAAGCGCTGAGAGACGTTCACACGACACCGATCCGGCTCATGCCGGGCGTCTTTTCATGCCCGTGATCCGAAAATCTTCTGACCCTGCCGCACCACTAGTCACACCCATGACTCGTGGACTACTCGTGCATGAACCGCGAACTCTCGGCCCCCGATGGCCGCGCCCGTACACACTGCGCCCAGCCGTCCACGAGCCACGAAGTTGAACCCTCGCGTTGTGCACGAGTAACTCACGAGCTCGCACCCGTCCGACCAGCGCAGGTGTTACGTGATCCACAGCTTCCACAGCACCTATTACTGTTACTCATCTATTCATTCAGGATCTCTACTAAAAGAAGGGTCTGGGGAACGTGCCCTGTGGGACGTCCCGACCCGAGCCCTCACGGGACGATCGCCACTCGGATCGATTAGCTTTCAAGTTGAGGCGGAAGCCTCTACGGTGGGTCTTCGACAGCCAGGAACGGTCGTCGAACCGCAGCGTGGTGACACGTCCGCAAGGCACCCGTAGATCCGCTGCTAGTGCTCATTGCTGGGGTTTGATCGAAGGGGACGCTTGTGGACGTAGCGACGACGACGCTCGGTACCGACCTGAAGTTTCGACTGGTGCGCGAAGACTTCGCCGACGCCGTGGCATGGGTCGCGCGGATCCTGCCGACCAGGCCGACCGTGCCCGTGCTGTCCGGTGTTCTCCTGACCGGCTCGGAGGACGGGCTGACGATCTCCGGCTACGACTACGAGGTTTCGGCCGAGGTCCGAGTCGCGGCTGAAATCGCCTCGCCGGGAAGCGTTCTCGTTTCTGGTCGACTCCTGTCCGACATCACCAAGTCCCTGCCCGCCAAACCCGTGGACGTCAGCGTCGACGGCACCCGGGTATCGCTGAGCTGCGGCAGTGCCCGGTTCTCGCTTCCGACGATGGCCGTCGAGGACTACCCGACGCTGCCGACCCTGCCCGATGAGACCGGGGTCGTGGCCTCCGAGCTGTTCGCCCAGGCGATCGGTCAGGTCGCCGTCGCCGCCGGGCGCGATGACACCCTCCCGATGCTGACCGGCATCCGCGTCGAGATATCCGGCGAGAAGGTCGTGCTGGCGGCCACCGACAGGTTCCGTCTCGCCGTGCGCGAACTGACGTGGTCGACGGACTCCGCGGACATCGAGGCAGCCATCCTCGTTCCGGCGAAGACCCTCGCCGAGGCCGCGAGAGCCGGCAGCGACGGCGCCGACGTCCACCTGTCACTCGGTGCTGGCGCTGCGGTTGGTAAGGAAGGCCTGCTGGGCATTCGAAGCAACGGCAAGCGGACCACCAGCAGGTTGTTGGATGCCGAGTTCCCCAAGTTCCGTCAGCTGCTGCCCGCCGAGCACACTGCTGTCGCGACTGTCGGCGTCGCGGAGTTGACCGAGGCCATCAAGCGCGTGGCCCTGGTCGCTGACCGGGGTGCGCAGGTGCGCATGGAATTCACCGAGGACTCCCTGCGGCTGTCGGCGGGTGGTGAGGACGCCGTCGGTCGAGCCGAAGAAGACCTGCCGGTGCAGTTCTCCGGTGACCCCTTGACCATCGCATTCAATCCGACGTACCTCACCGACGGATTGGGTTCGTTGCATTCACCGAAGGTGACGTTCGGCTTCACGACATCCAGTCGTCCCGCAGTGTTGCGGCCGGCGGGTGATGATGATGATGCGTACGTCGGTTCCAGTGGTCCCTTCCCGGCCGCCCAGACCGATTACGTCTATTTGTTGATGCCGGTGCGGCTCCCGGGCTGACCGGCCTTATCGCCACGAAAGAGGCGCACATGCAACTCGGACTGGTCGGCCTCGGCAAAATGGGCTTCAACATGCGTGAACGCCTTCGCACGGGTGGCCACGAAGTCATCGGATACGACCCTCGACCCGAGGTGACCGACGTGCCCGACCTGGCCGGTCTGGCCGCGGCCCTCTCCGAGCCTCGCGTGGTTTGGGTGATGGTGCCCTCCGGCGAGGTCACCGACACGACCATCGTCGGACTTTCGACGGTTCTGAGTCCCGGGGATTTGGTCATCGACGGTGGCAACTCCCGCTTCACGGAGGATGGCCCGCACGCGGAGATGTTGGCGGAGAAGGGAATCGGATTCATCGACGCCGGCGTCTCCGGCGGCATCTGGGGTCTCACCGAGGGTTACGGGCTGATGGTCGGGGGCAGTGATGACGATGTGGCCAAGGTGATGCCGATCTTCGATACGCTTCGCCCGCCGGGGCCCCAGGAGGACGGGTTCGTCCATGCCGGTCCGGTCGGCGCGGGCCACTTCGCGAAGATGGTTCACAACGGGGTGGAGTACGCCATGATGACCGCCTACGGCGAGGGCTATGAGATGTTGGCCGGGGAGGATCTGATAAAGAGCCCGCAGGCTGTCTATCAAGCGTGGACCAACGGCACCGTCGTCCGGTCGTGGTTGCAGACGCTGTTGGCCAAGGCGCTCAAGGAAGATCCTCACCTGGCCGAGATCCGGGGTTACACCGACGACTCGGGTGAAGGTCGCTGGACGGTCGAGGAGGCCATCCGGCTTCGCGTGCCCGTTCCCGCCATCGCAGCGTCGCTGTTCGCGAGATTCCTTTCCCGCCAGGATGATTCACCGACGATGAAAGCAGTGGCCGCGCTGCGTAGCCAGTTCGGTGGACACGCGGTTCAGAGGATCAGTGAATCCGGCTAGGTGTATATAAGGCAACTCGGTCTCACGGATTTCCGCTCCTGGTCACGTCTGGACCTGGAGCTGGAGCCCGGACGCACGGTCTTCGTCGGTCCCAATGGCTTCGGTAAGACGAATATCGTTGAAGCGCTGTGGTATTCGTCGACTCTCGGTTCTCATCGGGTGGGTACGGACGCGCCACTGATACGGGTCGGGGCCGAACGTGCCATCGTGTCGACGATCGTCGTGAACGAGGGACGGGAGTTGGCGGTCGATCTGGAGATCACCGCGGGCCGGGCCAACAAGGCGAGGTTGAACCGGTCTCCGGTGCGCAGTGCTCGCGAGATCCTCGGTGCGCTGCGCACGGTGTTGTTCGCCCCCGAGGATCTCGCGTTGGTGAGGGGTGAGCCGGGCGAGCGCCGTCGCTATCTCGACGAACTCGCCACTACCCGGCGGCCGGCGGTGGCTGGTCTGCGGGCCGACTACGACAAGGTGCTGCGTCAGCGAGCGGCTCTTCTGAAGACCGCTGCGGGAGCCCGTTTTCGGGGTGATTCGGGGGCGCTGGAGACACTCGACGTTTGGGATGGCCACCTGGCGAGTCATGGTGCCGAACTGATCGCCGCGAGGATCAGCCTGCTGAACCTATTGGCGCCCGAGATCGAAAAGGCATACCAGTTGTTGGCACCCTCCTCACGACCGGCCGCGGTCCGATACCGCAGCACGGTCGAGGCCGTCGAAGCCGAAGCTGCCAGTGGGGTTCCGGACGTGGAGGTATTCGAGGTCGGCATTCTCGACGAACTGGCGCGGAAGCGGTCGGCCGAACTGGAACGTGGGGTGTGTCTCGTCGGTCCCCATCGCGACGACGTCGAACTGCGGCTCGGGGATCAACCGGCGAAGGGATTCGCCAGCCACGGCGAGTCGTGGTCCATGGCGCTGTCGTTGAGACTTGCTGCCTACGAACTACTTCGGGCTGAAGGAAGTGACCCGGTGCTGCTTCTCGACGACGTGTTCGCCGAACTCGACAACGCGCGGCGACGGGCGTTGGTCGAAGTGGCGGCGTCTGCCGAACAAGTTCTGGTGACCGCGGCGGTGCCGGAGGACATCCCTTCGGACTGGGATGCGCGCAGAATGGTCATCGGCATGCGCGACGATGACTCGGGCCGGCTGTCGGAGGTGATCGGGTGACGGACACCCCCGAGGAAGAGTCGACGGAACCACCGGCGCACCTCTCCCATCTAAAGGGTATGGACCTGGTCAGGCGAACGCTCGAGGAAGCCCGGGGGGCGGCCCGAAGTCAAGGCAAGGACGTTGGGCGCGGCCGGACCTCGTCGACGAAGAACGTTCCGGCCCGGGGGGCGCGCAGAAGGTGGTCCGGACCTGGACCCGACTCGCGTGATCCCGAGCCGTTGGGAAGGGCCACCTCGGAGCTGGCCAAGAGCCGCGGATGGTCGGGGCGCGTCGCGGAGGGAGCGGTGTTCGGGCAGTGGGCGACGGTCGTCGGCGACCAGATCGCCGAGCATGCCGACCCGGTGTCGCTGCGGGACGGGGTCCTCAGCGTGCAGGCCGAGTCGACGGCGTGGGCGACGCAGTTGCGCCTGGTTCAGGCCCAACTGCTGGCCAAGATAGCGGCGGCCGTCGGCGACGGTGTCGTCACCAGCCTGAGGATCGTCGGCCCGGCTGCACCGACGTGGCGCAAGGGGAGATACAACGTGCCGGGGAGAGGTCCGCGGGACACCTACGGTTGACAGCCGCGGCGCTGGTTCTCAGAGCGCCGAGAAGCCTTGGAGTCGGCTGAACGGTCGTCGGGACGCATCGGTAAGCGAGATATTCCGCGCACGGCTCATTTAGGTACACAGAAACGCCGCCTCAGAGTGGGTCCTGACGGTGGGTAACGGTAGACTTCCAGAAGACTCGCGGGGTGCTGTGTTGCCCTCGCTGGCTTTCCAGCCTCAAGAACAAGGAGCCGCGTTCAACGTGCCTGCCCAGAAGAAGAGTGCTCCCAAGGAGTACGGCGCCGAATCGATCACCATTCTCGAGGGTCTCGAAGCGGTCCGCAAACGGCCGGGCATGTACATCGGATCCACCGGCGAGCGGGGCCTGCACCACCTGGTGTGGGAGGTCGTCGACAACGCGATCGACGAGGCAATGGCCGGGTACGCCAGCAGGGTCGACGTGAAGATCCTGAGCGACGGCAGCGTCCAGGTCACCGACGACGGCCGCGGCATTCCCGTCGCCATGCACTCCACGGGTGTTCCGACCATCGACGTGGTGATGACGCAGCTGCACGCCGGCGGCAAGTTCGGTGGCGAGAACAGTGGTTACAACGTCAGCGGTGGTTTGCACGGCGTCGGCGTGTCGGTGGTCAACGCCCTGTCGACCCGGCTCGAGGCGACCGTCATGCGAGACGGCCACGAATGGTTCCAGTACTACGACCGCTCGGTACCCGGCACCTTGAAGCAGGGTGGACCGACCAAGAAGACCGGCACCACGATCCGGTTCTGGGCCGATTCCGGCATCTTCGAGACCACCGTCTACGACTTCGAGACCGTGGCACGACGACTGCAGGAGATGGCGTTCCTCAACAAGGGTCTGACCATCGACCTGATCGACGAGCGGGTGACCGCGGACGACGTCGTCGACGACGTCGTGAGCGACACCGCGGAAGCACCGAAGTCGGCCGACGAGAAGGAAGCCGAAGCCAAGGCGCCGCACAAGATAAAGCACCGCACCTATCACTACCCCGGCGGTCTGGTCGACTTCGTGAAGCACATCAACCGGACCAAGACACCGATCCAGCAGAGCATCATCGACTTCGACGGCAAGGGTCCCGGCCACGAGGTCGAGATCGCGATGCAGTGGAACGCCGGCTACTCGGAATCGGTGCACACCTTTGCGAACACGATCAACACCCATGAGGGCGGCACCCACGAAGAGGGCTTCCGCAGCGCCTTGACCACGGTGGTCAACAAGTACGCCAAGGACAAGAAGCTGCTCAAGGAGAAGGACCCCAACCTCACCGGTGACGACATCCGCGAAGGCCTCGCCGCCGTCATCTCGGTGAAGGTCAGCGACCCGCAGTTCGAGGGGCAGACCAAGACCAAGCTCGGCAACACCGAGGTGAAGTCATTCGTGCAGAAGATCTGCAACGAGCAACTCAGTCACTGGTTCGAAGCCAACCCCGCCGAAGCGAAGACCGTTGTGAACAAGGCAGTTTCGTCGGCGCAGGCGCGGATGGCGGCCCGCAAGGCGCGAGAGTTGGTGCGCCGCAAGAGCGCGACCGACATCGGCGGCCTCCCGGGCAAGTTGGCCGATTGCCGGTCCACCGACCCGCGGCTCTCCGAAGTCTATGTGGTGGAGGGTGATTCGGCCGGCGGCTCGGCGAAGAGCGGTCGCGACTCGATGTACCAGGCGATCCTCCCGTTGCGTGGAAAGATCATCAACGTCGAGAAGGCTCGCATCGACCGCGTGCTGAAGAACACCGAAGTCCAGGCGATCATCACCGCGCTCGGCACCGGCATTCACGACGAGTTCGACATCGCCAAGCTGCGTTACCACAAGATCGTCCTGATGGCCGACGCCGACGTCGACGGTCAGCACATCTCGACGTTGCTGCTCACGCTGCTTTTCCGATTCATGAAGCCGCTCATCGAGAATGGCCACGTTTTCCTGGCGCAGCCGCCGCTGTACAAGCTGAAGTGGCAGCGCAGCGAGCCGGAGTTCGCCTATTCCGATCGGGAGCGCGACGGCCTACTCGAGGCGGGCAAGGCCGCCGGTCGCAGGATCAACACCGAGGACGGCATCCAGCGGTACAAGGGTCTCGGTGAGATGGATGCCAAGGAACTGTGGGAGACCACCATGGATCCCAGCGCCCGGGTGCTGCGCCGCATCACCCTCGATGACGCCGCGGCGGCCGACGAACTGTTCTCCGTTCTCATGGGCGAGGACGTCGAAGCACGGCGCAGCTTCATCACGCGTAACGCGAGAGACGTTCGCTTCTTGGACGTCTAAGCCGTTTGACTCTCTAACAATTCCCAGCTGCTCATAGACGAGCGAGGAGCACATGACAGACACCACCCTGCCCCCCGGCGGAGACGACGGCGCGATCACCGACCGCATCGAACCGGTCGACATCCAGCAGGAGATGCAGCGCAGCTACATCGATTACGCGATGAGCGTCATCGTCGGCCGTGCGCTCCCCGAGGTCCGTGACGGCCTCAAGCCGGTGCACCGACGCGTGCTGTACGCCATGTACGACTCGGGCTTCCGGCCCGACCGCGGACACGCGAAATCCGCACGCTCCGTTGCCGAGACGATGGGCAACTACCATCCGCACGGCGACTCGTCGATCTACGACACTCTGGTCCGGATGGCCCAGCCGTGGTCGCTGCGCTACCCCCTCGTCGACGGGCAGGGCAACTTCGGCTCGCCCGGCAACGATCCACCGGCCGCGATGCGCTACACCGAGGCGCGCCTCACCCCGCTGGCCATGGAGATGCTGCGCGAAATCGACGAGGAGACAGTCGATTTCATCCCCAACTACGACGGCCGCGTCCAAGAGCCCACCGTCCTGCCCAGCCGGTTCCCGAACCTGCTGGCCAACGGTTCGGGCGGTATCGCCGTCGGCATGGCCACCAACATGCCGCCGCACAACCTGCGCGAACTGTCCGAAGCGGTGTTCTGGTGCCTCGACAACTTCGAGGCCGACGAAGAGGCCACGTTGGCCGCGGTCACGGAGCGGGTCAAGGGTCCAGACTTCCCGACCTACGGGCTCATCGTCGGCTCGCAGGGCATCCACGACGCGTACACCACCGGCCGCGGTTCCATCCGCATGCGTGGCGTCGTCGAGGTCGAGGAGGACTCCAAGGGGCGGACCCTGCTGGTCATCACCGAACTCCCCTATCAGGTGAACCACGACAACTTCATCACCTCGATCGCCGACCAGGTCCGCGACGGAAAGCTCGCCGGCATCTCCAACATCGAGGACCAGAGCAGCGATCGCGTCGGGTTGCGCATCGTCGTCGAGGTCAAGCGCGATGCCGTGGCGAAGGTCGTGCTGAACAACCTCTACAAGCACACCCAACTGCAGACCAGCTTCGGCGCCAACATGCTGTCGATCGTCGACGGCGTCCCGCGCACCCTGCGGATCGACCAGCTGATCCGCCTGTACGTCGTCCACCAGTTGGACGTCATCGTCCGCCGGACCACCTACCGATTGCGCAAGGCCAACGAGCGCGCACACATCTTGCGCGGCCTGGTCAAGGCGCTCGATGCCCTCGACGAGGTCATCGCCTTGATCCGGGCGTCGCAGACCGTCGACGTCGCGCGGTCGGGCCTGATCGAGCTCCTCGACATCGACGACATCCAGGCGCAGGCCATCCTCGACATGCAGTTGCGGCGCCTGGCTGCCCTGGAGCGCCAGCGCATCGTGGACGATCTCGCGAAGATCGAGGCCGAGATCGCCGACCTCGAGGACATCCTCGCCAAGCCCGAGCGGCAACGCGCGATCGTGCACGACGAGTTGGCGGAGCTGACCGAGAAGTACGGCGACGACCGACGCACCCGCATCATCCCGGCCGACGGCGACGTGGCGGACGAAGACCTCATCGCCCGCGAAGAGGTCGTGGTGACGATCACCGAGACCGGATACGCCAAGCGCACGAAGTCCGATCTGTACCGCAGCCAGAAGCGCGGCGGCAAGGGTGTGCAGGGTGCGGGTCTCAAGCAGGACGACATCGTCCGGCACTTCTTCGTCAGCTCGACCCACGACTGGATCCTGTTCTTCACCACTCAGGGTCGGGTCTACCGGGCGAAGGCCTACGAGCTGCCGGAGGCATCGCGGACCGCGCGGGGACAGCATGTCGCCAACCTGCTCGCGTTCCAGCCCGAGGAGCGGATCGCGCAGGTCATCCAGATCAAGAGCTACGAGGATGCGCCGTACCTCGTCCTGGCTACCAAGAACGGTCTGGTCAAGAAGTCGAAGCTCACCGACTTCGACTCCAACCGATCGGGCGGCATCGTCGCGGTGAACCTGCGTGACGGTGACGAACTCGTCGGTGCGGTGCTCTGCTCGGCCGAGGAGGACCTGCTCCTGGTGTCGGCGAAGGGCCAGTCGATCCGGTTCTCCGCCACCGACGAGGCGCTGCGGCCCATGGGTCGCGCCACCTCCGGTGTGCAGGGCATGCGGTTCAACGAAGACGACCAGCTGCTCTCGCTAAACGTCGTCCGCGAGGGCACGTATCTGCTGGTGGCGACGTCCGGCGGGTACTC
Source organism: Mycolicibacterium sp. TUM20985 (assembly GCF_030295745.1). Classification (NCBI taxonomy): domain Bacteria; kingdom Bacillati; phylum Actinomycetota; class Actinomycetes; order Mycobacteriales; family Mycobacteriaceae; genus Mycobacterium; species Mycobacterium antarcticum. The sequence goes on from NZ_AP027291.1 coordinate 10,008, forward strand.
GAAGCGCACGGCCATCGAGGAGTACACCCCGCAGGGCCGCGGCGGCAAGGGCATCCTGACGATTCAGTACGACCGCCGACGTGGCACCCTGGTCGGAGCCCTGATCGTCGACGAGGACACTGAGCTCTACGCCATCACCTCGGGTGGGGGTGTCATTCGGACCGTGTCACGTCAGGTGCGCAAGGCCGGGCGGCAGACCAAGGGCGTGCGCTTGATGAACCTCGGCGAGGGCGACACACTGATTGCCGTCGCTCGCAACGCCGACGAAGATGCCGACGACGGTACCGACCAGGATGCCGAGACTGGCCCGAGCTAAGGAGCCTTAGGTGGGTTCACCCAACGAGCCCGGACCACCGCGCACCAGCGATGGCACGGGTAGCGCCAACGGGTCCAACGGCGCCCACGAAAGTGGTCCCGCCAACGGGGCTCCGCCGTCGGGCGACGTGCCGCCGTGGCAGCGGGGGGCCGCGTCGAGGCCCAGGCCGTCCGACGGTCCTCGCGCCGGCGCCGCCGCCGGGCACTCGCCCGGCCCCGGCCCGGCCGCCAACGCCGATGCCCGGCTCAACCGCTTCATCGCGGGCGGGCCCGCGGCGGGACCGACGCCGGCCTCCGCCCGCGAGACCACACCCGTCCGCGAGCCGGACTCGGCGCAACAGACCCACAGCGTCGAGCGCCCCGAGGGCGGTCGTTCCGAAAGCTACGCCAGCGAGCTGCCCGACCTGTCGGGGTCCGCGCCGCGCTCGACCCGCAAGCCAGCGGAGCGGACCGCGGTGGAACCGACGGCCCGCTCGAGCGCACCCGCCACCCGGGCCCAGGGGGCCGGCCGATCCCAGGGGCCGGTCCGTGCCAGCATGCAGATCCGCCGCTTCGATCCGTGGAGCGTGTTGAAGGTCTCGATGGTGCTCAGCGTGGCGCTGTTCTTCGTGTGGATGATCGCCGTGGCGTTCCTGTATCTGGTGCTGGGCGGCATGGGGGTGTGGAGCAAGCTGAACAGCAACGTCGGTGACCTGCTCACCAGCGCGAGCGGCAGTGGCGGCGAATTGGTCTCCAGCGGCACGATCTTCGGCGGTGCCGCGCTGATCGGCTTGGTCAACATCGTCCTGCTCACGGCGATGGCGACCTGCGGGGCGTTCATCTACAACCTGACCACCGACCTGGTCGGCGGCATCGAGGTGACCCTCGCCGATCGGGACTGACCGGCACGGTTTGGGACCACGGCGGTCGTTACGGTAATCTCGTGCGTCGGCCCGATGTGTGATTACGGGCCTGTAGCTCAGGTGGTTAGAGCGCTTCGCTGATAACGAAGAGGTCGGAGGTTCGAGTCCTCCCAGGCCCACGGTATGCCTTACCGAGAAGGGTGCACTGTGAGGTTCTCCGTAGTACTCGCGGCGTTGGTCGCGGGGGTGCTGATCATCAGATCACGCAACCGCGTCGAGGTGTGGCACGTGGCCGCTGATCAGCCGAGCTGATCACCAGAGGGGCCTTAGCTCAGTTGGTAGAGCGCTGCCTTTGCAAGGCAGATGTCAGGAGTTCGAATCTCCTAGGCTCCACAATTCCTTCGTCTACGCTCCCAGTTCGGCGCGCGGCCGACGGCAGCTCAGATGGTTCCGACGTGTGACGAACCAGCGGTCGCGAGCGCTCGGTGTCCGCACTCGCCCCTGGAAATCCGCGAAATCGGGCATCGGGACGTTTGCCAGGGTGGATGATCGTACGCACTCGGTCGAACCTTCCACCGGGGGCGGGGGCGACGAATTGGTCGGCGTACTGAGGGAGCGCGGGAGCGGGACGGCTCTCGCCGCACTTCGTCGAGCGACCGCCGCGGACCACCAGTCGCTCGATGCGCTCGTAGATCCGAGACGCCTTGTCGAGATCGACTATTACGCCGCCGTGGTGCGCGGCCTGATCGAGAGTGCCGAGACCGTCGAACTGGCGCTGCCGCTGATCCCACCTTCGATGTCTGGCCGGGGATTGTCGTATGGCGAAGTCTCGAAGCGGGCCGCCATCGACGCCGAATCGACGTTCTTGGACAACCTGGTTGAACCTCAGCCCATTCGACATCCCGATCCAGCGGACGTACGGCTGCTCATGCCAGCTCAGGCCCTTAGCGAAACGATGCTGGGGCTCCTGTACGTCTACGTAGGCTCCGCCCTGGGCGGATCGATCCTGCTGCGGGTTGCCCGTACGGCGCCGTGGTGGCACCACCAACGCGAACACACGTTTCTTCAGCCTTACGGGCACCATCTGAAGGACCGTTGGCGGGCGGTTTTGGGCGCCCTCGAATCTCTGGAAATCGACGAGACGAACGCTGCCGCAGAGACCGCGCGCGCCGGCTTCGAGCTGCACCGTCGGTCCCTGGTCAGGGGCCTGTCGGTCGGAGGCTACTGATGACCGACGGCAATGAGGACCTGTGGAAGGTGGTCGGCCATGAGGCTTGCGAAACCGAGCCCATCCATACGCCAAACGCCATTCAGGCCAACGGGTGGCTTTTCGCAATCGATCGCATAGGTCGGCGCGTCTCACACGTGTCATCGAATCTGAACTCCACGATCGTCGATGTTCTTGGTACGCCAACGGTGCTAGGGTCGACCATCGAGCAGGTCGTACGTGCGCTCGAGTTGCCTACTGCCGCAGCACGATTCGAGGACATCGCTGAATGGCGAACCGAGATGCCCTGGCTGACGACGAATCCGGTGGTGCTAACCGCACACTCGACCAGTGACCACTACGTGCTCGAGATCGAGCGCGACCTCCCCTCCGTCGCTACGGATCCGACGGCGGTGATCGCCAAGCTCTTGGAGGCTCCGAGTTGGCAATCGTTCTGTGAGCAGACGGTGACGGCGCTCGGACAGATGTTCGGCTACGCACGCACGATGGCTTATACGTTTCATCCCGACCATCACGGCGAGGTGACCGCCGAGCACCTCAATCAGCCCGACATGGAACCGTTCCTAGGGCTGCACTATCCAGCCTCCGACGTTCCACCGCAGGCCCGTCGGTTGTACGTCCGACAACTCGTGCGAGTCATCGAAGACGTCGACGCACCGACCGTCGACCTCCTGAGTTCGGTGTCGCATGGCGAGCCAGTGCGCTCGCTGGATCTCACGTTTGCGAGCCGACGTGCCGTATCACCAGTGCATCTGGAGTACACACGCAACATGGGCGTCGCCGCGACGGCGGCTACGTCGGTGGTTCAGCGGGAACGGCTGACGGGCATGTTCGTCATGCACCATAGCGAGCCGCGATCGCTCAGCCCAGGTGATCGTCGGGCGCTGGCGACCTTCAGTCGGATTGCCTCGTTCGTCGCCGCGACGATGGACGAGAAATCCTATGGAATCCGGCGCGCTCAGGTGGCAGTGCTCGGCGAGGAACTGCGCCGAAACCTCACAGCTGGCGACGCCGCCATTCGATGCATCGAAGAGGTCGGCGAGGAGTTGATGACGGCGGCGGATGCCGATGGATTCGTGGCTCGCCTAGGTCGCGACGTGTTCCGCCTCGGCGTGCTACCTGAACAGGACGCGATCGATCTGCGGGTGGGCGGGCTGAGTTCGACCGGCGGGCCACTCGTCCAGGCCACCGACAGGCTGTCAGCCGACATGCCCGAGCTCGCTCGGTCGTCTACGTGTGCGGGAGCGATCATCGCCCGGCTGCCCGGCCCGCCGGACACGTACCTGGCCTGGTTCCGTCGACCAGCCCTCGACGAGGTTCGCTGGGGCGGCCAAGCGACCGCCTCGGTCCGAAAGGACGACCTCGGACGGCTGCATCCGCGCGGCTCGTTCAAGGAGTTCGTCGAGCGCGTCACCGACCGCAGCCGCATCTGGACCGACCACGATCTGACTGCAGCGGAGACCGTCCATCACGCGGTGCAATCCGGCTTGGGCGAATGGGTGTACCGGCAGCTTGCGGTCCAGGCCATCATCGACCCGCTCACGGGTCTTAGCAACCGACGCGCGCTCACGCAGGCGGTCGGGAACGAGATCCGATCCCGCTCGGAACTGCGCCGCTTCGCCGTTCTATTCCTCGACCTCGATCGCTTCAAACAGATCAATGACGCCTTCGGACACCACAAGGGCGACCTCGTTCTGCGGGCCACCGCCGACCGGCTCGAGCGAGTGACGTTCTACCTGGCCGGGCGGTCCGGCAGCGTCTTCCGCCTCGGGGGTGACGAGTTCGTCGTGCTCCTCCGCGATGCCAGCCCAGATTTAGTCTCGCGTCTTGCCGATGGGATCCTCGCGACGTTCCGAGATCCGGTGATAGTGGAGGGTGCCACGCACGTGGTGAACCTCAGCGTCGGGGCCGTCGCCGACGTGGAAGGCGTCAGCGACGCCGTAGAGCTGCTTCGACGCGGCGACTTGGCCATGTACTCGGCCAAGCGTGCCGGTGGGTCTCGAGTCGCCTTCTACCACGAAGACTTCTCATACCAGGCCGTTCGGCGGTCGATGCTCGAACAGCAGCTCTATCGGGCGCTCGAGGGTGACGAGCTGATTCCGGCATACCAACCCGTCGTGTCGCTGCGAACCGGCCAGATCGTTGGAGCGGAGGTGCTGGCGCGATGGCGTCACCCCGCAGGTGGCATCCTGCTCCCCGACGAGTTCATCTCGCTCGCCGAGGAGACGGGTCAGATCCGAAAACTCGATCGACGGATCACCGAGCGCGCCGTGGTGGATTGCCTCGAGCTGCTACGCGACGATTCGCGCGAGTTCCATCTGGCTATCAACGCTAGCGCGAAGACGGTCGATGCGGACTACGTCACCTACATCGCCGAACTGGTTGCCCGTTACGCGATTCCGCCCGAACGCTTGACCATCGAGTTGACGGAGTCGGCGATGGTCCAGGAATCGGGGCGGCTGCGGCGAGTACTGAGCGAAATTCGGTCGCTCGGCGTGAAGGTGGCCATCGACGACTTCGGGACCGGCTACTCCTCGCTTGCCCACCTGCACAACCTGCCAGCCGACATCGTCAAGTTGGACCGCACATTCATCGAGCGGGCGGGCGGCAGTGCCGGGGACGCGGTGGTCGCTCGCTGGGCGATCCAGCTGGTGTCCGAACTCGGGATGCGGATAATCGCCGAGGGAGTCGAGACCCACGCGCAGGAGGAGACGCTGCTGTCCCTCGGTTACGACTGGGCGCAGGGATACCGCTACGGTGAGCCGATGTTGGCGCTCCCGCGTAGTGGTAAGTACGTGGCCGTCGTCGACACGGCGGCGGGGTGACCGCGGGGCGGGGCACCGGGTCCGGAGTTCACGGCCTGGGTACTGCGTCCACGCTTGGCGGCAACGGCGACGGCTCGGGCTGCGTCGAGCGCCGGATGATCGAGAACGACACGGCTCCCACCGCGAGCACCGCCACGCCGGCACCGATCAACAGCAGGGGCCTGGGACGGCGTCGGGACCTGCGCGCCTGCTGAAGCGCCTGCGGGAGGTTGGCGACGACTTCCTGCGCAGCGGCCAGCTCGTTGGCAACGGTCTCCTGCGCGGCGGCCAGGTCCTTGGTCAGCTGGCTCTTGATGCGGCCGCGTCGGTAGCGGTTGGCGACCCACGACACCGAGGACCGCGTGGAGTCGAACCCGACGCCCAGCGCTCCCCTAGTCAGGTCGACGGGCCCCACCGCCGTGTACTTCAGACCGCGGGCGATGCGTTCCGCCGGAGTCAGTCGGGCGGTGGGAGTTCCTGCGCTCATGACTCAGCCTCTCTGGATGGAACTTCGGTATCGGCGTCCGGCGACCACCCTATTCGTTGGGGTCGGAGCGGGCTCGTGGAACACGAAATGGCACACTGGTTTCCCGTGACCAGTCCCATACAGACAGCGACCGCGACGCTGCACACCAACCGCGGTGACATCAAGATCGCACTCTTCGGAAACCACGCCCCCAAGACCGTGGCGAACTTCGTCGGTTTGGCGCAGGGCACCAAGGACTACAGCACCGAGAACGCGTCGGGCGGCACCGAGGGCCCGTTCTACGACGGCGCGGTGTTCCACCGTGTCATCTCCGGGTTCATGCTGCAGGGCGGCGACCCGACCGGCACCGGCCGCGGCGGCCCCGGATACCAGTTCGCCGACGAGTTCCACCCGGAGCTCGCCTTCGACAAGCCGTACCTTCTGGCGATGGCCAACGCGGGCCCAGGCACCAACGGCTCGCAGTTCTTCATCACCGTGGGCAAGACGCCCCACCTGAACCGCAAGCACACCATCTTCGGCGAGGTCGTTGACCCGGAGTCGCAGAAGGTCGTCGACGCGATCGGGAGCACCCCGACGGGACCCGGCGACCGTCCGGCCGAACCGGTCGTCATCGACTCGATCACCATCTCCTAGCCCCTCCCCCGTCGAAGCGCCCCGCGGGCCGGTCTCGCGGGGCGCCTTCGTGTCGAGGTTCGACTACTTGCCGGCGTAGCCCGCGGCGGTCAGGGCGTCGAGGACGTCGAGCGGATCGGTGCCGAGATCCCATCGGGTGAACACCAGCAGACGGTCGTCGGCGACGGTGTCGATCTCGAGCAGACGCACCTTCCGCCCGATGCGCCGGAATTCGGTGATGCGAACCTTCGCGACGTCCTGACGGCCGAGCACCTGCGTGCCGAACCAGCCGCGAACGACCAAACCGTCGTCGCCGATTGCCAGCTTGGGCCGCGCTCGCCAGGACATGGCTGCAAACGTCAACAGTCCGACGGCCGCGATGGCCGCCAACGCGCGCCCCGGCACGTCTGTGACTACGGTCACAGCGGCGATTGCCATGACGATGCCGAAGATTCCGCATCCGACCAGGCCCCCGGTAGGGGGGCCCCACTTAGTTTGCTGCATGGGGTTTGTGCACCCTCTACGCGCGAAAGATCGAGTTATCCACAGGCGCTATCCCCAATGGGGATGAATCACAACCGTGTGATTGGGTGTCCGCGCGGTGATCGATGTGGGAACGCGCGGGAACGAAGTTGTATTCATCCTGTGCGACCGACGGCTCATCGCCACCGCATCGTGAGGAGCAGCCCGGTGATCATGAAGGCAAACGCGATCGCGTAGTTCCACTGCGCCAGGTTTGCCATCCAGGTAAGGAAGCTGGGGGCGTCCACCGGATTGGTCGCGGCAAGCTGGAAGACCAACAACCAGAGCAGGCCGAACAGCATCAGTCCAACGAACAGGATCACGAACCACATGCCCGACGGGCCGGCCTTGACCTTGACCGGAGTCCGGCTCACCGGGCTGATCGTGAAGTCGTTCTTCTTGCGAACCTTGGACTTGGGCATGGCTACCTTGCGACGATGGAGCGGATCAACCGAGAGCCTAACGCAGTGCGCGGCGGTCAGGAGAAACGATGGCCCGGTCAGGCCGCTCCCCGTGGCGCTTCGGCGTGCCCGTGGTGTGCGTGTGCGCCGGGCTGCTGCTGGCCACCACGCACACCGTGTCCGGGGGCAACGAGATACGTCGCAGCGACTCCCCGCGCCTGGTCGATCTGGTGCGCGAGGCACAGGGGTCCGTCGACCGACTCGCCGATCAGCGCGAGGTGCTCGTCGGCCAGGTCGACAATCACCACGGCGGCACCCCGAACGTCGACGCCGCGCTCAAGGCGATCACCGACCGGGCCGACGTCCTGGCCGTGGACGCCGGGCTGGCGGCCATGCGCGGGCCGGGTCTGGTGGTCACCCTCGACGACGCCCATCGTGATGCCGAGGGCCGATTCCCCGGGGACGCCTCCGCGGATGACCTGGTGGTCCACCAACAGGACATCGAGGCGGTGCTGAACGCGCTGTGGAGTGCAGGGGCCGAGGCCATCCAGATGCAGGATCAACGGATCATCGCGACGTCGGCACCGCTCTGCGTCGGCAACACCCTGCTGCTGAATGGCCGGACGTACAGCCCGCCCTACGCCATCACCGCGATCGGCGACGTGACGGCCATGCAGTCGGCGCTGGCCGCCTCCCAAATGGTCGACTTGTACAAGCGCTACGTGTTGCGCTTCGGGCTGGGATACACCGAGGAAGCCAAGTCCCAGGTCGACGTCGTCGCGCACCCGCCCGCCGTGCGCATGCGGTACGCCAAGCCCGCGGGTCCATTGGGCTACTGAGGCGGCGGTAATCTGGCGTGATGCGCGTCCTCGTCGTCGACAACTACGACAGCTTCGTCTTCAATCTCGTGCAGTACCTCGGTCAGCTGGGTGTGCACGCCGACGTGTGGCGCAACGACGACCCGCGGCTGAGCACCGAGGCGGACGTGGCGACCGCTGCCAAGGAGTTCGACGGCATTCTCCTGAGCCCCGGACCCGGTACGCCCGAGCGGGCCGGAGCGTCCATTCCGCTCGTCCGCGCCTGCGCCGAGGTGACCACTCCGGTGCTCGGCGTCTGCCTCGGGCACCAGGCCATCGGGGTGGCCTTCGGCGGCACGGTCGATCGTGCGCCGGAGCTCCTTCACGGTAAGACCAGCAGTGTGAACCACGCCAATATCGGTGTGCTGCATGGCCTTCCGGATCCCTTCACGGCAACCCGGTATCACTCGTTGACGATTCTGCCCGAGACGATGCCCGCCGAACTCGAGGTCACTGCGCAAACGTCGGGCGGTGTGGTGATGGGCGTGCAACACGTCGACCTGCCCATCCACGGCGTGCAGTTCCACCCGGAGTCCATCCTCACCGAGGGCGGGCACCGAATGCTCGCCAACTGGTTGGAGGTGTGTGGGCGACCCCTCGAGGAGGATCTGGTCGGCCGCCTCGAACGCGAGGTCTCCGATGCGGTGCGTGCCGCTACTGCGCGAAGCTCAGCGTGATCGGGTCGCTGAACTTCAAAGTGCTGCCTGGCGCCGGGCTTTGCGTGGCCACGGCATTGGTCGGGTAACCGCTGTTTTGCGCATTGGGCAGCTTGCTGAAGTCACCGGTCCACTTGTAGACGTTGCGCATGAGCGGCTCGGCATCGACCCAGAATTGTCCACGCAGGTCCGGCATCTGGAACTGGTTGCCCCGCGACACCTGTAGCTGGATTGCGGTATCCACCGGCGCGGTCTCCCCGGCGGCCGGCGCCGTGCCCATGACCTGTCCCTTGGTGCTCTCGAGTCCGTCGATCTCGACCGGGATGGGTGGGGTGGTGAAGCCACTGGCGATCAGGACCTGAGTCGCGACGTCGACGGTCTGGCCAGCAACCGGGGGAACTTGCTTGGTGTCCGGCCCGCTGCCCACGACCAGGGTGATCACGTTGGTGATCGCCGACGTTGAGTTGGCCGGCGGGATGGTCTGGGTCACCCGGCCCTTGTCTTCGGGGCTCGACGTGCCGGGCACCTGCTTGACGTTGTCGAACCCGGCGTCGTTGAGCTTGCGTTCGGCCTCGCCGGGGATCAGCCTCGAGACGTCGGGGACCTCGCGCTGTTCGGGACCCACCGACACGTTGATCGTGATCTCGTCATCGCGGGCCGCGGCCGTGTTGGCCGGCGGATCGGTACTGATGACTTCCCCCGGCGGGATCTTGGAGTCGGTGTTGTTCTGCCGCGTGGTCTTGAAGCCCAGGTTCTGTAGCGCCACGACGGCCTCGTCGTACCCCTGACCGGAGAGGTCCGGTATCTGCACGTCCCGCGGATTGCTGTTGGAGAAGTTCAGCAGGACGGTGACGACGACGGTCAGCACGGCGAGCACCGCGACGACGGCCAACCAGCGGCCGATCGCAGGGTTGCGCTCCCTCGGCGCGACGTAGGTCGCCTGATGCGTGGGCATCCGGTCGGTCGGATGCGTCCGGCCGCCGGCCGGGGTGGCCGACAACAACGACGTCCTGTCGGCGTCGGTGAACACCTTCGGGGCTTCCGGGGGTTCGCCGCTGTGCACGCGGATCAGGTCGGTCCGCATGTCGGCAGCGGTCTGATAGCGATTGTCGGGGTTCTTCGCCAGCGCCTTGAGCACCACGGCGTCGAGGTCGGGGGAGAGGTCGGGGTTGCGGCGCGACGGCGGCTCCGGATCCTCGCGCACGTGCTGGTAGGCGACGGCGACGGGGGAGTCACCGACGAACGGCGGCTCGCCGGTGAGCACTTCGTAGAGCACGCAGCCCAGCGAGTAGACGTCGGAGCGCGCATCGACCGTCTCGCCGCGCGCCTGTTCGGGGGAGAGGTACTGCGCGGTGCCGATCACCGCCGAAGTCTGGGTGACGGGGTTGCCGGCATCGGCGAGCGCCTTGGCGATGCCAAAGTCCATCACCTTCACCGCGCCGCCCTTGCTGATCATGATGTTGGCGGGCTTGACGTCGCGATGGATGGTGCCGTGCTGATGGCTGAAGTTCAGCGCCTGGCAGGCGTCGGCGATGACCTCGATCGCCCGACGCGGTTCCATGGGCCCGTCGTTGTGCACGATGTCGCGCAGCGTCACGCCGTCGACGTACTCCATCACGATGTAGGGCAGTGGCCCGTTGGCGGTCTCCGCCTCCCCGGTGTCGTAGACCGCGACGATCGCCGGGTGGTTCAGCGCGGCGGCGTTCTGTGCCTCCCGGCGGAAGCGGAGATAGAAGCTGGGGTCGCGGGCCAAGTCGGCGCGCAGCACCTTGACCGCGACGTCGCGGTGCAACCTCACGTCGCGGGCCATGTGGACCTCGGACATGCCACCGAAGCCGAGGATCTCCCCGAGTTCGTAGCGGTCGGACAGGTGTTGGGGCGTGGTCATCGGTAGGTCTGCTCTGCGTCTAGTCGCGGGAGTGCCCCTGGCGTCGCGGGAGGGGCGGGCTCCACGGTGGTGCTGGTGACGGTGGACGGAGTGGTCTTCTGGTCGTTGCGGTCCTGCACGTTGAGGACCATCAGGATCGCGATGATGATCGCGAGCGCCCCAAGGACGCCGGCCGCCCACAGCAGTGCGCGTTGGCCGGGGGAAAACGTCCGCTTCGGGGGCGGGGTGCGGTGACTGCCGGTCGGTGGACGGGCGGTGCGGACGTTGGCGGTCGGAGGGCGACCGTAGTCGGCGACGGCGCGGGTCTGTGCCGTCGAGGGAATGGCGGCCGGGGTGGCCCGGCCGATGGTCGGAGCGTGGTTGGGGCGCGGTGGTCGGCGACCTCCGCGCACCGCGGCGACGGCGTCGGCGAAGGCACCACCGGTGCGGTACCGATGGCCAGGCTCCTTGAGCAGGCTGATCTCGATGAGCTCGCGGACGTTGGGCGGAATGTCGGCCGGCAGGGGAGCGGGCTGTTCCTTGATGTGCTTCATCGCGACGGTCAAGGCGCCCTCGCCGGTGAAGGGTCGCCGTCCGGCCACCGACTCGTAGCCCACCACGCCGAGTGAGTAGACGTCGCTGGCTGGGGTGGCGTCGCGGCCGAGCGCCTGCTCGGGGGCGATGTACTGCGCGGTGCCCATGACCATGCCGGTCTGGGTCACCGGCGCGGCGTCGACCGCCTTGGCGATGCCGAAGTCGGTCAGCTTCACCTGGCCGGTGGGGGTGATCAAGATGTTGCCCGGCTTCACGTCGCGGTGCACCAACCCGGCGGTGTGCGCGACCTGCAGCGCGCGTCCGGTCTGCTCGAGCATGTCGAGTGCGTGGCGCAGCGACAGCCGGCCGGTGCGCTTGAGGACGGAGTTCAGCGGCTCGCCGGTGACCATCTCCATCACCAGGTAGGCGGTGCGGGCATCCTCGAGCTCGGTCTCGCCGTAGTCGTACACGCTGGCGATGCCCGGGTGGTTCAGCATGGCCACGATGCGGGCCTCGGCGCGGAACCGTTCGACGAATTCGGGGTCGGAGGAGAACTCGGCCTTGAGCACCTTGATGGCGACCTGGCGTCCCAGCCTGGTGTCCAGAGCCTCCCAGACCTGGCCCATTCCGCCCGTCGCGATGAGTCGCTGAAGACGGTAGCGGTCGGACAGCGTCACTCCGACGCGCGCGGTCATGATCCCTCCCGCAGGGCCGCGGCAATGGTTGCCCGCCCGATCGGCGCAGCGAGTGCGCCACCGGTCGCGGACAATCGGTCACCGCCATTCTCCACTAGGACCGCGATGGCGACCTTGGGAGCCTTGGCCGGGGCGAAGGCGATGTACCAGGCGTGGGGTGGGGTGTTGCGCGGATCGGAGCCGTGTTCGGCCGTTCCCGTCTTGGAGGCGATCTGTACGCCAGAGATGGCTCCCGTCTGCTGGGTCACCTGCTCGGCGTCGATCATCAAGTCCGTAAGTGTAGTGGCGACCTGCGGAGACACCGCACGACGAAGCTCGCGCGGGCTGGTCGAGCTGATGTTGCCGAGGTCGGGCCCCTTGAGGCCGTCCACCAGGTACGGCTGCATCGTGACGCCGCCGTTCGCCACCGTCGCAGCGATCATCGCGTTCTGCAGCGGAGTGAGGGCGACGTCCTTCTGACCGATGCTCGACATTCCCAACGCCGCCTTGTCGTCGATGGGGCCGATGCTCGATGCCGCAACCTGCAGCGGTATCGGTGGGGGCGCGCCGTCGATGCCGAACGCCTCAGCGGTATTGCGCAGCGCGTCGGCGCCGGTGCGGATGCCGAGGTCCACGAACGCGGTGTTGCACGACTTTGCGAACGCGACGCGCAGCGTGGTGGTGGGAGCGTTCCCGCACGACGAGCCGCCATAATTCTCCAGCGTTGCGGTGCTGTCCGGCAACGGGATTCGCGCCGCGGCGGTCACCTGGCTGTCGGCCGTGGCGCCGTTCGCGAGCGCCGCGGCGGTGGTGATGACCTTGAACGTCGAACCGGGGGGATAGGTCTCCGAGATCGCCCGGTTCACCAGCGGGCTCTCCGGGTCGTCACGCAACTGCTGCCAGGCCTCGGACTGCACGTTGCCGTCGTGCGACGCCAGCAGGTTCGGATCGTAGGACGGCGACGACACCATTCCGAGGATCTTCCCGGTGGACGGTTCGAGGGCCACCACCGAACCCTTGCAGGGGCCGCCGTTGCACCCCTTCTGCATGGCTTCCCAGGCAGCTTGCTGCACCTGCGGGTTGATGGTGGTGGCGACGTTGCCACCGCGAGGGTCTCGCCCGGTGAAGAAGTCGGCAAGCCGCCGGCCGAACAGCCGCTCGTCGGAACCGTTGAGGATGGTGTCCTCGGCGCGTTCGAGGCCAGTGCTCGAGTACAGCAGCGAGTAGAAGCCGGTGACCGGGGCGTACGCCTGCGGGTTGGGGTAGACCCGCAGGAACCGGAAGTGCCCGTCGGTCGACGTCGAGTAGGCGAGCAGCTGCCCGCCCGCGGAGATCTGGCCGCGCTGGCGGGAGTACTCGTCGAGCAGGACGCGCTGGTTGCGCGGATCGGAGCGCAGGCCGTCGGCCCGAAACACCTGTGTGAGTGTGGCATTGGCGAGGAGCAGCACGATCAGGCCCATGATCGCCAGGGAGATGCGGCGCAGTGAGGTGTTCATACGCGGCCGATCACCTCCGTCTTCGCCGAGGCGATCGGGGTGGCGTTGGGCGCATTGGTGTCCAGCGGTCGGCGCGCCGAGTGCGAGATGCGGATCAGGATGGCCAGCAGCACGTAGTTGGCGATCAGCGACGATCCGCCGTACGACAGCCACGGCGTCGTGAGACCGGTGAGCGGGATCAACTTGGTGACTCCGCCGACGACGATGAACAGCTGGATGGCCAGCGTGGAGGCCAAACCCGCCGCGAGCAGCTTGCCGAAGCTGTCACGCACGGCGACCGCGGTCCGCAGCCCGCGGATGATCAGGATCGTGTAGAGCATGAGGACGCCGGCGAACCCGACGAGACCGAGCTCCTCGCCGATTGCGGCAATGATGAAGTCCGTCGAAGCGGCGGGCACCGTGCCGGGTTGGCCGTTGCCGAGCCCGGTGCCGAAGATGCCGCCGGTGGCGAAGCTGAACAGCGACTGCACCATCTGATAACCGGCGCCGTCGGGGTCGGCGAACGGGTCGAGCCAGTTCTGCACCCGGACCTGGACGTGGCTGAACGTGTGGTAGGCGACGACGCTGCCGACCGCAAAGAGCGTGAGTCCCAACAGAACCCAGCTCAGCCGGTCGGTGGCGACATAGACGAGCACCAGGAACGACGCGTAGAGAAGCAGCGAGGTGCCGAGATCCTTCTCGAAGACCATCACGCCGACCGACGCGATCCAGGCGGCCAACAGCGGCGCCAGGTCGCGCGGGCGGGGGAGGTTCATCCCGAGGATGTGCTTGCCCGCGCTGGTGAACAGGCTGCGCTTGGACACCAAGACGGAGGCGAAGAAGATCAGCAGCAGGATCTTGGAGATCTCGGCGGGCTGAATCGAGAAGCCGTGGAAGCGAATCCAGATCTTGGCGCCGTTCTCCTCCGACATCGAGCTGGGCAGGATGGCGGGAATCAGCAGGAAGACCAGACCGGCGAGCCCGCAGACGTAGCCGTAGCGGGCCAACATGCGGTGGTCGGTCAGTAACGCGACCACGAGGCAGAACGCGACCACGCCGACGAGGGTCCACAGCATCTGCTGGTTGGCACTGGGACCCCGGGCTCCGCCGGCGCCGATCGCTCCCTCGGCCAGGTCGAGACGGTGAATCATGACCAGCCCCAAGCCATTCAGCAAGGCCACGACCGGGAGCAGGAGGGGGTCGGCGTAGGGCGCGAAGCGGCGTACGGCCAGATGCGCAGCGCCGAACAGTGCCAGGAACCCGAGGGTGTACTGCGCGAGGTCCCAGCTGAGTCCCTGCTCCTGGTTGGCCTCGACGATGAGCAGTGCGACGGTGGTGATGAACGCGGCGAACCCGAGCAGGAACAGCTCGGCGTTGCGCCGGTTCGGCAAGGGGGGAACCACGGTCACCGGTGCCTGAGGCTGCGTGCTCATGACGTCGTCCGGCAGTCGGTGCCCGGCTTCTGCGGCGGTGGTGGAAGAGCCGTGCCGGTGGGGGTCGGAGACGGCGCCGGAGACGGCGCCGGGGGCGGTGCGGTCACCGTGGTCGGCACCTCCGGCGGGGTCGCACCCCCGCTCGTGGTCGGTGCCGGGGGAGCGGTGGTGGTCGGCGGCGCGGCAGTGGTGGTCGGCGGGGGCGGCGGCGGTGGGGTCGGAGTCGTCGTCGTCCTGGTGACCGCGGGCAGGCAAATCGGCAGGACCGACGTCTGCGCCAGCTCTCTCAGCTGTCGGATGGCCTCGTCCAGCGTGCCGCCGGGAAGTCCGGCCGTGACCTGCGCGCGTTCTGACTCCCGCAGATCGGCGACCTCCAGCGGGGTGCAGCCGGCGCGACTGTCGTCCACGCCGATGTTCGTGATCGAGTTGCGGGAGTCGAGGCAGGCGACCTGAAAGGGTTGTTGCAGAGGCATTCCCAGGAAGCTGCCCTGCACGCCGCGCATGATGTGCACGGAACCGTCGCGTTCGGCGACGTAGTAGTTGTTCTGAATCACCATGCGGCCGACCGCTAGCCCAGCGACCACGACGACCAGCAGGAGCAACGCGCCGAAGATCATTCGCCGACGGGATCGCGGTTTGCGGGGCGGCGGGTCCGTCTCGGCGGCAGGGCGTTTGGCGGCCTCGACACGCTTGGGGTTGAACGCCGACGCCCGACCGGCGGCGGTGTTGGGCGGTGCGCTGTGGTCGTCGATTCCCGACACGGCGCCCGCGAGGATCGGCTGGGTCTGGCCGTACTCGTAGTCGACGACGTCGGCGACCACCACGGTGACGTTGTCGGGGCCCCCGCCGCGCAGCGCCATCTCGATGAGCCGGTCGGCGCTCTCGGTGACGTCGGGAATCTGCAGCGCGTCGAGGATCGTGTCGTGGCTGACCGGGTCCGACAGCCCATCGGAGCACAGGAGGTAGCGGTCCCCGGCGTGGGCCTCGCGCACCGTGAGCGTGGGCTCCACCTCGTGACCGGTCAGGGCGCGCATGATCAGCGATCGCTGCGGGTGGCTGTGTGCCTCGTCGGCGGTGATGCGTCCCTCGTCGACCAGCGTCTGGACGAAGGTGTCGTCCTTGGTGATCTGGGTGAGCTCGCCCTCGCGCAGCAGGTAGCCGCGCGAGTCGCCGACGTGGACGAGGCCAAGTCGGTTGCCCGCGAACAGGATTGCGGTGAGGGTGGTGCCCATGCCCTCAAGCTCGGGGTCGGCTTCGACGTGCGCGGCGATCGCCGTATTGCCTTCGTGGACCGCGGCGTTGAGCTTGCTGAGGAGGTCGCCCCCGGGCTCGTCGTCGTCGAGGTGCGCCAGCGCGGCGATCACCAGCTGCGAGGCGACCTCGCCCGCGGCGTGGCCACCCATGCCGTCGGCCAGAGCGAGTAGCCGCGCACCGGCGTACACGGAGTCCTCGTTGTTGGCGCGTACCAACCCGCGGTCGCTGCGTGCGGCGTATCGGAGGACGAGGGTCACGGGCGCAACTCGATCACGGTCTTGCCGATTCGCACCGGCGTTCCCATCGGAACCCTTACCGCCGTCGTCACCTTCGCCCTGTCAAGGTATGTGCCGTTGGTCGATCCTAGGTCCTCGACGTACCACTCGGACCCCCGTGGGGAAAGCCTCGCATGCCGTGTCGATGAATAGTCGTCGGTCAGCACCAGTGTCGAATCGTCGGCGCGCCCGATGAGCACGGGCTGGCTGCCCAGTTGGATGCGGGTGCCGGTCAATGCCCCCTCGGTCACCACCAATTGGCGTGGGGTGTTGCGGCGCTGCCCGCGCGGTAGCAGGGTGCCGCGCAGCGCGAGCCCACGCTTGACCATCACGGCGCCGGTGGGGGCGTAGATGTCGGTGCGCAGGATGCGCAGCACGGACCAGATGAACAGCCACAGCAGCAAAAGGAAACCGACACGCGTCAGCTGCAGCACTATCCCCTGCATCTGACGTCCTCTCCGTCACCGTCCCGATGTCGCCGCGGCGGCTCCACCGCACTGCTCACCGGTTCGCGTCGCGACCGACCACCGGCTGGTTGGGCCGCCGTCGGCACCGTCACGATACTTGGGCCGGTGATACCGGTGAGGTCGAAGCATCCGCCTGGGCCCCTGCCGTCACCAGCCTGTGTCCTCAGTGAACGCGGACGATGATCTCGGAGTGGCCGAGGCGGATGGTGTCGCCGTCGGCCAGCTGCCATTCCTGCACCGGCGCGTTGTTGACCGTCGTCCCGTTCGTGGAGTTCAGATCCGACAGCAGGGCGACCTGACCGTCCCAGCGGATCTCGAGGTGACGACGTGAGACGCCGGTGTCCGGGAGTCGGAACTGGGCGTCCTGGCCGCGGCCGATGACGTTGGCGCCCTCACGCAGCTGATAGGTGCGGCCGCTGCCGTCGTCGAGTTGCAGGGTCACGCTCGCGGCGCCGGTGCCGTAACCCGATCCGGCACCATAGCCGGCGACGGGTGCGGCAGCGGGTGGCTGACCGTAGTCGTAGCCGGCGGGCTGGCCGTAGCCCCCGTCGGCCGGTTGGCCGTAGCCGGGATCGGCGTAGCCCTGCGGCGCCGCGGGGTCGCCGTAGCGGCCGTAGTCGGGCTGCCCTCCATAACCACCCTGGTCCGGCCGCCCATACGCTTGGCCGCCGCCGTAGCCGCCCTGATCGGGGTAGCCGCCCTGGTCCGGGTAGCCGCCCTGATCGGGGTAGCCGCCCTGGTCGGGGTACGCAGGGCGGGGCGGCTCGGGACGGGCCTCCGGGCGCCCATACTCCTCGCCGCGCGGCGGTGCTGCTGGCGGGCGGCCGTAGTCATAACCACCGGGCTCGCCGTAGCCGCCCGCGGGTGCGCCCGCAGGCGGGCCGTATCCGGGTGGTGGCTGGCGGTAGCCCTGATCGGGGTAGCCGGCGCCGGCCGGAGGGCCGTAACCGGAGGCGGGAGGCCGCTGGTCGTAGTTGGGCGGCGGGTAGCCACCCTGATCGGGGTATGCGCCGCGGTCGGGATAGCCGCCACCCTGCTCGCCGTAGCCGCCCTGCGCCGGGGGCTGACCCGGAGCCGGCGGAGGGGGATAGCCGCCCTCGGGCGCCGGCGGGTGGGGAGCGCGGGGCTCTTCGCCCTGGCGGCCGTACTCGTAGTAGTCGTCGCCTGGCTGCGCTGGTCCCTGTCCGCCGCCGCGGTAGCTCGGATTGTCGGTCATCGGTGCAACTCCTGGTTCTGCGGACTGAGCACGGTTCGGGGGTGCAGAGGCGCTTGTGCCACTGGTCGAGTCTGGGTTGACCGTTCCGCGTGTACGAAACTGGCCGGTGTGCAACTGCGGTGACGCCTCGAATCCAACGACCACATCACCATACGTTTGCCACCCTTGGTCACGGATGTATCCCTCCAGGTATCGGGCAAAAGTCGTCGGTGTGAGGTCGGGGTCGGCGCGGACCTTGTGAAAGTCGGATGCACTGAGGGTAATGACGTAGTCGTTGGGCGCCAAAATTCGGCCGCCGCCGACTTCGCGCGCACCTGCGTGGGCTTCGCGCTGAAGGATCCCCTCGACCTCCTGCGGAACGATGGAACCGCCGAAGACGCGGGCGAAGGTGTCACCGACGCTCGACTCGAGTTTGCGCTCGAAACGGTCGACGAGTCCCATATCACCGCCTGCCTCGCTGTTCGCCGTAGTGCGCCGCGCCCGACACTCTCATCGAGCCTGCGTGTCAGGTACCCCCATGCCTGCATGCATGGTATCGGCCAATGACCTACGAACGTGAACAACAGTTCTCTGAGAATCAGATCGCGGCAGGTCAGGGCGGTCGGGTGCATCGCAGGGGGCCTAACTGCGCGGTTGGAGAGTGGGCCGGAGTGCGTGATAGTCTCTCCCGGTTGTTGGGGCGAGTGGCGGAATGGCAGACGCGCTGGCTTCAGGTGCCAGTGTCCTTCGGGACGTGGGGGTTCAAGTCCCCCTTCGCCCACAATGAGCGGTTCTATGAACCGTATGCACAAAGGTCGCGAACTCGAAACGGTTCGTGACCTTTGTGTTTGGGTGGGTCCCCGAGGCGCGCATGCGGCCTGCGAGCATGACCCTCATGTCGGACATCATCGAAGCGCTGTTGCTGCGCAATCTGCAGGAAGTCTTTGGTGAGAACGACCCCGAACGCCGACGCTCCGCCATCGAGGCGCTGTACACCGAAGATTGCGTGGTCAACCTGCCTATCGGCCAGTACCGCGGGCACGACGCACTCGACAGAATCTGCGGTGAGTTGCGCGCCGGCCACCCCAGTTACGTCTACACCCCACACAACGCGCCGATAGTCGTCCACCTCGGCCAGCGCGAGAACTGATTCCTGAACAGGCGGCTCCTCCCACCACGAGGAGTTACTGGGCCACCCTGATGGTCCTCGGCGTGACCGCCATTCCCGCACGGGACGCGGTGACGCACGCGAGGCTGCGAGCCGCGGGTGTCCGTCGTGACCGGGGATTCTGTTGGCCCTGAATACTTTTGGGCCGACCTGCGATCACGCCGCTGCGCCGTGCACGCGTCGACGTCCCCGGACATCAGTCGCACCCATCCCACTGGCGTCCCCAGGTTTGTAGCCTTGCTCGGTAGCGTTCGATGTGAGGCTCGTCAACATCGAGGAGGCCCCGTTGAGCACCCCCCGACGGCGATCGGCCGACACCTATCACCATGGCAACTTGCGCCAGGCGCTTCTCGAGCACGCCGTCGAACTAGCACGGACCGGCGGGCCGGACGCGGTGGTGCTGAGGGACGTGCAGCGGTTGGCCGGGGTGAGCAACTCGGCGGCCTACCGGCACTATTCGGACCGTCATGCGCTGCTGGCGGCGGTGACCGACGTGGCCCAGGCGCGGCTGGGCGACATGATGACATCGACCATCGCCCTGGTGCCCGACGACGGATCACCCAAGACGCGGGCGCTCGCCCGCTTGCGCGCCACCGGCCAGGCCTACGTGGCGTTCGCACTCGCCGAGCCAGGGCTGTTCCGCACCGCGTTCGCCTTCGATCCGCTGTCGGATGCCAATTCCGACGACCCCGATCGGCCTGCGATCAGCGAGCGCCATCCGTTCCAGATCCTGGTCCGATGCATCGACGACGCCGTGGCTGCCGGGGTGCTCTCGCCAGCTCGTCGTGACGGCGTCGACGAGGCGACGTGGGCGGCAGTGCATGGGCTCGCGACCCTGCTCCTGGATGGGCCGTTGGGCCAGCTAGACCCCGTTCGTCGGCAGCTGATCATCGATCGGTTGCTGGACCTCGTCGAGGTCGGACTCACCTGACCCGACGGGCTTCGGTTTAAATGTTGACAGCGTTAACATCGTCGGTCATCCTCAAGATGTTATCGGCGTCAACATTGAGGACATGGCCATGACCCTGGACAATCCGCCGCAATCGGCGGCCACCTTCACCCGCTCGAACGCAGCCACCCCACGCATACGCCCGGCCCTCGTCCTGACGGTGGTCCTGATCGCCGCCCTGGCGATCAACGTCGAGACGACGATCGTCAACGTCGCCCTCCCGACCCTGAACACCGAACTGGGCGCGTCGACGCGCGGACTGCAGTGGATCGTCGACGCCTACAACCTGGCGTTCGCCGCCTTGGTCCTGGCGGGTGGGACCGTCGGCGACAAGTTCGGCAGGCGCGGCACCCTGATCGCGGGCCTGGCCCTCTTCGCGGCGAGCAGTGTCGCGGCGGCGCTCTGCACCTCCACCGAATCGCTGATCGGTGCGCGACTGGTGATGGGGATGGCGTCCGCGCTCATCTATCCGACCACCCTGGCGATCATCACCGACACCTTCCGTGATCCCCGCCAGCGCGCGGCGGCCATCGGCGTGTGGGGTGCCGTCACCGGTCTGGGCGTGGCGGTCGGGCCAATCCTCGGCGGTGCACTGCTCGAATCCTTCTGGTGGGGCAGCCTCTTCCTGGCCCTCGTCCCGATCGCAATCGTGGCGGCCATCGGCGCCGCCGTGTGGGTGCCACGCTCCGAACGCGATGACACGACGCGCCTCGACCGCGGCGGGTTGGTGCTGTCCGTGGTGATGCTGTCGGCCCTCGTCTACACGATCATCGAAGCACCCGACCGCGGATGGGGTTCTGCCGCAACGCTCTTCGGGTTTGCGGTCGCCGCCACCGCGGTTGTGGCGTTCGCCTGGTGGGAGCGTCGAACCGCGGACCCATTGATCGACGTGCGGCTGTTCACCAACCTGCGGTTCAGCGCCGCCAGCGGTGCCGTCACGGTGGCCTTCTTCGCACTGTTCGGGTTCATCTTCCTCATCACCCAGTTCTTCCAGCTGCTGCAGGGTTACGGACCGCTGGAGACCGGCGTGCGGATCCTTCCGGTGGCGCTCTCGATCGCCGTCGGCTCGGTCCTGGGCACGCGTTTGGCCGTCACCCGGTTCGGCACGAAGGCCGTCGTCTTCATCGGCTTGGTGATGCTCGGCGCCGCGTTCTTCTGGATCGCGACGATCGACATCGACGTGAGCTATCTGGTGGTCGCCGGACAGATGGTCCTGCTGGGTGGCGGACTCGGCCTCACGACCGCGCCGGCCACCGACTCGATCATGGGAGTGGTCCGGCCCGAGCAGGCGGGTGCTGGCTCGGCGGTCAACGACGCCACCCGTCAGATCGGTGGCACCCTCGGTGTCGCGGTGCTGGGCAGCATCTTCTCCACGCTCTACATTCGCAACCTGACCGACAGCACGACCCTGCAGATGTTGCCGGACGCAGCGCAGAGCACCGCGCGGGAAGGCCTGGCCCAAGGTCTGCAGGTCGCCGCTCGCGCCCCTGGCCAGATCGCTAACACGTTGCGCGACAACGTTGGTGACGCGTTCATGGCCGGTCTGCATGCGGGTTGCCTGACGGCAGGCGCGGTGTGTGTGGCCGGCGCGCTGTTCGCCCTGGCGTTCCTGCCCGCGCATCCCGTTGCGGCCGGCGCGGCCAGCGAGACCAACTAACCGGCATCCCACCAGTCGAGCACCCGAATCCCGTTGAGTGTCAACCACTTCGAGGGCTCGCCCGCGGAGACGTCCACCTCGAACCACACTCGCCCCGGCTGCCGCCCGGCCTGCAGCCAGGTGCCGTCGGGTTGCCGGGCGGACCTGATCATCGCGATGGCGTCGGCCATCCGCGGGTCCGGTGCGGTGCCGTCGAACAGCGATCGACGACGGAAATACTCGGCGGCGTTGAGCACGCTGTAGCGCCACCGCGCCGGGTAGGCGAAGCTGTCCACCCACGGGCCCACGGGTTGGCCCGTCGACAAGCGGCGGAACAACCCCCGGGTCAGCAAATACTCCTCGCCGGCCCGCCTGGCGTCGCGGGTCGCGAAGGTGCCTCCCGTAGCCACCTCGAAGTCCAGAAGTCCCTTGAGCGCGTTGAGCGTCGAGTGGAACGACGACCGCGTCGAACCCTCGACCCATTCGCAGTTCCAGCCGCCGTCGGGGAGGCGGTGTTCGACGAACCAGTCGACGATGCCGGTGATGTCCGCCCCGAGCCATAGCCCGTTGGACACCGTCCAGGCGTTGATGCAGCAGTCGACCTCACCGTCCCAGTACGGCAAATCGTCGTATTCCCAGTGGCTGTTGGCGGCCAGTAGCTCTGCCGTGCCGCGAAGGGCGGCGGCCTCGACACCCCACTCCCGCAACGAATTCAGCGTCCAGGTGGTGGCGGTCCACGGTTGCCCGCCGCCCTCCGCCGCCTCGGGCCCCTCGAAGTCGAAGTCCGCCGGGAAGAAGGCACCTCCGGCCCATTGACCGTCGGGGTCCTGCAGCGCCAGCAGCCGTGCCCCGAAGCCTTCGGTCACGACCTTGGCTCGCGTGCGTTCCCACACCGCGGGCGGTTGCCGGATGACGTCACGCTCGACCTGCCAGCGCAGCGCCGGGTCGGAGTCCACGAGCCAGTCCGTCAGGGCCGCAGACGCCATGGCCCGAGCCTAACCCGACAACTGACGCCGGCGACGATGAGCAACTACAGTCCTGCTCGTGACTCTGACGACGGTGACGATGCCCCGCCGTCAGGTCGTCTTCATGGTCGCGGCCCTGGCGCTCTCGGTGATCTCCTTCCAGCTGAACGCCACCATGCTCGGCCCGGCGTTCTACGACATCGAGACCGAGCTGGGCAAGGGCTCGTTCGCGGCCATGTCGACCTACTTCTACCTCGCCGGGGCCGTGGCCAACGTGGTGCTGATCCGGTGGAGTGACTACGTCGGTCGCAAGCGCGTCGTGGTCGGCATCCTGGTGCTGCTGTGCGTCGGTACGCTGCTCTGCATCCTCGGCACGTCGCTGCCGGTCGTGCTGGCGGGCCGCGTGATGCAGGGCGCCTGCAACGTCACCTTCGGACTGGCCTTCCTGATCATGCGAGAACGCCTGAGCGGAGCCGTCTTCGGCGTCTGCTGCGGTGTGGTCACGTCGATCAACGGCGGGGTGGCCGGGGTGGACGCACTGCTCGGTGGCTATCTGGCCGACCGGTTCGGCTACCGCTCGATCTTCCTGCTGATCCTCGTCATCGGAGTGGCCGGTCTCGCGTTCGCGTGGCGCGCCGTGCCCGCCGACGAACCCGATCGGGTCGCGTCGGGGCGAATGGATTGGGTGGGTGCCGCACTGATCGGACTGGGAGTGGCGGGCCTGATCCTGTTCATCTCCAGCGGCGGCGACGCGGGCTGGTCGTCGCCCATCGCGCTGACGTTCATCGTCGTGGCCATCGTCGCCCTCGGGTTGCTCGTCATCGTCGAAAGACGCGTCAGCACACCGCTGGTCGACATCGACCAGATGCGCTCCCGCCTGGCCTGGCCGCTGATCGTGGCGACGATCCTCAACATGGCGTCGTTCATGGTGGTGGTGGGCTTCATCATCCTGAAGATCGCCGAGGATCCCGACTCCGGCTTCGGGCTCGACGGGACGACGACGGCCATCCTCTTCCTGACACCCGGGGCGATCGTGCAGCTGATCACCGCCCCCCTGATCGGGCGGCTCGCCGTGCGGATCGGCTTCGTCACGGTGCTGCGGGCGGGTATCGCCGGCTCGATCGCGGTGACCTCACTGCTGGCGATCTTCGCGCACAATCGCACCATGCTCGTCCTGTTGATGGCCGCGCTCGGCTGCGCCTTCATGGGCGTGACGCTCACGGCGATGAGCGTGCTCGGCGTCACGCAGGCTCCCGAGGACGCACCGGGGTCGCTGCCCGGCATCAGCAACGCGGCCTTCGGCATCGGCTCGTCGATCGGATTCGCTTGGGCGGGGCCGGTTGTCGGCTCGGGCACCGTCGGCAGTTTCGCGACGGCGCTGTGGATCTGCGCGGCCATCGGCGTCGTCTCACTCGGTTTCAGTCTGGTGCTCAAGCCGCGGGCGCTCGAGACGGGACATGGCACCATCGGAGCATGACGGAACCACCGAACGGGTTGCCGAGATACCGCCTCCTGACCGGCGCCGACGACGAGGCGTTCTGCCGCCGCGTCAGCGAGGCGCTCGACCTTGGCTATGAGCTGTACGGGAACCCGGCGATCAGCCTGGACGGCGGGCGGGCCGTCGTCGCCCAGGCGGTCATCTGGCAGCAGGTCATCCGCTACGTCTGAGACCTAGTCGTCGCCGGCGGCGACCAACGAGGTCAGCTCGACCGATGGGTTGTCGCGCTGGAAGCCCTCGAGGCGCCACTTCGTGGAGAACAGCACCAGGATGACGCCGTCGGTCCGCGTGAAGACCTCCACCGACGGTTGCCGCTGCAGGAACTCGACGTCGTCCGGATCGGCGGCCCGCGCCACCGTGTAGGGCAGCGACTCCAGCGAGATGGGTGAGCTGAACTCGCCGGCCATGCGGTGGGTCGCCACCTCGAACTGCATCGGCCCAACGGCGGCGAACACGGGGGCCTGGTCACCGCGGCGGTCGGAGCGCAGCACCTGGACGACGCCCTCCTGCTCCAGCTGCTCGATGCCCTTGCGGAACTGCTTGTGCTTGCTGGGATCGGTGCCACGGGCGACGGCGAAGTGCTCGGGGGAGAAGCTCGGGATCGGCGGGTACTGCACCGGGACGTCGCGGTAGAGGGTGTCACCGGGCCGGAGCGCGTTGGCGTTGG
The DNA here is from genome assembly GCF_030295745.1 of Mycolicibacterium sp. TUM20985. Taxonomy (NCBI): domain Bacteria; kingdom Bacillati; phylum Actinomycetota; class Actinomycetes; order Mycobacteriales; family Mycobacteriaceae; genus Mycobacterium; species Mycobacterium antarcticum. The sequence goes on from NZ_AP027291.1 coordinate 34,789, forward strand.
CGAGTCCGATGACGTCACCCGGCCACGCAGTGTCCAGCGTCGACCGCTGTTGGCCGAACACCGATTGCGCGTACTTCGTGACGAACGGCTTGCCGGTGGTGGCGTGGGTCAGCACCTCACCGCGTTCGAAGGTGCCCGAGCACACCCGCGCATAGGCGATGCGGTCGCGGTGCGCGGAGTCCATGCCCGCCTGCACCTTGAACACGAACGCGCTGAAGGGCGCGTCGGCGGCGCGCCGGTGACCCTCCACGTCGAGTTGCCCGTGCGGCGACGGGGCGAGCTGAACCAGCACGTCCAACAGCTGATTGACGCCGAAGTTCAGGGCCGCCGAGGTGAACAGCAGAGGCGTCGTCTCGCAGCCGAGGAACGTGTCCCGGTCGTAGTCGGAGCCGTCCGCGGCCAGCAGCTCGGACTCCTCGACGGCGTTGTCCCAGTCGTCGCCCGCGGCAACGTGCGCGTCGGCCGGGGCGATGTGCTCCTCGGGCGCGGCCTTGGCTCCACCGGCTGTGCGGGTGTACCGGATGAACTCGCCGGTGCGTCGGTCCAGCACGCCCTTGAAGTCACCGGCGATGCCGACCGGCCACGTCAGCGGTGTGGGCCGCAGGCCGATCCTGGCCTGGATCTCGTCCAGCAGCTCCAGGGCGTCGCGGCCCGGCCGGTCCCACTTGTTGATCACCGTGATGATGGGGATTCGCCGGAGTCGACACACCTCGAACAGCTTGAGCGTCTGCGGTTCCAAACCCTTGGCGGCGTCGATGAGCATCACCGCGCAGTCGACGGCCGTGAGGACGCGGTAGGTGTCCTCGGAGAAGTCGGCGTGACCGGGGGTGTCCAGCAGGTTGATGACGCAGTCCTGCCCGCTCGGGGCGCGGTACGGGAACTGCAGCGCGGTCGACGTGATCGAGATGCCGCGAGCCTTCTCCATCTCCATCCAGTCCGACACGGTGGCGCGGCGACCGGCCTTGCCGTGGATGGCGCCGGCCTCGGTGATGACGTTGGCATGAAGCACCAGGGCCTCGGTCAACGTCGACTTGCCTGCGTCGGGGTGGCTGATCACCGCGAAGGTCCTGCGCCGCCGCGCCTCGGCGGTGATGCGGTCTGCGGCCCGCTCCTCGGCGGCCGTCAAGGTACCTGCGTTGTCGGTCATGTCGTTTCCGATGATATTGGCCGGAGGTCCGAATCGATAAATCACTCGAGTGGCCACTCAACACACGTTTTGCGGCGAATCGTGTGCGTTGAGTGGCCGCTCGGCGCTAGTTGACGCAGGGGATCCCGTCGCCACTGAGGGGTAGACCCGGATCCGGCGTGGGGGTGGCGGACGTACTGACGTCAACGCCCAACGATTCGCCACCCGTCGGTGCGGTGGCCAGGCTGTGGCCGTCGGCGGGAAGCTCGTACCCCTCGCCGAGAACGACCCGCAGGTGTCCGGCGGCCAGGTCGGGATCCAGCCGGGGCGGTGCGGCGATGCCCAGGGTGGCCGCGGCCGCCTGAGCGGAACCCTCGGCGCCCGTGCCGTACTCGACCGTCGTCTGCCACTCGCCCGACTCGGGACCGCGCAGGGCGCCCTCTCGGAAACCGTTGTGGCTCAACATGGTCGATGCCTCCGTGGCGAGACCGCGGAGCCCGGTGGCGTTGACCACGTCCACCGTCGCCGGCTCGGACGCCACTGTCTGCACCGGCACCGGTTCACCGAAGGTCGTCGAGACGAGGGCGCGGATCGCGGTGGGGTCGACGATGTTGACGTCCTGACCGCCGACCGTGTCGTACCGCAGCACCGGCAGCGTCTGGTAGTGCACGTGCTCACCCGCCAGGGACCCGATGCGACGGAACAGATCCTGGTTCCATCCGCTGGACAGCACGACGTCCTTGCGGGCCACCTCCACCAGCGCGTCGAGCTTGCCCATGTCGGTGAACGTGCCGGAGTCCTGCAGTTGCCGGATGACCGAGATCAGGAAGGCCTGCTGCCGGTGGGTGCGATCCAGGTCGCCGTTGTCCAGCCCGTGGCGCTGCCTGACGAACGCCAGCGCCTGCTGCGCGTTCAACGCCTGTCGGCCGGCGGGGAAGTCGGCGCCGGAGTAGTCGTCGTGCACGGCATGGTTCAGGCAGACCTCGACGCCGCCCAGGCTCGCGGCCACGTCGTAGAAGCCGGCGAGGTTGACCTCGGCGAAGTAGTCGATCGGCACACCGGTCAGCGCCCGCACCACCGCCAGGGTCGCCCTGCGGCCGGCTTCGCGGCCCTCCTTCTCCAGCGCGGCCCGGTCGGACTCGCCGTCGTCGACGAGCTTCTGCTCTGCGTCGAACTTGGTCAGCCCGTAGGCCTCCTTGATCTTGATGCGGTGGTAACCCGGCACGACGCCCGAGACGTCGACATAGTCATCTCTCGGTATCGAGAACGCCTCGACGCTGCCGTCCTCGGCCAGATGGACCAGGATCAGGGTGTTGGTGTTGTAGCCACCGGAGGAGGAGTCGCCGGCGTGCAGCTGGTCCAACATCTCCTGCGGCAGGTCATCGCCGTTCTGATCCTTTCGTGAATCCAGCCCGATGAGCAGGATGTTGACCGCGGCGCCGGTCGAGCGCGGCGCCTCGGCGCCCAGCGCCTGGGACACCGTGATGCCGCTCAGCAGGCCGTGAAGTGTCCACCAGCCCGCCCCGGTGGCGGCCAGCACGACGGCCGCGACGACCGCCACTCCGCTGCGGAGAACGGCGGCGGGTCGGAAGCTGCGGGCGCCCGACGGCATCGCGTGACGCCGCCTCTGCTTGCCCATCACCGCCGCCTTAGATTCGTCGCCATCCTCGCCATATGCGAGGAGCCTCGAGACTCGGCAGAGAACCGCCTGCAAGTCTTCGTCGGCCGGTTGCGCTGATCGCTCGCGGTCCTGGCTAGGTTCACCAGCGTGCGCCGAGGCGATTCTCAGCGTAGATGCAAGTTTCGGGACGTCGCCAGTCGACCGATTCGACGGACCGGCCCCCCTCGGCGCGGCGCTCCGGTCAGAGGTCACGGATGACAGTGATGGCGGGTCGGCGGGCGACGGCGACGGTGACGGTGCTGACGGAGGCGAGCACTGCGACCGTCGCAAGCGTGACGGCAACGAGGTAGACCCAGGGGATGGCGATTTCATCGGGCGGGGGGTCGAACACGCCGGTGAGAACCTTGACCAGCATGACCGAGACCACGGATCCAATGACCGCCCCGGCGAGGACGCCGGTGGTGGTAAGAACGGCGGTTTCGCTGAAGATCATGGCGCGCAGGTGGCGAGGCTTGGCACCGAGCGCGGCGATGATCGCGTATGTGCGGCGGCGTTCGGTGAATCCGAGGGCCAGCACCAGTCCTCCGGCGGAGACGGCCAGGATCAGCGCGAAGGAGAGTTCGATGCGGGTGAGGCCTGCGAGGTCGACTGCGGTCAGGCTGGATCCGACCTGGTTGCGGACGGTGTTGATGTCGGTGACGGTCGCCGAAGTCCCCAGCATCGCCTGGATGCGGGCGGCGACGACGGCGGTGTCACGGCCGCCGGTGTCGATCAGGAACGCGCCTATTGTTGGTGAATCCGTTTGTGCTGCAATGTATCCGGAGTTGGCGACGAAGAAGCTGTCCTTGGGAGCGGTGGGAAACTCGGTGACTACTCCCACGTAGTGGAACGTGACCTCCTTGGGTTGGTGTGTCGCGGCGTCCGGGAGGCGCAAGGTCAGCGGATCGCCAGGTTTCAACTGAAAGTCGGTCACGGTTTCCGCGGAGACCAGGATCGAGTCGGGCTTCGCGGCAAGGGTGGCCATCAGGTCTGCCGCCGTGGCACCGGGGAAGTAGCTGTCTTGCAGCGCGGTGGCCCGCGTGATGGTGGCTGGATCGACTCCATAGAGGTCCTGAAGATCGGCACCGATGTAGGCGAAGCGGTGCTGGACCGGTTCGACGGCGCGCACGCCGGGAACGGCGGCGATGCTCACGGCGAGGTTCGGCGAGGTGTCCCCGGGCGCGACGGTGGCGGTGACGTCGGCGCCGTTGGTGAGCTGCGCGTCCGCCTCGGCCTGTTGACGATAGGTGGCGTTGAACGTGGCGGTGGAGGCCGCGAAGGCAAGGGCAAGGCTCAGCAACACGACGGCCCGCGCGACCGGGCGCCGTTGCCGCGCAAGGCTGCTGGCGATGGTGCCCGCCAGTTGTCCGGTTTCGGGCCGTAGCAGTCGGGCCATGAGAGGGCGTCCACGCCCGAGGAGCAGGTCTGTCAACCGCCAGGTTGCCAGCCCGGCACCGACCCACAGGAGAGCAGGTCCGGCGAAGGCCCAGTAGGACACCGAGATGGCTGGCACGCCCTCGGGAGCGGTGACGAGTTGGTAGCCGGTGCCGGTGGTGGCGATGAATACCAACACCGCGGCCACGAGTACGACGACGTCGAGGCCGTAGCGCGCCCACGTCGGCGCCGTGAGCCGCGGGACGTCGGTTCGCCGTGCGGCGACGGTGTGCTCGCGTAGGTCCCGTCGGGCGGGTACTAGAACGGCGACGACGGCGATCGCGATGCCGGTCAGCGCGGCGGCGAGGGGTCCCGTCCAGGCCGCGGTCGTCCAGCCGACCGTGGCTGCGTCGAAAGCGTAGTGGTCGACGAGTGCGGCGGCGAGGAGGCCAAGGGTGGCGCCGGCGACGCCGATGGCGAGGGCTTCGGCGCCGGCCAGCGTCAACAAGTCGCGCGCAGTGGCGCCGCGGGCCCGAAGCAATGCTTGTTCAGTGCGGCGTCGCGCCCCGCCAGCCGAGGTGATGGTCGCGGTGAGGAGGGCCGCCAGAATCGCTCCCGGGATCCCGAGGAACAGGAACAGGATCTCGGCGTAGGCGGCGTCGCCGCGGGCAGCGTCAAGGGCGGCACCGAGGTTGTCACCCACCGTGGCCGCCCCGGCGCTGCGGGCTTCCAGGTTGTGGGCGGCCGCCGTCACCGCGGTGTACGCGGCGGCTGGGGTCGCGGGCAGGGCGTGGTCGAGCTGGGCGTGGATCTGGGTGGCGACGAGATCCGGCCGGGTCGCGGCCAGGGTGTCGTAGAGCTGGTGCCACAGGGTGGCGGGCAGCAGGATGACGTTGTCCGGCGGGGCATTGGGTTGTGCACCGGCAGGGGCTCCCACCGTCTGGAACAGCGTGTTGGCTTGCGGTAGGTCCACGATTCCGGCGACGGTGACCTCGGTGGCGGGCAGTCCGTCTCGGCGGATCGTCACCGCGTCCCCCGGGGCGGCGTGCAGGTTGGCGGCGGTCTGCTGAGCAAGGAGTACGCCGGCGTCGGTGCCGACCAGGGACCGGATCTCGCCCGGAAAGAGCGTGCGGTAGTTGGTCGGCAGTCCAAGGACCAGCCCGGGTCCCGTGGTTTGGACGCTGGCGCCGGTGGTCGCCGAGAGTCCGGACGTACGCCCGTACCCGACGGGGGCATTGCCGCGGATACCCGGGGTGGAGTTGACCAGAGTGCTCACCTCGCCGGTGGACGCGCCGGGGGCGACCTGGACTTGCCAGTCGACCGACACAGTCCGCAGGGCGCGGTCGGTCATGGTGGCCTGCGAGCTGGTCAGGAACGCGCCCAGCGATGCGAGCAGTGCGACACCCGTGGCGACGCCGATGACAGCGGCGCCCAGTCGGGCGCGTCGGCGGTGCATCAGGCCGGTGAGCCAGACCGCGATCATCGTCGGCCTCGGTCGGCGTCGACGTCTGCGGCGGGGGTGTGCAATCGGCCGTCGTGCATGGTCCATTCGGTGGGTAACCGGGCTGCGATGGCGGGGTCGTGGGTGGACACGATCAGGGCGGCGCCCGATTCGTCGGCGGCCTGCAGCAGCACGTCGACCACCAGGCTCGCGGCGTGGTGATCGAGTTGGCCGGTGGGCTCGTCGGCGAGGATCAACCGGGGGGCGGCGGCGAGAACACGGGCGACGGCGACGCGCTGGGCCTGTCCACCGGACAGTTCGTCGGGCAGGGCATTCGTCAGGTTCACGATGCCCAGGCGCGCTAGTGACTCGGCGGCGCGGACGGTGGCCGCCGCTTCGGTGACGCCGGCGAAAAGCATGGGAAGGCGGACGTTTTCGATCACATCCAGGGCAGGGATCAGGCTCGGGCCCTGGAACACGGTTCCGATCTGGCCAAGTCGGGACACCGGATTGGTGGCGAGGCTCGGCCAGGCCAGAGTGCCCGCCGTCACGATGTCCAAGCCGGCCACGAGATGCAGCAGTGTCGACTTGCCCGAACCCGACGGGCCGGCCAACGCGATCCGGGCCCGCGGCGCGACGGTGAACGTGGCGTCGCGCACGGCGGTGATCGCGGCGGCGCCCTCGCCGAAGGTACGCATCACGGCTTCCCCGCACACCACGGCCGCTTCACCCTCGGCGGCGCGCGGACCGACCACAGGTGCATCCATGGCCGTCACGAGGCGATCAGCCCATCGGAAAGCGTGATGGTGCGGTTGGCGGCGGCGGCCACGGCTGGGCTATGGCTGGCGATCAGAATTGCGGTGCCAGAGTCTGCCTGACGGCGCAGGATGTCGAGGACGACGCGTTCGGATGCGGTGTCGAGTTCGCCCGTCGGTTCATCGGCGAGCAGCACCACGGGCGCATTGGCCACAGCCACCGCGAGGCCAGCGCGGGCCAGTTCGCCGCCGGACAGTTGGTTTGGGTAGGCGTCACTTCGACCCGCGATCCCCAAGGAGTCCAGCACTACGCCCGGCGCCAGAGCACCGGGCCTCCGTCTCGCGAACTGCTGCGCCAAGGTCACATTCTGAATGACCGTCAAGTGTCCCAATAGGTTTCGGCTCTGAAACAGCAACCCGATCCGTCGTGCGCGTAAGCGGGCGCGGGTCTGTTCGGGACGGTGGCTGATGCGGTCTCCGGCGACGCGCACGAAGCCGCCGTCGGGTTCGTCGAGACCGGCGAGGCAGGCGAGCAGGGTGGACTTGCCCGATCCGGACGGTCCGACCACCGCAACCATCTCTCCGGCCCGCAGAGTCATCGATACCCCGCGGAGGGCAAGGGTTTCCTCGTCACCTGCCCGGAAGAACCGGTACAGGGATGCGGCTTCCAGTACCGGGCCGGGCGACACGGCCTGCGACGTCGCCGATCGGGGGCCGTCGGTATCGGGGGTGATCACGGCGTCCAGGTGAACGAGTCGCTCACCGTGCGCCAGGGATCGACGTTGTCGGCCCCCGCGGGCCCCGACAACGTCACCACCACTTCACGGCCCGCCGCCGCGAATTCGTAGCGCTCCACGGCCTGCGCAACCGTCTTTCCGGTAACCGGACTCGGCGGCGACTCGCTCTGGTAGGTGATCAACACGACCCGTCCGGATTTGCGGTCGACGGTCGTGACGTCACCGGCCACGTAACCCTTTGTCGATGAGGCGATCTCGGGCAACTCGACGGTTCGGGCGTACTCCTCGTCCGGGGCGTAGAAACCCGAACGCGGTGTCAGGGTGATGCTGTTGAACTTGTCGGTGAACACGACGGTCGTCGCGGAAGTGGTCTGGGCCCAGCCCTCGGGAACCTGCAGCGTGAAGGAATGGTCCGGCGCCACGTAGGTCACGTACGCCTGGTTGTCGGGGATGTCGCCGGCCGGATTGGATTCCGCCGCCGGTGACGATGACCCGGGCGACGCTACGCTCGACGGCCCGGTGGGCGTTGAGGGGTTGCCGCCGCACCCCACCAGCACGGCCGTGGCCGCCACGCCCACAACCCATCCGAGCGCGATTCGCGCGTCGTGCACGAGATCCTCCTCCGTGTCGATCGAGTGCTGAATGCACCGGGGTGCTACTTGTAGGGCAGGTCGGACGCTCTCACCGCCGCCCTGGGCGTTGGGGTTCCTGGGGAACACCGGACGCATCCGGAGCATCGCTCGATTTCGACTTCGACGTTGCCGAAAACGGTAGCGGTGAGGGTCAAGCGGGGTCGTCCCCTTTCGAGAGGCAGCCGCTCTGGCTGATTACGTCACACTGACTGATCAACGCTGAGAATCCGCTGTGCTCGGCTATGACGACGACGTGATCGTCGTCAACGTGGTGTTGCGCCGCGCGGCGGAGTGAGAGTCGTCTAGTTCGTAGCCGCCGGTTGCGACGCCGCTAGCCGGGCGGCCCTATGTCGCCAGGGTGGGGATGGTGATCGTTGCAACGGTTCCGCCACCGGGTGCGGGCGCGATGGTCGCGGCACCGGAATGTGTTTGCGCGACCCAGCGGACGATGGCCAGGCCGATGCCGTGGTGGCCGGTTGGACCGGTACGCCCCTGTCGAAGGGGTCGGCGGTCAGGCTCGGGTCCAACCCAGGGCCGTAATCCCGTATGGTGACGCGTCCGCTCGCAACGGTTACCTCGGCGCGGGTTCTGGCGCCGTGGGTGAGCGCGTTGTCGATCACGTTTCGCACGGCGAGGCCGAGCAGCTCGGGGTCCCCGGCGACGACGGTCGGCGTCGTTGTCAGTGTGACGTGGCGGCTAGGAAACTCGTCGACGACGGACTCGACGAGTTGGTCGAGCCGCAACGGCACCATCTCGGGCTCGGTGACGCCGGTTTGGGTACGTGCCCGGGCGAGCAGGCCGGTGACGAGTCGGGCCATCCGATCCGCCAGCCCGCGCGCGTCTTCCAGTGCTCGGCCTGCATCAGACGGTGAGCGTAGGCCCGCCTCCGTGACCAGCCGCAGTGTCGCCAGTGGGGTCCGTCGTCCAGCAAAGGCCGGCCAGGCTCCAGCGCAGCGGCCGCCAACACCGCATCGATCGCCGCGTCCACGCCGCAGTCGGCCAGCGACTCCGGCGTGCCGGGAAACGGGCCGAACGTCGTGCGTCGCAGAACGTGAGCAATCACTGCGCGTACCTCGGGCATACGAAACAACGTGACACGCGATCATGAGGTAAACGTGAGGATCACCCCGCCAGGCGCCGCCCTCGACTGAGTGAGGTTCTGATCGTGGCCTTGTCAGCCGTTCGTTCCGGGTGGACCTCGGAAATCGGTGGTTTGGTGGGGGAAGGGCCGGTGGGGAGTCGGGTGGACGCTGATGGGCGGCCTGTTCTGGGCGCGGGTGGATTCGTTTTCTGGAGGCTTCGGTAGGGGTTGTGTCGGCCTGGGGTCGGCGGATGGTGTGTCGACCCATGACGGCGTGGTCGTTGGCACGCGGGACGGGGCTTGCGTGGTGGCTGCTGAGATCGCGCTGGCGGTGACTGGGATGGTTGGTAGAGCAGCACTGGTGTTTGCGAATGGCGGGCGGGACACCCCGAGAGTCGCGGACACCGCCATGCCGAAGGCAAGGACGCCAATGGAGGCGAGTCCAATCACCTGCGGCACCATGCCGTACGGCCACGGGACTCCTTCGGTGGGCTTCTTCCCGGTCATCAGAACTTCTCCATCGCGATTGCCTGGTCGCGTTCCGCGGGCCCGGTCACATGCAGCGTGAGGACGAGGCCGACGCCGCGGGCGTAGTACTTATTCTCGATCGGGCCGGTGGGATCGAGAAGGTTGAGGTCCTTGGTCACGATCATGTCCTTGGTCGCTCCGGTGAGGGGCGTGGTCTCGCTGCCGGTGAGGCTGAGGACTTCGCCGGTGTCCTCGGCGATTCCCTTGGCGTACTCCTGCCGGTATTGGTCGCCGACCTGGGGGCGGCCCGCCATGATGATGCCGGGTTGGGCGCCGTCTACGCCGGCCTCGAAGGATCCCTTGGTATCGACCGTGCCGTCGTCGCGGAACTCCTTGGTGGCTTCGCCGAAGTACCAGACGTTGCCGTCACGGTCTTGGGCGTACCAGTCGAAGGTGTCTTCGTACGGTTTGCCGTCCAGGGTGACGAAGTCGTGGACGACGACGGTGTCGACCCCCATGATCTTCTTGGTGTCCCTGGTGACCTCGACGGTGGTTCGCTGGCGACCCTCGGGGGTGGCTGCCTCGGAAATCGTCCGGGTGCCCGGGACCAGGGGGAAGTACGGGTTGTCGACTGTCGTCGAGAATGCCGAGGGGTCGATGGTCGGTGCGTAGGGGTCGGCGATCGTCCGCGGGCCGGTGCCGGGGCCGGGGCTCGGCGCGGCTCGGGACGCCGACACGCTGGCGGTCGGTGTCGCGGTGGGGCCGGCTGGGGTGCCGGCGCAGCCCGCGGCGAAAGCGGTCACCGCGAGCGCCGCGAGCGCCGCGGCGGCGACGGCTGCGGTGCCACTGGCTGGTGCGCGCTTGGTTTGGGTCATGAGATTTCTCCCTTGCATCGGATGGGGACGTGTGCAGGATGCGGGGTTGCGGCTGAATTGAGGCTGAACGCCGGTACCCGGGGATGCTCGCGTATTCAGCTGTGCGTCAGTTTCGGGCTGCCATGATGGCACCCACGATGCGTCTACTGGTGGTCGAAGACGAGCGGCGCCTCGCCGCGGGGCTCCGCAACGGGCTCGAGGCTGAAGGCTTCGCCGTCGACGTCGCGCACGACGGCGTCGACGGCCTCTGGATGGCGCGCGAGAACCCCTTCGACGCAATCGTTCTCGACGTGATGCTGCCCGGTGCGAACGGCTACCAGGTGTGCAGAACCCTGCGCAGCGAAGGCAACTGGACACCGATCCTGATGCTCACCGCCAAGGACGGCGTCTGGGATCAGGTCGAGGGCCTCGACACCGGAGCCGACGACTACTTGGCCAAACCGTTCTCCTACCCGGTGCTCGTCGCCCACCTGCGGGCGCTGGTGCGCCGGGGCACGCCACCACGACCCGCGGTGCTCGAGGTCGGCGACCTCCGATTGGATCCCGCGGCGCATCAGGTGTGGCTCGACGGCACCGAGATCGCCTTGACACGTCGTGAATTCGCGATCCTGGAGTTCCTCGCACACCATCCGGGTGACGTGCTGTCAAAGACGGTAATCATCGATCACGTCTGGAATTTCGAGTTCGACGGTGATCCCAACATCGTCGAGGTCTACGTGCGCCGGCTACGCAGCAAGTTGCAGCGGTCGTCGGATCGACCCGTGATCGACACCGTCCGCGGCGCCGGGTATCGGCTGGTCGCCGAACCCCGTTCGTCGCCCCATCGCTCGGCGCCATGATGGCGTGGGTGTTGGCCTGGGCCCGCCGGCTCCGCGCCCGCATCGGCACGGTGCGGGCGGGCACCACTGCCGCAGCGACCGCGATCGTCGCCGTCGCACTGATCGTCGGCGCGACCACGCTGATCGTCACGCTGCGCGAAACGCTGATCAACGACGTCGCGGACTCTGCCCGAGGACAAGCCCAGCAGGTCGTCGACCAACTCGAATCCGGCCAGCCACCGACCGTGCAGGTCGCCGGCAGCGACGAACAGTTGATCCAGGTACTCACCCCGGAAGGCGCCGTGCTCGCGTCGAGTTCCAACGTCGCCGGCGCGCCGGCGGTGGCGACATTGAAGCCAGGGGAGTCCGCGCAGGTCGTTACCCCGCTCGACAACGCCAAATTCGTCGTGGTCGCAGAAGGCGCACTGACCGCTGACGGGCGACGAACAGTGCTGGCTGCGTGGGCGCTGGTAGACGTTTTCGACACCACCGAGGTCGTCACTCAACTGCTGATCATCGGATTGCCCATCCTGCTGCTGGTGGTGGCGATCACGACGTGGAAGACGGTTGGCCGGGCGCTCGCCCCCGTCGACGTGATGCGCCGCGAGGTCGACGAGATCTCGGCGACGCAATTGCACCGCCGCGTACCGCAACTGGACAGCGACGACGAGATCGGCCGACTGGCCGAGACCATGAACCGGATGCTGGACCGGCTCGACGACGCCCACACCAGTCAAAGGCGCTTCGTCTCCGATGCCTCCCACGAGCTCCGCTCGCCGATCACCACGATCCGCCAGCACGCCGAGGTCGCACTCGCGCATCCAGACCGCACCACCGCCGAGGAATTGGCGCACGTCGTCCTGGCGGAGGACCTGCGTATTCAACGCCTAGTGGAGGACCTGCTCCTGCTGGCTCGCAACGACGAACAGGTCCTCCCGCCAAGGACACCGGTGGACGTCGACGACCTGGTCTTCGCGGAGGTCGAGCGGCTTCGGGCCATGACGTCGCTGCGAGTCGACACAGGCGGCGTCAGCGCAGCACAGGTGAGCGGGGACGCCGACGCGCTGCGGCGGGTGCTGCGCAACCTCGGCGACAACGCCCTGCGTCACGCCGCGGCCCGCATCGACGTCGCGCTCACCGAGCTCGGTGGCGAAGTGCTGCTGATCGTCGATGATGACGGACCAGGGATTCCAGAACCCGAACGGGAACGAGTGCTCCAACGATTCGTCCGGCTCGACCCGGCACGCTCCCGCGACGACGGCGGTAGCGGACTGGGCCTGGCCATCGTCGAGGAAGTCGTCCGGGCGCACGGCGGATCGGTGACGATCCGCCAATCACCGATCGGGGGAGCCCGGGTCGAGGTGAGGATTCCTTCCAACGAGGGATGACGACGTCTGGGCGACCGTTCAGCCTGCCGTCAGGTCGCAACGGCCATTCTCGTACTCAGCAAGCTCGAGCCAAACAAGGGAATCAGTCAATGAGAGTTAATATCTTCGGCCTTGTCGCAGCGGCCGGCATCGTCATCGCGGTAGGCGCAGGTATCGCAGGGGCATCGCCAGGTCCCGATCAAGGGGAAGTGCCGATCAGCGGCGACGCCTTGGCGCAAGCCAGCGCAGCTGCGCTGGCCGAGACCGGCGGCGGGACCGTCACCGAGACCAAGATCAACGATGAGGACAGCTTCTACCAGGTGGAGGTGACTCTCGCGGACGGCAACCAGGTCGACGTACAACTCGACCAGACCTTCGGCGTCGTCGGCACGAAGAACGACGGCGCGGCGGCGAACGACAACTAGGACGCGGAGGCCCCGGGGCCAACCGTCACTTGAGGGCGGTCATCAGGTCGTCGAGCGCATGCTTCTCGGCGGCAGGGTCGGGATTGGTGGCCCGCAGGGCTTTCAGGACGGTGTCGATCCGTCCGTCGATGGCGGTCCAGGTGGTTTGGTCCATCGGTCGAAGGGTGGGTTGGGCATCGTCCCAAGCGGATTCGAGGTCTTTGATCCGGTTCGTCGCGCCAGCCTGGTCGCCGGCGTCGAGCTTGGCGAGCGTGTCCGCGGTGATGGAGCGGAAGTTCGCGATGTCCGCGGCCGGGAAGTGGGCGGCCACCTGTCCTGGGGTGAGGGTGGTGCTGACCGGCGGTGCGCCGGTTTCCTCTTCGTTCGCTGCGGTGGCGTGTGGCTGCCCGGCGGCCCACACCAGCAGGGCGCCGGTAGCGACGGCGATGGCGATGAAGTACCCGAGCATGATCGGTTCCCGCGCCGGACGCGCTGAGGCGGTTGGCGCGTCGATCGTCTCGGGCTCGTCGATGACGTCGCTGTGGGTGACCGTGAGGTACACCACGGTTGCCAGGATCGCGACGAGGAAGATCACGCTGGTGAGGGCGGTGCCGAAACCAAGTCCGTGTTCGGCCGTCGGCGAAGCGAACCAGTCGCCGAGGTTGGCACCCAGCGGGCGGGTCAGGATGTAGGCGAGCCAGAACGAGAGCACCGCATTGGCACCCAACCGCCAGCCGATCACGACGGCGACGATCAGGGCGGCGGGCAGCAGGACCGACACACCCGGCGCCCACCCGGTCAGTTCGAGCGTCCAGTCACCGGCGGCGGTGCCGAGAGCGAAGGTGACCAGTACGGCGAGCCAGTAGAACAACTCGCGCGGCAGGGTGACGATGCTGTGGATCGACAGGGTGCGCTCGCGTGCCCACCAAATACCGAACACCACAACTAGGACAATCGTGAAGACGCTGGTGCTCACGGCCAGCGGGACACCCTGGGTATCGGTGAGGATGTCGGTGTACAGCGTTCCCGTCACGCTCACGACGACGACCGCCAGCCAGTAGACGAACGGCACGTAGCGGTCCAGCCGTAACTGCCACCCCAAGACCGCGACCAGCACCACGGTGAAGATGAGGGCGGTTGCAGCGAGGCCGACGCCTAGCGTCATGTTGATCCAGTCGGCGAAGCTCTCGCCCACGGTGGTGCACAGGATCTTGATGACCCAGAACCACACCGTGATCTCGGGCACCTTGCTCAGCATCGTGCGCCCGGGCGCGACCGCCGCGGATCTCGTCGTCTCGCTCATGAGGCCGGAAGGTAGGTGTGGCTCGCTGAGGGCACGCTGAGAAGGTGCGGTGGTCGCTTCGTAGCGGACCTCGCAACGATTCGCTCTCAGGGTCGTCTTAGCGGCATTGGTGGATGGTGGTCATCGTGAGCCAACCTTCGACGCGAGCCAGCGACTTTCACGATGCGCACCTGGCCGGCCCCACCCGCTGGATTCTGCTGGCAATGCTCACGGGTTTCGTCGGACTCGGCGTGGTCGCCCACCATGTACGGCACGGCACGGCGCTCGACCACGCAGTACTGGGCTGGATGGTGGAGCACCGCGGCGACGGGCTCACCACCGCGGCAGTCGTGATCACCAACGCCGGGAGCCCAGTGGCGATGGCCGCACTGGCGGCGCTCGCTGGCGCGATGCTGTGGTGGCGGCGTTCGGCGCGAACGGCGATCGTCGTGGTCGCAACGCTCGCGTGTGCGGCCGGTGTGAGCACGTTGACCAAGACGCTGGTGGGAGCCCAACGTCCGCCGCTCGTCACCCAATTGCTGCTCGAGGTCGATCATTCCTACCCATCGGGACACGTCACGGGAACGCTCGCGCTGGTAGGCATCGTCGCGGTCGTCGTCGGCCGGGGCCGAAGTCGCGCGATCGCATTCGGACTAGGGGTCGGCGTCGCGTCAATCACCCTGGTGGTCGCCCTCACTCGCCTCTATCTCGGCGTGCACTGGCTATCGGATGTGCTCGGCGGGACCCTGCTGGGCGGCGTGGCGATACTCGTCGGGTCGGTTGCCCTCGAATCCGAGTCCGTGGCGACATCGCGCGCCACCGGGTCCGCGGAGTCGGTGACTCCCGGGGTGACCCGGGTGGCATGATCCGCACAGTCGCGCCGCGACGGACGGTCTTGGTCGATGCGGAGAGGTGCCATGCAGACCACGCTGGCGAAGCGCCGTTGCCGCGGATAGGTCAGCCGCGGACGTGGTGGCGGCCCCGCTACTGGGGCATCTCGGCGCGTTCGGCGTTCGTCGCCGCCACGGTGGTGCTGGTTGCTCTGGTGGTGGCGGGATCCGGTCTCGCGATCGTTCTCTACCGCTCGCTTCTCTCTGGTGTCGACGAAGCCGCTGCAGGTCGGGTACGCGACGTGGCGGCCGCGTTGCAGTTCGACACGGCAAGCGAACTCGACGCCGCGCTGGTGTCGACCGATCAGCGGATCGTCGCCGTCCAGGTGATCGATCGCACCGGGTCCGTGGTGCAACGCTCGCCGTCGGCGCCCGACACACCGCTCGTCGCGCCGGGCGGCATCGGGGTGACATTGCAGACTGGCCTTCCCGATCACGCCTCGGGCGACGGCGACATGCGGATCAGCGGCCAGACCGTGGACGGCAAGGGCGGCCGGTACACCGTGCTCGTCGGCGCGGGCAGTGAAGGCGTCGAGTCGACGGTCCAGACCGTGATGGTGCTGCTCGCAGGCGCCGCGCCGATCGTCATCGCCGTTTCGGCCGCCGCCGCTTATTCGTTGGTGAGCAGGTCGATGCGATCCGTCGATGCGATCCGGACGCGGGTCGCGGACATAAGCACCTCAGATCTGTCCGAACGCGTGCCGGTGCCCAACAACCACGACGAGATCTCCGCGCTCGCGGTGACCATGAACGAGATGCTGTCTCGAATCGAGGCCGGACATGATGCTCAACGCCGATTCGTCGGCGACGCATCACACGAGTTGCGGAGCCCGGTCGCCGCCATCCTCTCCGCGCTCGACCTCGTTGCGGCACATCCTGAGTTTCTCGACGAGGAGCTCGCGACGTCCACCCTGCGGCCGGAGGCGCAGCGGATGGAATCGCTGGTCGAGGATCTGTTGCTGCTTGCCCGTGCTGACGAACGAGGTTTGACGCTGGGACGCCGGGACGTCGATCTCGATGACATTGCGTCCATCGAAGTGGATCGCCTCCTGCGGGAGACGACGCTGACCATCGACGCGAAAGTAGTTCCGACGCGCATGGTCGGCGATCCCGGCGGTCTCTCGCGCGTTCTCCGCAACCTCCTGGAAAATGCGGCACGGCACGCAACGTCACGGGTCGAAGTGCGCGTCTGCGTCGTCGAGGGTAAAGCCGTGCTGACGGTCGCCGACGATGGTCCAGGCATCCCCGCGAGGGATCGCGCGCGGGTGTTCAACCGGTTCGTGCGGTTGGACTCGGACCGCGCGCGTAGCAGCGGAGGAGCGGGCCTCGGATTGGCCATCGTGTCTGAAGTGGTCAAAGCGCACGGGGGTAGCGTGACGATAGCGGATCGACCCGGCGGGGGGACGCTGGTGACCGTTCAGCTCCCGTTGGTGTACTCACCGGACTCGAGTCGGTAGCCCGCGCCGCGAACCGTCTGAATCGTGTTGGTGCCAAACGGAAGATCGATCTTGCGTCGCAGGTAACCCACGTATACCTCGACCACGTTGTCGGGCCCGGTGTAGTGGGCATCCCAAACGTGTTGCAGCATGTCCTGTTTGGTGACGACCGTGTCCTTGTGGCGCATCAGGTATTCCAGGACTCCGTACTCGCGCGGGGTGAGCTCGATGGGGGTAGATGCGCGTGCCACCACGCGTCGCGCCGGATCGAGTGTCAGCGAACCCGCGGTCATGACGACCGGGCGCTGCGGTGCGCCGCGACGAAGAAGTGCACGCAACCGGGCCAGCAGCACGATGAACGCCACGGGCTTGGAGAGATAGTCATCTGCGCCAAGGTCGAAAGCGTCGGTCTGGTCGTAGTCGCCGTCCTTCGCGGTCAGCATCAGGACGGGTGTCCAGACTTCCTTTGCACGCATCTTGCGGAGCACCTCATAACCGTTGAGGCCGGGCAACATGATGTCCAGCACGATCACGTCGAAACTGTTCTCCGTTGCCTCCCAGAGGCCGTCGACCCCGTTGTCCACGTGCACGACCACGAAGCCCTCGGCCCGCAAACCCATGCTGAGCGTGGCAGCGAACCGGGGTTCGTCTTCTACTACCAGTACCTTCACCCGCCTCATCCTCCGCTAGCGGAGCGAGCGCAACCAGTGTCGGGTCAGGCGGGCGAAACGTGGGGCACCCGCGGTGGAGCCGGACCCCCGACTCCGATCGCTGCGCGCGATCCGGCCTCGGGCCACCAACTCACCGACAACTGTCACCCCGCAGGCCTGAGCCAACAACATCGAGCCGAGGACCAGGACCTGCACGGCGCCGGCCTGAGCGGCCGACCCCGTTGCCAAGAGGACGCCGACGAAGGCACCCGGCAAGGTGACCAAACCGGCGGTGCGTGCCTGATCCAGATTGTGCAGCAAGGCATCGAGGAGCGGTCGCTCGATCACCTCCATTCGCGAATGGCGTTCGAACAGGCCAAGACTGAGCGCCGCCTCCACTTCTCCTGCGCGCAAGCCGAGAGCGTCGAGCGCTCGCTTGGCCGCCATTGCCGAGGCCGTCATCGTGCCACCCAGAACGATCCCGAACACCGGCACCAACGCCACCCCGGTGAGTGGTACGACGCCAGTCAGCAGGAGGAGCGGAATGACGGCCGCCATGCCCGCTGCCAGCGCCGCTGCGAGCCAGAACGAGCCGCGGTCCGCCTCACTACGACGACCGGCCGTGATCGATGCGACGACGAACATCACCGCGAGCACCAGCGCCGAGGACCAGAGCCGTGCCATCGCGGCGGCGAGGACGCTGGCCACCATGGCCAGTTGAACTGCCGCACGCGCCGCAGCCCCCGGCACCGCCAGCAGAGAGCCTCTGAGGAAGAAGCGAGAGACGATGCCCGCGGTGAGCGCCATCACCACGCACACGATGACGAGCGTGGGACTCAGCAGGGGTTCGGAGGTGTGCACCCCATCAGTGTCCTCACGGCATCGTGCCCAAAGCCCGCCAGCGGCCGCTTATTACACACTTCTGGACTAGAAACGTGTGATAACTGGCCGTTCGAGCGTCAGGACCTCCGGTAGGACTGGCCGTGCGGCTCCATGCAGTGTTCGTCGGGATCGTCCTCGCAGACGTGGTCGACCTGAAGCGTCGTGTGGTCGATGTGATGCCGCTCGCGCAGGATGCGTTCCAGATCGCCGCGGATGGCGTGGCAATCGGCGCCGTCGCCGACGATCACGTGTGCCGATAGGGCAGCTTCACCCGAGGTGATCTCCCAGATGTGCAGGTCGTGTATCTCGACGACCGAGCCCACCGTGGCAAGCTCCGCACCCACGGCAGTGGGGTCCACGCCCTTGGGGGAGGCCTCCAGGAAGATGCGCCCGGAGGCGCGCACCAGGCCCCAGCCGGCCCTGATCATCAGCGCCGCCACGATGAGTGCGGCGATCGCGTCGGCGCGGGCGAACCCGGTCAGCCAGACGACGGCGCCTGCGATCGCGGTGGCGATGAAGGCGTAGAGGTCGTTGAGGATGTGCTGGAACGCGCCCTCGACGTTGAGGCTGGACCGGTTGGCGCGGCTGATGCACCAGGAGGCGGCGACGTTGACGACGATGCCGACGAGCGCGGTGACGAAGACCAGTAGGCCCTCCACTTCGCCGGGATTGATCAGCCGGCGAACCCCCTCGAAGATGAAGTACGCCGAGAGCAGTAACAGGGTGATGCCGTTGGCTTGCGCGGACAGGATCTCGGCGCGTTTGAGGCCGTAGGTGTAGTCGCCACGGGCGGGTCGCGCGGCCAGCCGGATCGCGATTAGCGCCAGCACGATCGACGCGGCGTCGGTAAGCATGTGCCCGGCGTCGGTGATCAACGCGAGCGACCCCGCGATGACGCCGACGACGACCTCCACCGCCATGAAGCCGACGATCAGAATCAGGGCCAGCGTCAACCACTTTCGGTCGGCGTCGGCCGACATCGAGTGGGAGTGCCCCTGATGGCCGTCGTGCGCGGTCTCGCCCATGGGGGGAGCCTACCTAAATACATGCGAAAGTCGACATGTTTCCCTGACGGCCATCTACTATGCTGCTACGTAGATGACGAAGACCGAGAGGTGGCCCTTGCATCCCGAACGTCGACGGCGCGCCGTGCTGCTCGCCGCGATCGTCGTCGTGGTGGCGGCAGTCGCGTCCCCGACGGTCGACGGCGGCATGCCGGGAAGCGCCGACCGGGCGTCGGCACCCGCCGAACCCCTCGCCGTGACCGAGCCGCCCAGCCTGACCGTCTCGCCGCCGGCCGGTGCCCGCAACGTCGTTCCCACCGGCGCGGCCTGGGTCGCCGCCCGGTCGGGCACGTTGACCGACGTCCGCCTGGTCAACGAGCAGGGCAGGACGGTCGCGGGTGCCATGACGCCGGACGCGACCGCGTGGCGGCCCGCCGAACCGCTCGGCTACGGCCGGACGTACACCCTCACGGCGACCGGGGTGGGCACCGATGCCACCACCGCGACGAGGACGACACAGTTCTCGACGGTGGTGCCGCAGAACCAGGCCGGCGTCACGCTGACGACGACGTCGGGCGCGCAACTACGCGACGGCGGCACCTACGGCGTCGGGACGGTGATCGTGGCGCGCTTCGACTCCGCGATCGCCGACCGGGCGGCCGCGGAGGGGCGGATGAAGGTCACCACCGATCCGCCCGTCGAAGGGTCGTGGTCATGGGTCAACGACCAGAAGGCGCACTGGCGGCCGCGGGAGTACTACGCGCCGAAGACCAAGGTCCGCGTCGCCGCGGGCATCTACGGCGTCGAGCTGGGCGCCGGTCTGTACGGCCAGGAGGACCGCGTCGTCGGATTCACCATCGCACCGTCCCACGTCACGATCGCCGATGATCGCACCAAGCAGGTCAGTGTCTACGACGACGGCGTCCTGGTCCGCACCATGCCCACCTCGATGGGCCGGGGTGGCTCGGAAACCGTTGGGGGCAAGACGATTCACTTCTGGACCCAGTCGGGCGTCTACACAGTGATGGACAAGGCGAACCCGGTCCTCATGGACTCGTCGACCTACGGGCTCCCGGTGAACTCCGCGTCCGGCTACCGGATCAGCGTGCCGTACGCCACGCGGATTAGCCCCGACGGCATCTACCTCCACGAGCGGGAGGCGACGGTCTGGGCCCAGGGCAACACGAACGTGTCCGCGGGCTGCCTGAACCTCAGCGCCGAGGACGCCCGCTGGTTCTACGAGTTCTCGCAGCCGGGTGACGTCGTCGAGATCCGCAACACCGGCGGCAGCCCGCTGGAGCAATGGCAGAACGGCGACTGGAGCGTGCCGTGGCAGAAATGGCTGCAGGGCAGCGCAGTTCGCGGATGACTCGTTAGCCTGTCGGATATGCAGCAGCGGGGTTTCGGCGACCTGGAAGCCGTGGTGATGGACCGCACGTGGGCCCACGCCGCCGCGGTCACCGTCCGCGAGGTGTTCGACGAGTTGGTCGCCGAGCGTGACATCGCGTACACGACGGTGATGTCGACGATGGACAACCTGCACCGCAAGGGCTGGCTGGCCCGGGAGCGCGACGGGAAGGCATACCGGTACCGGCCGACGATGACGCGTGAGGAGCGATCCGCCGCGTTGATGCGCGACGCCTTCCACTCCGGGGGGGACGCCGGCCTGGTGCTGAACCACTTCCTGCAGCAGATGAATGCCGACGAGTCGGCACAGTTGCGGGCCGCTCTGGGCAAGATCCATCCGGGGGAGCGCAGCTCGTGAACGCCACGATGTGTTTGCTGGGGTACGGCGCGCTGCTGAGCTGGTGCGCACCTCGACTGCTCGCGCGCATCACCGGCAACGGGCTGAGCCCCCGCTTCTCGATCGCCGTCTGGCTGTGTGCCATTGCCATGGCGCTGGGCGCGTGGACCGTCGTCGGCGTCGGGGTGGTGCGCGACGTCGTGGCGGTGGGTCCGCACGGGCCGGTCGAATACTGCTCGCGGATCGTCGACGATCTGGTGCACCTCGGCCTGCCCGGGCGCGTCGCACTCGCCGGGCTGGGCCTGGCCGCACTGGCGGCGTCCGCCATCGTCATCCGTCGAATCATCATGGCGTTCAGGCAGTTCTGGGCGACCAGCCGCGACCATGCCCACGACGCGCGACTCGCCGGATCGCCGAGGGCAAGCTCCGATGTCGTCGTCCTGCGCGCCGACCAGCCCGCGGCCTACTGCGTGGCGGGCCGCCCGGACGCGATCGTGCTCACGACGGGCGCGATCGACGCTCTCGGGGAGGCCGAGCTGGCCGCCGTGCTCGCCCACGAACGGGCCCACCTGTCCGGACGCCATCTGCAGCTGATGATGCTGTTGCGGTCCCTGTCCGACGCGATGCCGCGGCTTCCGTTGTTCCGCAGGGCCGTTGACTCGGTCGGTCGCCTGGTCGAGATGTGCGCCGACGACACGGCCGCGAGACAGCACGGCCGGGTCGCGGTGCTGAATGGACTCGTGGCGCTGGCCGGGCAGCCGCGGCCGATACGGGGTGCACTCGGTGCCGCCGATACCGCGGCCGTGGCTCGCGCCATCCGGTTGAGCGGGCCGGTCCGTCGCGGCGCCCGCCTACGACAACGCGTGCTGCTCGCGGCCACGATGGCGGCCCTGATCGGCATCCCGGCCGCGGTGTCGGCGCTCTGCAGTCTCTAGGCCGGGCCCGGCCTACTCATCCGGCGTTCGTGACCGGTAGGCGTCGAGTACCTCGGACGGCAGGCGGCCCCGCGGGCCCACTTCCAAACCGTTGGCGCGCGCCCACTTTCGGGCCTTCGTCGACTCCGAGGGGTCGTTCTTGGCCTGCGCTCCGCGTGGCCGGCGATCGCTCGACTTGCGGCTGGCCCCGATCCATCCGCTCATCGAGTCGCGGAACTTCGCCGCGTTCTTCTGCGACAGGTCGATTTCGTACCGAGAACCATCGATGGTGAAGGTCACCGTCTCCGCCGCTGCGGACCCGTCGATATCGTCGACCCATTCGACGATCGTCCTTTTTGCCACCGTTCGCGAACCCCCATCGCCCTCGTCGTGCCGGGTCATTTTCGCCCAATGATAGCCACTGACGAGAACGCCAAGCCCCGTGCCGCGCCGCACCTACGGGAAGCGTGCGGAGCAGAGGTCGCTGTCACCTTCGAGGCCCGATCGGAAGGCCACGATGCGGGTGAACCCGGCGGGAACCGTCTCGCCGTTGACGTTGCTGGCCACCAGGCCGTTGGTCAGCAGGCCCGCCACTGCCTCATCGAGGTCGCCCGCCGTGAGCGTGAGAGCCAGGCCTCCGTCCTCCGACATGGCGCGCTGCGCGACGCCCGACAGGCACGCGGTGCGCAAGGCGGCCGCCGCGTCGTCGAGGGCCTCGCCACGTTCGTGTTCGACGGCCAGCGCGTAGCGCGACGTCACCACCGACAGAGCCGTGTTGTCGCCTTGCAGCAGGGTGTAGTCCTCGCGGTCGGCCGGGGTGCCCATCTCCGCGAGCGTCGCGACGTCGACGAAGATGGTGTTGCTCTCCGGGCAGTAGGACGCCGGCGGACTCGGCTGGGCGTCCGGGCATTCTGGCGCATCGAAGGACAGCGTGGGGGGCTGAGCCGGCTGGAACACCTGGCCGAGGACGTCGACCAGCGAGGTGACCACGTCCTCGGTCACCTCGACGTCACCGGATGCGCCGGTGTCCTCGTCGGGGAGGGTCAGCGGCAGATCGCCACGCCGCTCCGCGATCTCGTCGGTGTCGATCTTGGCGCACTCGCCGGCGCCGGACGTGAAGCCCAGTTGGAAGGCGCTGATGCGGTCGAGCGCGGTGCCGTGGCCCTGTTCGAGGAAGGGTGCGTCACCGGCGACGTAGGTCGGGTCACGCAGCGTGAGCACGCCTGCGAGGACGTGATTGAGGCCGTCGCCGGTGCTGAGCTCGAAGCGGGGAGACTTGCCCTCGGCGACCCACCGGATATAGGTGCCCGCAAGGCAATCCGCCTGTTGCTCGCTCACCAGTGTGGACGTGTCGTCGTCGGCGATCTTCGCCATGTCCTGCACCGCGTGTCCATACTCGTGGGCGAGGAGGGCGGCGATCGAGGTGTCGCCGAAGAACTGCTGCCCAAGGGGAACCAGAACACCGCGGTCCCAGGCGATCAGGTGGTCCGGCGGACAGAACAGGGCGTTGGGGTTGTCGTACGTCTCGTCGCCGCAAATCTCGGGGCTGGACGGGCTCTCGGAGTTGTAGGACACCAGATCGTCTACGGCGCGGAATGTTCCGTCGAACGTCTGCGAGTAGTTCTGTTCCCAGAACTCGGCGACGTCGTTGACCCCCAGGGTGGCGAGCTTGTCGGCGTCGCCACCGTCACCGTCGTGCACCTCACCCTCGGGTGCTGGACCGCCCGCGCGGATGCCACTGGGACCATCCTGGGCGGGCAGCCCTCCGGCCCGGAACGGGTCGTAGAGCGGCGAGACCGCGAGCCCCTGCGTCGTCGACCCGCACGCGGCGAGCAACACCGCCACGCCCGCCGCCGCCAGCGCCGCCTTCAATCCGCCCATTGGTTGCCGTCCTGCTTCGTCCACGCGGTGAGATCCAACGAAAGGCGAGGGTATACCGGCCCGCAGAACTACGAGAGAACTCCGCGGAGCACCATGTGGGCGAGGTCGTCGGCAGCACGGTCGACGTCGGCAACCCGCCGCACGCACACGGCGTACCAGGCAGCGCCCGCGATCGCGTCCATGACGGTGTCGGCACCGACCTCACCGCTCGCGATGCCGTTCGCCACCGCGTCGTCGAGTTGAGCGGCGAGCTGACTGCGCGCCGCGGCCTCTAGGCGGTCGCTGATCACCCGCCGCAGCCGACGGTCGGACCGCAGATCGACGAGTAGGCCCGGAATTGCCTCGCGCACAACGGGATCGCTGTACATCCGCATGGCGCCGCGACACAAGCGCATGATCTCGGCGGTCAGCTCGCCCTCCGCGGGCTCGGGGCCCAGATCTGGAAAGACCGCCTGGTGCACCAGCTCGGCCTTCGAGCTCCACCGGCGGTAGACGGCGGGGCGGCTCACCCCGGCCGTGGTAGCGATCAGATCGACCGACGTGGCCGCGTAGCCGCGCTCGACGAGCAGCAGGCGGGCCGCCGCGAGCACGGCCGTGTCGATGGACGGATCCCGCCGCGACCCCTGGCTGTGCCTTCGCGCCGGCGGTGCGGACTTCACGATTCGTCTCCTCCGGCCGACCCTTGGTCGATACAGTGTGTCACGACAACCATGGAGGAGGTCTCGGACGGCGGTCCCGTCGACGCGGCAGCTGGCAGGCACGGGCCAGGACGGACTCCACCTCTACACCTGTCCACTGTGTGAAGCCATGTGCGGCTTGGAGATTCAGGTCGTCGACGGCCATGTCGCCAGCATTCGCCCGAACCGCGAAGACACCTGGAGCCGCGGCCACATCTGCCCCAAGGGCGCGTCGCTGGGCGCCCTCCACGAAGACCCCGACCGCATTCGCACGCCGATGATCAAGGTCGACGGCGAATGGCAGGAGGTCGGCTGGGACCAGGCGTTGCGGCGGTGCACCGAACTGCTCGCGCCCATCATCGAGGAGTACGGCATCAGCGCGGTCACCGCGTACACGGGCAATCCGCTCGCGCACTCGTTCTCGTTGGCGCGGTACGCGGGCATCCTCCTCGGCCTGTCCGGGATGCCGATCACGTACTCCCCGGGAACCGTCGACCAGTGGCCCAAGAACTTGTCGTCCCACCTGATGTACGGGGGCTGGTGGAGCTTCCCGGTGCCCGACATCCAACGCACCGATCTGCTGGTCGTGATGGGCGCCAACCCCGCCGCCTCCCAGGGTTCGCTGCTCGCCGCACCGGACGTGATGGGCATCCTGGGCGCAATTCGCAAGCGCGGCAGGGTGATCGTCATCGACCCGGTCCGCACGGCGACGGCCGAACGCGCCGACGAATGGCTGCCCATCACCCCCGGCACCGATGCGGCGTTGCTCCTCGGCGTGACGCACACGCTGTTCGCGGAGGACCTCGTCGACCTCGGCGTCGTGGCGCCGTACCTCGAGGGCGTCGACGCGGTGCGCGACGTCGCCGCCGACTGGCCGCCGGAACGGGTCGCGGCGGCCACCGGAATTGCTGCCGAGCGCATCCGCGAGCTGGCGCGGGAACTCGCCGCCACGCCGCGCGCGGTCGTCTACGGCCGGATCGGCACGTGCAACCAGGAATTCCGCAGTCTCGCCAGCTGGCTGGTCGACGTCGTCAACATCCTCACGCGCCACTTCGACGTGCCGGGCGGCAGCATGTTCCCGACGCCGGCCGCATGGTCGATCACGGTGCAGCCGATCCCGGGTCTCGAAGACGGAGCCGCCGACTTCGGCCGCTACCGCACCCGCGTGCGCGGCGCCAAGGAAGTGCTCGGCCAGGTTCCGGTGTCGTGTCTGGCCGAGGAGATCGCCACCCCCGGCGAGGGTCAACTCAAGGCCCTGATCACCGTCGCGGGCAATCCCGTGCTGTCCACCCCGGGCGGGCACAAGCTCGACGAGGTGCTGCCGACCCTCGAGGCAATGATCTCGATCGACCTGTGGCTCAACGAGACAACGCGCCACGCCGACGTCATCCTGCCGGGATCGTCACCGTTGGAGCAGCCGCACCACGACGATCTCATCCTCAACTTCGCGATCAACAGCATCGCGAACTATTCGGCTCCGGTGTTCGCCAAGGCGGACCCGGACGCGCCGGACGAGTGGGAGCTGTTGATCCGGCTGACCGGGCTGTGTACCGGAACCCCCGCCGAGGACGTCGACGTCGCGGCGATCGACGACGGCTTCTTCGACTACATGTGCTTCACCCAGGGCCTCGACGGCGCGGAGATCCGGGCGCACTACGACTCGAACGGTCCGGCCGGCGGACCGGAGCGCACCCTCGACCTGACGCTGCGGACGGGCCCGTTCGGGGACCGGTACGGCCAGATTCCCGACGGCCTGACCCTGGAGAAGTTGAAGACCGAACCCAACGGCATCAACTTCGGTCCGATGGTGCCCAGGGTGCCCGAGGTACTCGGCACGGCCGACCAGAAGATCAGGTTGGCGCCGCAATATCTCCTCGACGACCTTCCCCGGCTGGCCAAGCGCCTCGAGCGTGCCCCCGAGGAGTTGGTGCTGGTCAGCCGCCGCCACCTGCGGTCCAACAACTCCTGGCTGCACAACGTGGGGCCGCTGATGAAGGGCCGCGACCGCTGCACGCTGCTGATGCACCGCGACGACGCCGAGCGGCGCGGCCTGGTCTCCGGTGACGTCGTGAAGGTCCGCTCGTCGGGTGGTGAGATCCGGGTGCCGGTCGAGGTCACCGACGCGATCAAACCGGGCGTGGTGTCGATGCCGCACGGCTGGGGCCACGGCCAGCCCGGCACCAGGATGACGGTGGCCAACGAGGCGCCCGGCGTCAACACCAACGTGCTGTCACCGCCGGACTTCCTCGATGAGCCGTCCGGCAACGGTGCCCTCAACGGCATCCCGGTGACGGTCATCGCAGCGCAGGCCTGATAGGGATACCGGATGGGTAAGAACGAACGCTCGAAGATCGTGATGAGCGACGACGAGATCGTCGAGTTCATCGATCACAGTCGCACCGCGACCATGGCGACGCTGTCGGCCGCGGGCAGGCCGCACCTCGTCGCGATGTGGTACGCCGTCCTTGACGGTGAGATCTGGTTCGAGACCAAGGCCAAGTCTCAGAAGGCGGTCAACCTGCGTCGCGATCCCCGCCTGACGGTGATGATCGAGGACGGCTCCACCTACGACTCCCTCCGCGGCGTGTCGATCGACGCTGAGGCCGAGATCGTCGACAGCGACCCGGATCTGCTTCTGCGCGTGGGGATCAGCGTGTGGGAGCGCTACACCGGTCCCTACACCGACGACATGAAACCGTTCGTCGACCAGATGATGAACAACCGCATCGCCGTGCGCGTGGTGCCGAGCCGGACGCGAAGCTGGGACCACCGCAAGCTGGGCATGCCGGAGATGCCGCTGTCGGGATCGACTGCGCAGTACCTCGGCTGACTAGGTCGGGGCGAGAACGACTGCCGTTGAAGACGATGGGACATCCCCCGGTGTCACACGCGCCCGTTGCGCTGGTCGTATCGGCGCGCCCGTTCCGAGCGGCCCGCCGGATCGCCGTATCCCCCGCCGCCGGCGGTCTCCACCCGCACGACGGTTCCCGGTTGCAGCGTCAGCGAGGCCTTCGCGGGAAGCCCCGTCATCTCGACGCCATCCGGACCGATCACGGTCACCTTCGTAGCCACCGCGTCGCCGCCTCCCCCTGCACCGCGCGGGACGAAGTCCTCATGCGTCTGCTCCGAGTAGAAGGTGACGCGCTGCGGAGAATCGATGATCTGGTACTCCCGGCGCAGGCCGAGGCCACCATTGTGGGTTCCCAAACCTTGTGATGCCGCTATGAATTCGGTCTTCAGGACCCGGACGCTGTAGTTCGTCTCGACCACCTCGGTCGGCATCACCCCGACATTGGACATGTAGGTGTCGACGCCGTCGATGCCGTCCGACGTCGGCGTCGCCCCGGTGCCGCCGCCGACGACGTCGGCCATCACCGAAGGCTGGCCGGTGACCGGGTTGACCGAGCCGACGTTGATGCAGAAGAAGCTGACGGTGCTGCTTCCGACCCCCTTCTCCGGCCAGATCGCCGCCATCGCCCGGATCAGCGTGTCGGCAAACCGCTGACAGGTGTTGTGTCGCACGGACACCGCCGCGGGCGGCTCGGGGTTCAGCACGATTCCGAGCGGAGCGATGACGTCGACGGCACGCAACAAGCCGTCGTTGGCTCCGAGGTCGGGTGCCACCACGGCGCGTACGGCGTACACGATGCCCGCGCGCGCACTCGCCCACGGCACGTTCATCGCGCCCGCGACCTGCCGGTCGCACCCGGATAGGTCGATGGCGAGGCGGTCCGCCGACTTGCGCACCGTCACATGCACGCGGGTGGGCCGTCCGCCCCGGCCGTCGTCATCGAGGAAGCCCTCGGCCTGACCCTCGCCGTCGGGCAACGCCGCCAACGCATTTCGCACACCGCGCTCGACGGTGTCGAGCATGCGGTCCATCACCTCGAGAACGACCGACGTGCCGTACTGCGATGCGAGTTCTCGTACCCGTTCGTCCCCAAGCCCGCAGGCTGCCCGCTGGGCACGTAGATCACTGACCGTGCTCCGAGGATCTCGGATGTTCTCGGTGAGGATTGCGACCAGGTCTTCGTTCTCGACCCCGGCGATCGACAGGCGCACGGGCGGAAGAACCAGTCCCTCACCGAAGAGGTCCTGCAGTTCCGGGCCTTCGCTGCCAGGGTTCACACCCCCCACGTCGATGTGGTGAGCGGCGGTGCCCGACCAGGCGACTAGCTCGCCGTCCAGGAAGATTGGCGCGATGACGTTGACGTCGGGCAGATGCATGGCGCCCATGTAGGGGTGATTGGAGATGAACGCGTCACCTGGGTTGATCCGGTCGCACCATCGGTCGATGGTCGCCTTGACCACCAGGGACATCGCACCCAACTGGGCGGGGATGTAGTCCGCTTGCGCGACGAGATCGCCCGAGGCTGTGAACAACGCGCAGGAGAAGTCGTCCATGTCGCGGATGATCGGGCTGTAGCTCGACCGTTTCAGGAGCGTCCCCATCTCCTCGGCCGCGGACTGCATCGCTGCGGCGATCACCTCGAAGCTGACGGTGTCGACCGTGTGGCGCCGATCGGTCATTGCCGTGGTCCTTCCGTGATGAGGAGATCGCCGCCCGCGACGACCTCCGCGCGTTGGCCGCCGCACAGCACGGTCGTCGAATCCATCTGCGCGACGATCGCGGGTCCGTCGAACGTGTCGCCGAACTGCAGGAGCGACCGCTCATAGACCGGTACCTCCCGTGCCTCGAATCCGGGAATGCGCACCACCCGGCGGATCACGACCGCCCGTTCGGCATCGAGGTCACTCTCCAGTTCGTCGGGTGTTTCGGGCCTACGGTTCCCGCCCACCGCGGCGATGCGCAGGGTGACGACCTCGACCGGCTCGCCCCTGTTGGCATGCCCGTAGAGTTCTTCGTGTGCACTGTGGAAGAGGGCTGGAATACGTTGAAGCGCATCGTCTTCCCAGCCATCCAGGGTGACATTGAGCTCGAAGCCCTGGCCGAGGTAGCGGCAGTCGGCGGATGCGGCCACCGCGACGTCTGCGCCGGATGAGGCGTCTGCCTCGATCTCCCCGGTGATCCGGTGCGCTGCGTCTCGGAACCACTCGCCAATGGTCTCGACGGCCCCGTCGTCGAACTTGACCAGAACGGTCTGCGCGTCGTCGAGGCGAAGACCGGCGACCAATAGACCGTCGGCGGAGAACAAGCCGGGACGACTTGGCACCAGCACACTGCGCAGACCCAGGTGACGGAGCAGCAGTCCGGCGTGCAGGGGGCCCGCACCTCCGAACGGGACGAGGGTGAACTCGCGCGGATCGAGGCCACGTTCGACGCTGACCTTGCGCACGGCGCGCACCATGTGTGCGAGACCGATCGCAAGAATCGCCTCCGCGGCCTCCTCGGTGTTCGTGCCCAGGGCCGCACCGATCTGGTCCACCGCCGTGATCGCCGCCGCACGGTCCAGTACCAACTCGCCCGCGAGCTGTCCGGTCCCGAGCGTCCCCAGGACAACGTGCGCATCGGTGATCGTGGGCTGCGTCCCGCCGCGCAGATAGCTAGCGGGGCCGGGTACCGCACGTGCCGACTGCGGCCCCACCCGAAGTCGGCCCGTCTGATCCGTCCAGGCGATGCTGCCTCCGCCCGCCCCAATCGTGTGGATGTCCACGGCGGGCGCCAGCAACACGTGATCGCGCAGGGCCTGGGTGGTCGTGAACGGCATGCGGCCGTCGCGCACCAGGCAGACGTCTGTCGAAGTGCCCCCCATGTCCAGGCTGATGACGTTGCCGAGCCCGTGCCGGGAAGCGTTTGCCACCAGCCCCGCAACACCGCCTGCCGGCCCGGACAACACCAGCCGATGGGCGTTCTCCTCGGCCCGTGCCGCGGGCACGCTTCCCCCGTTCGACTGCATGACCAGGAAGGGTGCCGTGACTCCGGACTCGGCGGCAGCCTTCGCGGCTCGTTGCATGTACCCACCGATGACCGGTCGAAGGGCCGCGTTGATCACGGTCGTCGCAGTGCGTGGATACTCGCGAAACTCCCGGGCCACCGCACTCGACAGCGTGACGGGGACTCCGGGCAATGCGCGGCGCAGCGCGTCACCCAATCGGCGTTCGTGTGAATCGTCGAGATAGCTGAACAGCAGGCTGACCGCCACCGCATCTACGTTCAGGGCAGCGACTGCCGCCACGACCCGCTCGACCTCGGTGTCCTCAAGCGGCACGAGCACCTCGCCAGTGCTCGTCAGCCTCTCGGTCACCTCGATGCGGGCGCGGCGCTCGACGAGGTCGTCGGGCCGCTCCGGGGTGAGGCTGTACACAGTCGGCCGGCTGGACTGGCGGTAGCCCATGACATCGCGGAACCCCCGCGTGGCGAGCAGGGCCACCGTCGAAAGGTCGCCCGTGAGAATCGCATTGGTGGCCACGGTGGTGCCGTGACAGAGCAGCCCGACATCGCCGACCGGCATGCCCTGGACCGCGAGGGCGTCGACCGCGTTCGCCAGACCCCGCGACGGGTCATCGGGGGTGGACGCCACCTTCGCCACCAGGACGCGGCCGTCATCAGAGCGCGCCACCGCGTCGGTGAAGGTACCGCCGGCGTCGACGCTCACGGTCCAACGGGGTCGATCCACCTCGGGTACTCCTCGCCCACCACGCGGCCGGATCGCCGCACACCCAGTACACCCAGAGGGCGCGCGGACGTCATGCGTCATTCGACGGACGGGCGGCGTTACGTCGAATGACGCATGTCCCGACAACCACGCCCGACGACAATCACCCAAATGTCAGCAGGATCGAAGAGGGAATGGCCTGGTGGCGCTCCGTTCGCCGCCAGCATCACGTTCGACTTCGACGCTGAAGAGGTATGGCTGGGAGAGGACCCGGCCAACGC
The DNA here is from genome assembly GCF_030295745.1 of Mycolicibacterium sp. TUM20985. Classification (NCBI taxonomy): domain Bacteria; kingdom Bacillati; phylum Actinomycetota; class Actinomycetes; order Mycobacteriales; family Mycobacteriaceae; genus Mycobacterium; species Mycobacterium antarcticum. The sequence goes on from NZ_AP027291.1 coordinate 65,725, forward strand.
GAATCGGCCGGGTGTGCTGTCACAGGGCACCTACGGGCCGAAGGTCGCCATCCCGTTGCTATTGGAGTTGTTGGAGCGCCACGGTGTCACGGCAACGTTCTACGTCCCCGGTGGTGACGCCGAGCGCCATGGCGATCGGGTCCGCGAGATCCTGGCAGCCGGTCACGAAGTCGGTCACCACGGCTATACCCACCGGTCCCCGACCGCCCTGACTCGCGACGAAGAGGAGTCCGAACTGGCGCGCGGCCTAGACATTCTGCGCGGCCTGGGGGCTGAAGTGGTCGGCTACCGTTCGCCGTCGTGGGACTTCAGCCCGCATACCCTGGACTTGTTGTCCACCTACGGTTTCGAGTACTCGTCGAACCTGATGGACGACATCAACCCCTACCGACATCCCGGTGGCATCGTCGAGGTGCCGGTCTCCTGGATCCTCGACGACGCGCCGCACTTCTGGTTCGCCGGCGACACCTGGAACAAGACGATCCGGACGGTTGGCGAGGTGTACGCGCTCTGGAAGGACGAACTCGACGGCATCGCCGCACTCGGTGCGCACTACATGCTCACCATGCATCCGCAATTCATCGGTCGCCCATCTCGGCTGGTCTTGCTCGACCGGCTACTGAACGACATCTCCGCGGCCGGAGCATGGGTCGCGCCCACCCGCGACGTTGCGCGGGTGGTGTCGTGACCACCGACTCACACCGCTGCGCCATCGTCACCGGCGCGGCGCACGGCCTCGGTCGCAGCGTCGCGGCACGCCTGCTCGCCGAGGGCTGGTGCGTCGTCGCCGCAGACGTGAGCGACGACGTGGGCGAGCACTTCGGGGCTGGCGCGTTCGACGGCCGGGTGCGTGCCGCGATTGCCGACATCGCGCTGCCCGACACCGCCGAGGCGCTTGTGCGCACGGCGATGGCGTCGTACGGACGTCTCGACGCCGTCGTGAACAACGCGGGCATCGGCGGACCCAGCGGCGACCTCGACACCGTGGCAATACAGGACGTGGTGCGGACTCTCGACGTCAATCTGCTTGGGCCCGTGCGATTGTGCCGCGCGGCGATCCCGCACCTGAAGGCGCGGGGGTCCGGCCGAATCGTCAACGTCGGATCATTGTTCGCCGACCAGCCGGTCGTCGGTGGAAGCGCCTACATCATGTCGAAGGCCGCCTTGCGCAGCTTGACGCACTGCCTGGCGCTGGAACTGGGTCCGAGCGGTGTCACGGTGAACACCGTCGCTCCGGGCTACATGATGACCCGCATGCACAAGGAGGAGGTCGCGTCGCAGGCCCGCGCGGCGGGGATCGGTCCCGACGACAGAATGTCGCAACTGCGCGAATCCGTACCGCTTCGCAGACACGGCAACGGTGACGACGTCGCAGGTGCGGTCGTCTGGTTGTTGTCCGACGACGCCGCATACGTCACTGGCCAGACGATCGGTGTCAACGGCGGGATCCAGGTCAGCTAGATGACGCGCCGATTGATCGTCACGGGCGCGGCATCCGGGATCGGAGCGGCCGTCGTAGACCACGCCCTTGACGCGGGTTGGTCGGTGATCGGAATCGACCGCGCGTTTGCGTTCCGCACCGAATCACGTCACCGCACGATCACCGCCGACGTCGCGGAACCGGGTGAGGTGACCGCCGCAGTCGATGCCGCGATCACCGGATGGGATGGACCGCCCGACAGTTTGGTGCACTGCGCCGGGATCTACCGCGTGACGCCGAGCGCGACCGCCGACGCGGCGGGATGGGATGACGTCGTCGGCGTGAATGCCAGGGGCAGCTTCCTCATGGCCCAGGCGGTCGCGTCAACGATGATCCATTATGGGACAACGGGTTCCATCGTCCTGCTCGGTTCGGTCGCCGCCGGACGCGGCGATAGGGGCGAGCCGAGTGCGGCCTATGCCGCCAGCAAGGGGGCGGTGTCGTCGATGGCACGCCAGCTCGCCGTCGAGTGGGGTGGGTCGGGGATCCGCGTCAACTGTGTGGTTCCAGGCGTCATCGATACGGCCATGACGACTGTCACCTCCGACGCCGGAGCCGCCGTCGCGCTGCTTCGGCGACTACCGTTGGGACGTCTGGGCACCGCCGGTGAGGTGGCCGCCGCGTGCCTGTTTCTCGCAGGAACCGAGAGCTCCTACATCACCGGAACCGAAATCCTAGTCGACGGAGGTTATCTCGCGTCATGACCGACCACGAACTACCCGTCATCGGTGTGAGCGGCGGCGCCCACGATCGTGGTGCTCAATATGGTGAGCGAGCCGCCTCGCGGGTCCGTCGGACGCGCGACGCCTATGCCGAGGTCTATGGACACTTCGCCACCTGGGATTGGGATCGGGTCCGCGACGAGGCGCGGGCCTTCATCGACCCCATCGAGAGGTTCCATCCGGCGTCACTGTCTGAGATGCGCGGGATTGCCGAGGGCAGCGGTCTGGAGTTCCTCGACGTCTTGGCAATGAATTTGCGTACCGAGATCCTGTTCGCCGCCAAGGTCAGATCGGCGGGAAAGCTCCCGCCCGTCCTGGAGTGCACGTCGTTCTCCTCGCTCACCGAGTCCGGTGAGCGACTTATCGGTCAGACCTGGGACTGGCTCACGTTCTCGGCTGACACTGTGGTGCTCCTCGAGTCAGAGCCCGACGACGGGCCGAGTTTCATGACGGTCGTCGAAGCGGGCCTCCTCGCGAAGTTCGGCATGAACTCCGCGGGTCTGGTCGTGGCCACCAACGCCTTGGTCTCCGGCATGGACGCTGGCGCACCCGGCGTGCCGTACCACGTGATGCTCCGCGCGCTGCTGGGGTGTCGCACGCCGACCGAGGCGGCGACCATACTGCAGTCGGCACCCCGATCGTCGTCGGCCAACTACGTGATCGGCAGCGGCGACGGCCTCGTCGTAGATGCCGAGGCGCGGCCGGGCGGATTCGACGCCATCTCTTGGCAATTGCCCGACGACCGCGGTCTTCTCCTGCACACCAATCACTTCTCCGTGGCTCCGCTGCGCGACCTCGGCGGCACCGACGTGGGCATCGCGCTGATGGCCGACTCGCTGTTCCGGCTGCAGCGCGTCCGAGACCTGCTGCGTGCCACGCCCGATCCCGGGGTCGGCGACTGGCAGCGAATCCTGTCGGACCACGCGGGGAATCCGTCGGGCATCTGTTGTCATCCCGATCCTGACGCGATGCCGTTGGACCAGTGGACGACCGCGACCGGTGTCGTGTTCGAACCCGCCAAACGGCGCGCCCACATCTCCGTGGGAAACCCATGCGAGGGCCGCTGGATTATGCGCGACTACGTTTCGGCCTGGGCGTAGACTCTTCGCCACTGCCTCTCCCGCCGGCCCTCCGCTACGGTCACCAGGGCTCGAAGCGGCGCAAAGGAGATGGATGTCCAGGGTCGTCGCCGAACTCGTCCTCGAGGCGGGGGCGCGCTCACACGCGGCGCCCGAGAACGTTCCAGGGGACGTGCTCCGCTACGCACGGGCGTTCTTCCAAACCACCCGAGACTCCTTGCGATTCCTGTGGCGGCGCGATGACACATGGCTCGCGGTCCACCTCGTCCGTACCCGATACGACCCCGAATTCCCTGCGGCCGTGCGCCGCTCGTCGGCATGGGCGGCCGGTGAGCGGGTTTCGGTGCGGATCGCGGAGGTCGACATGCCGCGTGGCGTCACCGTCCGCGAAGTGGACGTCCTGACCCTCTTGGCGCTCGGGTTGACCAATTCCGGTATCGCCGAACGGCTCGGCACCAGTGCGCGCACGGTCTCCACGCAGATCGAACGGCTGCTGACCAAGCTGGATCAGGGCACCCGGGGTGGGCTGGCGGCGCTCGCAGTCGACTCGGGGTTGTTGCGCCTGCCGATCCCGGGAGGCGTCGACGGCACGCCGGGCATCGGGGTGGTCGAGTTGGAGGCGATCGTCAACAAGGTCCCTCGGGCCGAGGTCGCCCCGCTGCGACCGGCGTATCCACGCAAACGTCCCCTGGTCGTCGGAGCGCTGATCCCGGCCGGAGCCGCCGCAGCCGACGGCGTTGAGGTCTTGCACGGGTCGACGTTGGCGGTCGAGGAACTCAACGCCATGGGTGGTGCGTCGGGACGGCCGGTCGAATTGGTGACCGCCGAAGTGGATCTGTTCAGCTGGGACAGCGTGCAACGCGGTCTCGGCCGACTCTTCGACCTCGAGGTAGACGCGATCACCACCAGCTATGCCAGCGCCGAGAACTCGGCCGTCATCGACATGGTGGCCGACTACGGCAAGCCGTTTCTCCACACCGCGACCTTCGCCGAGCAGGTGGAGCAGACCGAGGCCGACCCGGCCAGATTCGGCGCGGTGCTTCAGACGTGCGCGTCGGAGACGTTCTACGGCGTGGGCCTGGTGCGTCTGCTCACAGACCTCGAACGGCGCGGTCTGTGGCGCCCGCATGGCCGCGGCATCGTCAGCATCGAAGCCGCGACGTCGAGCACCAGGGTCACGAACGAACACTTCTTGGCGACCGCGGGGCGGGCCCGATGGTCGGTGGAGGACCTCATCCGTGTTCCGGTCAGCACCACCGACTGGGCCTCCGTTGCGGCCAGGGTGGCACGGTCGGAACCCGAGGTCGTCATGGTCACCCACTTCCTCGATCAGGAGGTGGCGGCATTCCAGCGAGCGTTCGTGGCGACGGGATTGCCCGCCCTGGTGTATTGCGTGTACGGGCCGTCGATCCCGCGCTTTCAGACCGCGCTCGGCGCTGCTGCCGACGGAGTGATCTGGTCGACGACGACGGGCACATACGACGACGCACTCGGCAGGCGCTTCCGTGGCCAGTACACCGCCAGGTTCGGCCGACCACCGGGATGGTCACAGGCAGGTGCGGCGTACGACCAGGTCAACCTGCTGGCGGCTGCCTGGTCGGCGACGGCCACCCGGGGCACCGAAGACGTCATCCGCTACCTGCGCCGGTGGCCGCACCGCGGGGTCAACGGGGTGTACTACTTCGGCGAACACAAGCACTCGACGCTGTCCTACCCCGACTCGACGCCGGACGCGTCGATGGGCCAGGCCCACATGATCTACCAGATCCAGGACGGCACCCACCACGTGCTTTCTCCTGAGCCGTTCGGGAAGCTGTCGCGGTTCCGGTTGCCTTCGTGGTGCCCGCCCGCCCTGTCGGCCTGAGCAAAGCGAGAGGGGTATCCGTCAATTGACGGATGCATCCCCTGCTGGCTGGCCGATGTACTGACACATACCGGTACGGCGATGCAAAGGAGCACCACGATGCCAGAAACGCCAGCCAAGGACAGACAGCGCGGCGTCTCTCGGCGCAACTTCGTCACGGGGGTCGGGGCAGCGGGCGTAGGGGGCTTGGTGGTCGGTGGCGCGGCCGGGTGGGCCGTCAAGCCGTCGAATGGGGGTGCTTCGACTGCCGCGTCCTCTGGCGACTCGATCAAGATCGGCAGCGTCGCTCCGATCACCGGACCCTATTCGGGTGACGGCGAGGAGATGGTGCGCGGCGCGCAGATGGCGGTCGACGAGGTCAATGCGACGGGCGGTGTCGCCGGCCGCAAGCTCGAGTTGGTCACCGCCGACATCTCCGACCAGGCACCCGAGAACTTCATTCAAGCCGCACAGCGACTGGTGTCCCAGGAGCAGGTTGTCGCGGCGTTCTCGGGCTACACGTCGACGACGTCCGCCGAGTACGGTATCTACGGCGACGCGGGCGTTCCGCTGTTGCACACCAACACCCTTCAGGCCAACACCGATTTCGTCGTCGACAACGGCATCTCGAACGTCTTCCAGTGCTGTCCGACCGAGATTTGGTACGCCGAGGGCTTCATCCAGCTGATGCAAGAGTGGATCCGCACCAAGGCGTGGACGCCGCGCACCAATACGGTCGCCATCATCACGAGCAACGACTCCTACAGCATCTCGATTGCCACCGTCTTCTCCGACGGCATCAAGAAGCTCGGCTGGAACGTGACTCTCAATGATCAAGTCACGGCGCCGAACGCGGACTGGGGCCCACAGCTGGCCCGGATCCGCTCCAATCCCCCCGACCTGATCTTCATCACCGACTACCTCGCCGGTGATCTCGCGGGCTTCGCCACCCAGTTCGCCAGTGCCCCAACGCCGTCACTGCTCTATCAGCAGTACGGTCCGAGCGTTCCGGAGTATCTCGATCTCGCCAAGGGCGCCGCCAACGGAGTGCTCTGGTCCACCACGATCGGCACGCTGCCCGACGAGATCGGCGTGGACTTCCGCGAGCGTTACCAGGCCAAGTTCGGCGCGCCAGCCGGTCTCAGCCAGTCGGGTGCGCAGTACGACACCGTGCGACTCTGGGCCCGCGCTGCTGCGCAGGCCGGTGACCCGACCGACTTCAAGAAGGTCAGTGAGTTCCTCAAGGCCAGCGTGTTTCGCGGGGTCGTCGGCACCTACCGCTTCGACCAGAAGGAACTGACCGCCCTGCCGTACCCGGACAAGGTCAACGATCCCAGTCTGGCCATGCCCCACCTGACCTATCAGATCCAGGACGGCAAGCAGGTCTTGCTCTCACCGCCTCCGTACGCCCAGGGGTCCTTCGTGCTTCCGGCCTGGATCCGCTGAACCCGTGACGGATCCGCTGTTCCAAACCGATGCGTTGACGAAGCGATTCGGTGGCCTGACGGCGGTTGACGATGTCTCGATGTCCGTTCTGCCCGGACAGGTCTTCGGCATCGCCGGACCGAATGGCGCGGGTAAGACGACCTTCTTCGACGTGGTGACCGGCATGACTCGTGCGACGTCGGGCGATGTGAGATTCCGTGGCGAAGTCCTCACCCGTGCCAGCGTCACGCAGATCTGTCACCGCGGTATCGCCAGGACCTTTCAACACCCCGTGGTCTTCGACACGGAGACGGTGCTGGCGAACGTAGTGGTTGGCGCCCACTTCGGTGGCGGGCGACGGTGGTGGAGGGCGATGCGCAAGGACCGTCAAACGCTCGAACGTGCTTGGACGGAACTCGAGTTCGTCGGTCTGGCGGGGCAGGCAGGTGTGAACGCGGGTCCGCTGCCGGTGTTCGACAAGAAGAAGTTGATGATCTCGTCCGCCCTGGCCACCGATCCCGAAATGCTGTTCCTCGACGAACCCTTCGGCGGACTGAGCCTCGCCGAGACCGACGAGCTCATGGTGCTGCTGACCAACGTCAGGGAGCGAGGGGTGACGATCGTGCTCATCGAGCACGTGATGCGGGCGCTGATGGCGTTGTCTGACCGCGTGCTGATCATGAACCAGGGCAGGACGTTGTTCGAGGGCACGCCAGCCGAAGTGGTCGCACACGAAGACGTGGTGCGCGTCTATCTCGGCGAGAGCATGGTCACCACCACTGACGATGGGGCGAACGATGCCTGAGGCCGTCCTCGAGATCAGTGGCCTCCACGCGGGCTACGGGGCAGCCACGGTGGTTCGGGGTGTCGACCTAGTGGTCGCCTCTGGTGAACTCTCGGTGGTGATCGGGCCGAATGGGCACGGCAAGACCACCATCCTGCGCGCTGCCAGCGGACTGATCACCGCCAGCTCTGGTCGAATATCGTTGTCCGGCAAAGACATAACTCGGCTGAGTCCGGAACGAATCGCCGGTCGCGGCCTGGTTCACATCCCGCAGGGCGATTTGCTGTTCCCGGACATGACGGTCCTCGAGAACCTGACCCTGGGGGCGTTCCTCCGCAAGGGTGGCCGCGCTGAACGCGTCGACCGGCTTGACCTGGTGTATGGAATCTTTCCGCGATTGGCGGAGCGGCGGGGGCAGCAGGCCCGCACGTTGTCCGGCGGCGAACGCCGAATGCTCGCGCTGGGACGCGGTTTAATGGCCGACGCCACGATGATGATGATCGACGAACCCAGCCTCGGACTGGCGCCCGTCCTGGTGGACGAGGTGTATCGGCAGATCGTCGAGATCCATCGCTCCGGCATGACGATCCTGCTCGTCGAGGAGAACTTCTCCCGGGTGCGCGACGTCGCCGACCACCTGACCCTCATCGAAAACGGCACAGTCAGAGCGGGCGGCACCGTGGACGCCGTGTTGTCCGATCCTGCGGTCGCCGCCACGTATCTGGGGGTGGAGTCGTGAACCTCGCTCTGCAGACTCTGGTCAGCACCATCGTCCAGGGCTCGATCCTCGCGCTGATCACGATTGGGATGAGCCTGGTGTACGGCACCCTGCGCGTGCTGAACATGGCCCAGGGCGTGATGGTCATGGTCGGCGGCATGGCCGCGTACGTGTTCGTCGCGCAGTGGGGCCTTCCCGTCTGGGCGTCGTTGGCCTTCGCCGCCCTCATCACCTTCCTGCTCGGCATCGCGACGTTCTACGCCGCGGTGCGCCCGCTTCTCGGACGCGCAGGCGTCGACTTCGAGATGACGGCGTTCATCTCGACGTTCGCCATCGCCACCATCATCCAGAGCATCGTGTTGGCAGTCTTCGGACCGCGGCAGAAGCCGTTCCCGGAACTGACCTCCGGCCGTCTCGACCTCGTCGAGGGCGTCTCGATCACCTACCACTCGCTGCTGATGGCAGTGGTGGCGATCGTCGCCCTCGTCGGCCTAGGTATCTTCCTCAGCCGGTCGCGGTACGGCCTCGCGATCACCGCCGTTGCCCAGAACATCGATGCGGCAAGGCTGATGGGGATTCCTGCTCGTCGGGTGTACGTCATCACGATCGGCCTGGCGGCAGCCCTGGCAGGCATTGCGGGTGTGTTGTTGGCACCCATTTACTTCGTGTATCCAAACTCCGGGGACCTCCCGTTGCTGCAAGCCATGATCGTGGCGATCTTCGCCGGGCTTGGCAGTGTGCGCGGCACCATCATCGCCGCCTACATCATCGGATTCATACAAGCGGGGGTGTCGATCTACTGGAGTTCGACGTTCGCACTGCCCGTGCTCTACGCCGTGATCCTCGCCGTTTTGATCGTGCGCCCGTGGGGCATCGACGGCAAGCCGCAGGAGGCTCGTCTGTGAGCATCGAGAACGCGCCGCTCGTCGCGCCAACCAGAAGCTGGTCGGCAGCCGACATGGGCTGGCCGCGCCCACAGTGGATCGCGCTGACGGTGGGGCTGCTTGCCGCCGTGGCACTTCCCTTCGTCGTGCCCAACAGCAGCTGGCTGGTCACCGCAACGCTCGGGGCCATCTGGCTGACCCTGAATCAGAGTTGGAATCTCGTCCTCGGATTCTCGGGCATTTGGCACTTCGGCCAGCTTGCGATCTACGCGATCGGCGCTTACGTGGCGGCTCTGCTGAGCCTGCACACGGCGTTACCCGCGGTGGCGACGATCCTCCTTGGTGGGTTCGCGTCACTGCTGGTGTCGATCCTGCTCGCCCTGCCCGCGTTACGCCTTCGGGGAATCTACGTGGCGCTCATGACATTCGGGTTCGGCGAAGTCGTCAGGCTCCTCATCATCTCCGATCAGACGGGGCTCACCGGAGGGTCCTTCGGGCTATCGGGCTATGCCGGTTTCGGACTTGCCGGCACGAGCGGCCTCGCGAAGGACCGTGCGTCGTACTGGATCGCCCTCGGCGTGGCGGTGGCGACGGGGGTCGTCCTGTACCTCGTCGTCCGTTCCCCTCTCGGCAGCGCACTGGTTGCCCTGCGGGATAATTCGGCGCTCGCCGCGGCGCGCGGAATCAGCCCGCGTACCTACCAGATGGTGGTGTTCGGCCTTTCGGGTTTCTTCGCGGGTATCGCTGGCACGCTGTACGCCTTCGTGTTCGGAGTCGTGTCCCCCAGCATGATGGGCCTGGCGCCGATGACTCTTCTCGTCACGATGCTGGTCGTCGGCGGCCTCGGCACTTTGACCGGGCCGATCGTCGGCACGGTCATCATGACTTTCGTCCAGACGCGGCTGCAGAGTTGGCCCGACTACCGGCTGATCGTGCTAGGCCTCATCCTCCTGCTGATGATCGTGGCGGTGCCGCGCGGTCTCGTCCCCGTGCTGGCGAGCGCGAGGGGCAGGCTCACCGCCTGGATGGACGGGGACGAGGAACCCGCCGATTGAGCGCGGACCCTATGTCGGAGGCCATCATCGAGGAGCTGCAAATCGACGGCCGCCGATCCTATGGCGACATCGGGAAGGCAGTCGGGCTGTCGGAGGCCGCAGTCGGCCAGCGCGTGCGGCGCATGGTCCACACCGGCCTCGTGCAGATCGTCGCGGTCACGGATCCGATGCAGCTCGGCTTCGCACGTCAGGCGATGATCGGCATCCGCTGCACGGGAGACACCAACGATGTCGCCGACGAGCTCGCGGCCGTCGACTCGGTCGTGTATGTGGTGCTGACGGCAGGTTCCTTCGACGTCATCGTCGAAGTGGTCTGCGTGGATGACGACCACCTGGTCGACGTGCTCAACACAGAGATCCGCGCCATCCCGGGGGTGATGACGACCGAGACATTGGTCTATCTCAAACTCGTCAAACAGCAATACGATTGGGGCAGTCGGTAGCAGCACTCCGACGTCCGCGTGACTCGTCTACGGCCACCATCGAGCACGCCGGCATGGTGCGCAGCCGTGCCTCCCGAGTGGCCCATGACCACCGACAAGACGGGTGCGCAGACCACCGTCGTAGGTGCGGCCGACGAAGTTCCACCACATGATCGGCTCCTCGCCGAACGGCGGCCCGCCCTGGAGCAGCACCCGCGCCGGGCCCTGGCCGGTGTTGGTGAGCGCGACCGTGTCATGGCCGGGCGACTGGTACCACAGGTCGGCCACGGCCAGGGCGGTCCCGCCTGCGTCAGGCAGTCAATTCAGCGTTCGCGGGCTGAAGCCCGAGTTGGCGAGGGTCGTGGCGGTGGCCGTGCCAATCTGTCCTCGCTGATCGAACAGGACGGCCGTGCCCGTCGCGATTCCATCGTGACCGGTGAACGTCAATGCGGCGAGGCCGATGTCCGTGCCCTCGGGTAGCCGGCTCAGTGCCAACGTGTAGTCGGCATTGATGTACTGCAAACCCGTTGTGCCGTAGTGAGTCAACGAGCTGGCAACGTCCCCCGCCATGGAGGCGCGGGTGAACGGTGTCGTCGGCACGCCGTCGATGAGTGGCACCAGGTCACGGACCCAGACGAACTTCGGGCCATCGTGCTGCCACTCATTCAGGTCGAAACTGCGGCCCGCGACGTCGGGATCCCGGCCGTAGGCCCAGACGAGCAGTGGTACGCCGGCGGCCAGCTTCGCCGGGGTCGGTGGCACCGCCGGCATCCGCAGCGGTGAGGTCCAGATTTCTCCGGGCGGCTGGTCGCCCCGTCGCAGGAACAACGCCGTCGCCCGCGCCACGGCCCTGTCGTCCTGCAGGAGTTCAGCTTCGACGAGGGTCAGCCGCTTGCCCTGCCGGACGATCGACGACCGGGCGAGCAACGTCGCCATGGCGGCGGGGCGCAGCAGGTCGACGGTCAGACGCGCGGGTTGCAGGCCGGGGTCCTCGACGGCGCGCTCCAGAACGTGGCCCAGGATGCCCCCGACGAAGTTGCCGCCGATCGTGGAGCCCCACGGGCCGTTCGCCATCGCGGTGGGCGCGAAGCCGTCCCCGTCGAGGGTGAAGAACGCCGGCGCCAGTGGTGTGCTCATCGCGACCGACGATATCCGGGTGTCAGACCGTATCGGTGATGTCCTCGTATTCGGGGTGGCGGTCGATGTAGTCGGCCACCATCGAGCACGCCGGAACGATCCGCAGGCCCGCCTCCCGCGTGGCCTGCAGCGCCTCGGCGACCAGGATCGTGGCGAGCCCGCGGCCCTGGAACGCCCGGTCCACCTCGGTGTGCGGGAAGGTACGTCGGCCGTTTCGGTCGGAGTATTCGGCGAGCCCGACGGTCTGACCGTCGACGGCGATGGTGAAGCGGTCGGCCTCGGCCGCGACGATAGTGTCCGCACCCGTCTTGTCGGTGGTCATGGGGCTCCTCGGGTCAGGGGTTGGGTCGGGTCAGGGGTTGGGGCGGGGAAGCACGGTGGTGTTCGGCAGGGGTGGCGCGGACAGGCGTCTACCCGGATAGCCGTCGACGGAACCAAAGCGGTCGTCGTGCTCCTCCCACTGACGGCGGAGCGGACGATCTCGTCGTGGGTCCGGCCGACGAAGTTCCACCACATGATCAGCAGCGCGACCCACAGCTGCACCCCGTGCAGGATCGGCGCGCTGGGGCTGGACACCTCGGAGTGGCAGATTCCGGCGCCCGCCGTCATCAGGTTTGAGGTCACCGGGCAGGACCGTCGCGCGGCAGCGTCCGTCGAACCCGGAGGGCGCGAGGACCACCGAGGGGTACGTCGCGGGGATGCAGCACACCGGTGAAACGCGAAGCCCGACAAGCGACTTGGTCGGGTGCCGCCTCGGTGTTGCTCACCCGGCCAGGGTATCGGGCGTCACCCCGTCATCGCGGTGCGGATCACGTCGAAGTCGTGGTCGTCGATATCGAAGACACCGAACCGGAAGCGGTATCCCCACTGCGCCGGGTTCTCGATGAAGTCGAGCTGCTCGATGAGGGGTCGGATCGGCGTCTCCCGGCAGGCCAGGAACTCGACCCGACGACGCCACGGCTGAAACTGGGGGTCGAAGTCCTCCTGATACACCTCGTCGTCGGATACCCGACCGATCGCCGTGAACGCCTGGAGTGGGTCGCCATCGGGGTAGTCGGTCTTCGGCGAGTAGAAGATGATCCAGTCGTCGCGGGCCATTCTGCGCAGCATGTGGGGCTTGCCGTGGTTGGCCTGGGTGAAGCCACCCGCCACGCCGCGCTGTACATGGCCGCGGCTGACGGTGTTGATCCATTTCGTCATGGGGTCACGGTAGGAGCGGCCCCCGACAGGCGCCGTAGGTTATCCACAGGCCCGGAAAACCACGAAGCCGCCGATGCTAGGCATCGGCGGCTCGGGCGACGGTACCGCCATGGCGCCTCACGGCAAGTGGTCGCTCTAGGCGACGAATTTAGTTGGTACCCGGGGCATGTCCAGCACCGTCGACAACAGTTTAACCGCACACCCGCCCTCGGGTATTCCGAACCGGCGACCCCTCGACGCCGGAAACCGGCCACTGCGCGCCAAGCCCCACGTCAGGGGTCAGGCAGATTCCAGGAAATGCTCGACGAAGATGCGCCGGGCGCGGACGGGATAGCCGTTGCGTTCGGCCAACTCGCGCAGCTGGCGCAGCGCGTGCCCCCGGCCTCGGCCCGCCTCGGGCACCACGATGCCGGCCCAGAGCCCTTCGGCGCGCGGCAGCTCGACGGCTTCTCGGGCGCAGGCCCATCGTCGCGTGCACGCCCGGCAGATGGACTTGGCGTCCTCGTCGGCGGCGGTCGTCCATCGTTCGGGATCTCTGGTGCACTCGCCGAGCGGGAGGCCGTCGAGGCCGATTGGCGTGGTCTCCGCTGGTCTGTTCCCCGCTGCCTTCATGTCGTCACTCCTCGTCGTTGCTTGCGCAGTGGGTGCGCCGCGTTGAGGCGAATCTATATCACTAACCGTAGCGACGCAACGGTTCGAACTGAAGCACCGAGATGTAATTCGGGTTGCCTTGGCAGAGACGATGCCCCGATGCTGCCGGTCGCGCCGTGCCAAAGCCGCCGAGCAAATGGTGAATTTGCAGCTCAGGCACACTCTAGGCACGATTGGGATGCCGTGCGGATGGCCTTGACGTGCTTCCGTAGCGATGAGATGGTTTCTGGGTGGACCGCAGGTCGTCGTGCCGTGCTGCTACGGTTTTCCCTGCAGCCAAGCCATAGCAGTGCATCGAGGGACCAGCAGAGATGACGACCGACGCGCACGACGATGCCGAGCCGCTGGATCCCGGCATGGCCCGGGCGGGTGCGGCCGCCGCGGCCCGTCGGCGCGAGCTCGACATCAGTCAACGCAGTCTGGCCGCCGACGGGATCATCAACGCCGGCGCGCTGATTGCGTTCGAGAAGGGCAGGAGCTGGCCGCGCGAGAAGACCCGGGCGAAGCTCGAGGAAGTGCTGCAGTGGCCGCCGGGAACCATCAACCGGATCAGGACCGGCGCCGACGAGCCGGCGGACGCGGTGCGACGGGAACGGGCCGGTGACGAGGGCTCGTTGATTGCCGAGGCGGTGGTCGCCGCCGTCAACACCCTCGGCTCGACGATCGATTCGTTGCCGCCCGCCGACGACCCCGACTTCATGCCGCGGATCACCACGATCCTGTCCGATCTGCGTCAGCTCGAAGCGGTCACCGCACGGGCGACCCGCATCGGCAGGGTGACCCCGACGCTCATCCGAGCGCTCAGCACGGTGCGGCGGCGGATGGACGAGTTGACGATGTTGGCGGCGACCGCGCCCCGCGCCACCCTGGGCCAGCGACTGTATGCCGCTCGCCGCACCGCCAACCTCACGATCGGCGAGACCGCTCAGGCTGCGGGTGTCGCCGACGACGACGTCGCCCGGGCCGAGGCCGAACAGCCCATCTCGGCGTCGGCGGTGGCCGCCATCGAGACGCTGATCGGACAGCTCGCCTGACGCCGACCCCGCCTACCGGTCGCGCCCGCGATCGTCATTGGCCGGGAAGTGCTCCGCGAGCGCGGCCGCGATCTCGATGAACTTGCGCCGCGTCGGGGCGGACATCTCGGAAGTGCCCTCGATCACACCGCCGGGGCGAAGGTGCGGATCGAAGGGCACCTCGACGACGACCTGTCCCTGACCGGCGAACTGCTGCGCCAGAATCGCGCGAGTGCGCTTGTCCGCGTGACCATCCGAGTCATTGAGCACGACGACCGTGCGACGCAACAGGTTGGTCAGCCCGCGATTGGCCAGCCAGTCCATCGTCTGCCCGGCCGCCGCGGCACCGTCGACCCATGGCGAGGAGACGACGACCAGCGCGTCGAGATCTCGAAGCACCTCCTGGGTGACGGGCGTGTCCATGGTGGAACTGCAGTCGACGATGGTGATGGAGAAGTAGCGGTCGAGGCGAGCGGCCGCCTCCCGGTAGATGGCGGGATCGAGTACCCGCCTGCGGGCGGGGCTGCCCTCACCGGCGAGGACGAACAGTCCGGCGGAGTTGTTGCCCACCCGGCTCCGAACGTCGGCGAACGTCTCGAGGTGCTGGTCGCCGGCCAGCTCCCAGTACGACCCGACGGCCTTCGGATCGACGCGACTCCCCAGCTTTCCGAACGCGGTGTCGGCGTCCAGCGCCACCACGCGGTCCTCCTGCCGAAGCTCGGCGAACACCGATCCGATGCTGGCCGACACCGTCGTCTTGCCGACGCCGCCCTTGCCCATCACGCCGACCTTGTAGTGACCCCGCAGAGCCACCTTGATCCGCGCCTCGAGTTGCGCCTGCCGAATCTCCTCGGGTGACTGACCGGGGTTCACCAGTCCGAATGTCATCTTGTAGACCATGCGGCGCCAGCCCTTGGCAGGCACGATGCGACGGCTGGGCACCAGATCATCGGCTCTTATCCGGTCGGCATAGGACCCCGTCGGTGGGGGCGGTGGGACGCGCGGATCCGGGCCGTACGGCTGCCCCGGCCATTGGCCGTACTGGGGCGCGCCCGGGGGCGGCGGGTTCGGTCGGGGTGGGCGGCCCTGCGGCCACATCTGCTGCGGCGGACCGGGTGGCGGTCCGCCCCACGGCTGCAGCGGCTCGGTCGGGCGGCTGCCCTGCGGCGGTGGCGGTGGACCGAAGCGCTGCGGCGGCGCCGGCGGGGGCGGGGGCGTGAACTGCTGAGGCGGAACGTCCGCGTCGGCGGCAGGTTCCTGCGGTGCGTCCGCAGGCACGTAATCGACGGGAGGGCGCGACGGTGGCGGCGTCGCCGCGGGGGTGACCGTCGGCTCGGCCGGGGAAGGTTCGTAGTCGGATTCCTCTGGGCCGGTCCACCCGAGTTGCCTGCGCAGGGCGTCGTCGCGATCACTCACGGCACCAGGGCTCCATTCCATTGATCAGACGACGCGCCATTCGGCATGCACCCCAGTATCAACCACTGACGACGGTTGCCACCCTGGCGTCGATCGCCGCGAGCCTCTCGCACGTCGCCAGCAAACGAATGTCTAGGTCGCGCACATCGACCGCCGCCGGGGCGGTCTGCGCTGCGTTCGTCGGTGGCCCGTACCGGGGGCCGGCTCGGACGCCGCTGGCGATACGCCGTCGTCAGCGCAGTTCATCCCAGGTGCGATTGCCGCGGAATTGGTGTATCAGAGGTTCTGAAACCGCTGGTACCCTCGTATCGAGCAGAGCTCGGGGACGGTGACGGTCGGCCCCATCACGTGTGGCCCGCGGGCAAATCTCGACGGCCGTCCCCACCCCCACGGTTCCGCGGGGGTGGGTGCCCTAGGAAGATCGGGTAAGAGGGGTTATCGACGTGGTCGGCGAAGTGCGAGCGGGTGTCGTGGCCATCGAGCGGAAGGGGAGGTAGCCGTGTCGGTGCTCTCCAACGGCAGCACCCACATCGACGACGTCGTCGCGGTCGAGGTCACGATCGACGGGATGCTCGTCATCGCCGACCGGCTGCACATGATGGAGTTTCCGCCGTCGCTCGGCATCCGCCCCAACATCCCGCAGCTCGAATTGCGCGACGTCGTCTGGGAGCAGGTCGCCCGCGACCTGACCGCGCAGGGCGTGCTGGACGTGTACGGCACGCCGCATCCCGAGGTCTCCGCGATGGTCGACACGTTGAGCCGCCCCGACCGCACCCTCGAGGGTCGCTGGTGGCGACGGGACGTCGGCGGCAAGATGGTGCGATTCGCCGTCTGCCGCAAGGGCGACCGCCATGTCATCGCCGCGCGTGACGGCGACATGATCGTGCTTCAGCGAATTGCTCCCCAGGTGGGGTTGGCCGGCATGGTGATGGCCGTCCTGGGCTCGGCCATGCCCGCCGACGTCGAACCGCTCACCGGCGTCGCCAGCAAGTTGGGGCAATCGACGACCGCGAACCAGCTGGCCCAGTTCGGCATCGATCCGCCCTCGGCCAGGTTGTACGCGGAGATCACCGCGACCCCCAGCAGCTGGGTAGAGATCACCGCGAACGAACGTCACCCGGGTGGGACCTCCACCCAGGCCGACGTCGCCGCGGGGGTGCTCGACTCCCGTCACGGGCGGATCGTGTCGATACCCCGCCGCGTCAACGGCGAGTTGTATGGCAGCTTCCTGCCGGGTACGCCCGAGAATCTGCAGCGTGCCCTCGACGGTCTGATGGAGTTCCTGCCATCGAAGGCGTGGTTCGACGAGAAGTCCGCCGAATTCGATGGCAGCCGCCCGGACTGAGGAAGGTCTTCTCCTGGTGGACGACTCCACTGCGCCACACGACGCCCCCGAGATCGACTCGGTGACGTTCACCGTGACGAACCCGCCCGCGACGGTGACCGTCTCGGCGTTCATGGACGGACGTGTCCGCCGGATCGACCTTGCACCGCAGGTGATCGCGATGACCGAGACCGACCTCGCCGACGAGATCGTCGTCATCGCGGGGTTGGCCACCAGCGATGCCAGGGCGGCGCAATACGTCCATGTCCTCGACGGCATGAGGCGGCAGGGTCACGACGAGGCCGCCACCCGCGACTTCCTCACCAGAGACCTGGACCTGCCGTCGCCGGAGGAGGCCAGTGCCGCACGCGCGCAGGTGTTTGCGATGAGGTACGCAGGTGACCATGACTGACCAATTGGCCGCCCTCTTCGGCAGCGCCGTCGGCATGCTGCCCACCGCACCTGCGCGCTCGCTGCAGATGTTCACCGAGATCACCGCGATCGACGAGACCGCGTGCGACGCCTGGGTCGGCCGGATCCGTTGCGGTGACACCGACCGGGCCACGTTGTTCCGGGCTTGGTACTCGCGGGGAGGGTTCGGGCAGTTGGCGGGCGCCGCCGAGATCTCGATGAACGGACTCGAGGCGCGCATCGAGATCGGCGGACAGTTCGGCAACATCACCTACCCGATCAATTCCCCGCTGGCCATCACCCTCGGCTTCGCGGTCAACGAGGCCGCGGTCGGCAACTACGCCGACGCCATGGAGGCCCTCGAGGGCGTCCAGGCGAGCGGCGCGGAACACCTCGTCGCCTGGGCCAAGGCGGTCGTCTACGGGGCGGCCGAACGCTGGACCGACGTGACCGACGAGGTCCGCGGGGCGACGACGTGGCCGGACAAGTTCCTCGGGGCCGCCGCAAGCGTCGCGCACGGTGTGGCCGCCGCTCACCTCGGCTTGTTCAACGAAGCGGAACGGCGTCTGACGGAGGCGAATTCGTCACCCGCCGGGGAGGCGTGCGGTCTGGCCATCGCGTGGAACCTCGCCATGACGCGACGCAGTCTGGGCAACGAGGAGTCCGCGGTCGTGCTGCTGGAGTGGTTGCAGGCCACCCATCCCGAGCCGAAGGTCACCGCGGCGCTGCGGGACCCTAGCTACCGGCTCGTCACCACCACGGCCGAGAAGATCGCGTCGCGTCGGGACCCGTGGGATCCCGCCAGCGTGGAGGCCGACACCACCGGTCGGGCCACCCTGCTAGCCGACGCCCAAGCCGAACTGGACCGGCAGATCGGCCTGAGCCGCGTCAAGGAACAGATCGAAAGATACCGGGCGGCAACGCAAATGGCGAAGGTGCGGGCGGCCCGCGGGATGAAGGTCGCCCAGCAGTCCAAGCACATCATCTTCACCGGCCCGCCGGGTACCGGCAAGACCACGATCGCCCGCGTGGTGGCCAACATCCTCGCAGGCCTCGGTGTGATCGCCGAACCGAAACTCGTCGAGACCTCCCGCAAGGACTTCGTCGCGGAGTACGAGGGGCAGTCGTCGGTCAAGACCTCGCGCACCATCGACCGTGCGGTCGGAGGCGTCCTGTTCATCGACGAGGCCTACACCCTGGTGCAGGAGCGCGACGGCCGGGCCGACCCATTCGGCACCGAGGCGCTCGACACCCTGCTGGCGCGGATGGAGAACGACCGCGACCGCCTCGTCGTCATCATCGCCGGGTATAGCGCCGACATCGACCGGCTGCTGGAGAGCAACGATGGCCTGCGGTCCCGCTTCTCCACCCGGGTGGAATTCGACTCCTATGACGCGGACGAAATCGTCGACATCGCGAAGGTGCTTGCAGAGAACAATGATTCGACCCTCAGCGAGGAGGCCGCGAAGAGGGTGCTCGAGGCGGCCACCCTGCTCAGGCAGCGCACGCTGAACGGCAAGCCCGCGCTCGACATCGCGGGCAACGGTCGCTACGCCAGGCAGCTGGTCGAAGCCGGCGAGCAGGCCAGGGACATGAGGCTGGCCCGGTCGGTGGACTTCGAGAGCCTGGACGATCAGCAGCTCAGTGAGATCGACGGTGACGACATGGCGGGTGCCATTCAGGCCGTGCACGCCCGACTGAGCATCGGCGACTGACGCATGGCTGGGTTCCGGTTGACCACCAAGGTCCAAGTCAGCGGCTGGCGGTTCCTGCTGCGGCGCGTCGAGCATGCGATCGTGCGGCGCGACACCAGGATGTTCGACGATCCCCTGCAGTTCTACAGTCGCGCAGTCTCTCTGGGCATCGTGATCGCGGTCGTCATCTGTCTAGGCGCCGCCCTGCTGGCGTACTTCAAGCCGCTGGGCAAGCGCGGGGGCGACACCCTCCTCGTCGACAGGAGCACCAATCAGCTCTACGTCGTGATGCCGGGGAACGGCCAGCTGAGGCCGGTCTACAACCTAACGTCGGCGCGTCTGGTGCTCGGCAACGCCGGCACCCCGAACGCGGTGAAGTCCGAGGAGCTGGACCGGATGCCGAAGGGCCAGCCGATCGGCATCCCGGGTGCGCCCTACGCGACACCCGTTGCGCGCGTGCCGGAGTCGACGTGGACGTTGTGCGACACCGTGACCAAGCCCGAGAGCGTCGCGCGCACCGTGCAGACCTCGGTGATCGTGTTGCCGCTCGTCACCGACGGGTCCGTCGGGCCCATGACCGCGGGGCAGGGGATGTTGGTGTCCTACCAGGATCGGGATTGGCTGGTCACCGACACCGGGCGGCATGCGATCGACCTCTCCGACCGCGCAGTGACCTCGGCGGTGGGCATTCCAGTGACCGCCAAGTCGACGCCGATCTCGGAGGGCCTGTACAACGCGCTGCCGAATGCGGGGCCGTGGATCCTGCCGCAGGTGCCCGCGGGCGGTGCACCCAATACCCTCGGGCTGCCGGCGAACCTGGTGACCGGCAGCGTGTTTCAGACGGTGACGGATTCGGCCGCCCAGCAGTACGTGGTGCTGCCCGACGGCGTGGCGAAGGTCAACGACCCCACTGCGGCGGCGCTGCGGGCGTCCAATTCGTACGGGCTGATCTCGCCGCCGTCGGTGGAGTCCAGCGTCGTCGCAAAGATCACCGAGCAGGTGTTCGGCTCGCCGCTGCCGGATACGCCGCTCGACGTCTTGCTGCGGGAGGACTCCCCGACGCTCTGCTGGGCGTGGCAGCGGGAGCCGGGTGACCAGTCGCCCAAGACGGTGGTGGTGACCGGTCGGCATCTGCCAATCGCCGCGGCATCGATGAACACGGGAATCGACCAGATCGGCGGCGACGCAATCGTGTTCATCGCGGGCGGGCAATACGTACGATTGCAATCGCCGGATCCTCGCTACGGCGAGAGCCTGTACTACGTCGACCCGCAGGGTGTCCGGTACGGCATCCCCAACGAGGATACGGCCAACAAGCTGGGCCTGTCCGCACCGGCGACCGCGCCCTGGCAGGTGGTGGGCCTGCTCGTCGACGGGCCGGTCTTGTCGAAGGAGGCGGCGTTGCTCGAGCACGACACCCTGCCCCCCGATCCCGATCCACGGAAGGTGCCCGACGGCAACCAACCCGTGGGGGCGGGGACGGGGGGCGGCTCGTGACGACGCGGAAGTTCACGCCGATCATCAAGCGCGGGCCGCGGTTGACCCCGGGGGAGATCAACGTGACCCCGCCCGACGACCTCGGGGTGGAGATCCCTCCGTCGGGGATCCAGAAGATCTTGCCGTACGTCATGGGCGGCGGCATGCTCGGCATGATCGCGATCATGATCTTCACCGGCATTCGGCAGCTGTCGCCGTACATGCTGATGATGCCGCTGATGATGGTGATGGGGACCGTCGGATTCATGGCGGGCGGTGGGCCCGGCGGCAAGAAGGTTCCCGAGATCAACGCCGACCGCAAGGAGTACCTGCGCTACCTCGCGGGTCTTCGGACGCGGGTGACGTCGTCGGCGTCGGCGCAGGTGGCGTTCTTCAATTACCACGCACCACATCCCGACGATCTGCTGTCCATCATCGGCAGCAACCGGCAGTGGTCGCGGACGTCGAATGCGGACTTCTACGCCGCCGCGCGCATCGGCACCGGGACCGAGGCCGCCGTCGACCGGCTGCTCAAGCCCAACGTCGGCGGTGAGCTCGCGGGCCCCCAGGCGGCGCCGCAACCTCACCTCGAACCGGTCAGCCACATGTGGGTGACCAAGTTCCTCCGCACGCACGGGCTCATCCACGATTGTCCGAAACTCGTTCAGCTGCGGACGTTTCCGACGATCGCCCTCGGCGGCGACCCGGCAGGCGCGGCTGATCTGCTCCGCGCGATGATCTGCCATCTCGCGGTGTTCCACCCGCCGGATCTGCTGCAGATGCGCGTGCTGACCGACAACCCGGAGGACCCGGACTGGGCCTGGATGAAGTGGTTGCCGCACGTTCAACACCAGACCGACACCGATGCGGCGGGCGCGACGCGACTGGTGTTCACCCGTCCGGACGGGCTCTCGGATCTCACCGCTCGCGGACCGCACACCGCGGACTCCGCGCCCAGCGGGCCATACGTCGTCGTCGTCGACCTGACGGGGGGCCGAGCCGGCTTCCCCGTCGACGGCCGGGCCGGGGTCACCGTGCTCACCCTCGGCAACCATCGATCGGCCTACCGGATCAGGGTCGACCAGGACGGTACTGCCGACGATCGGTTGCCCAATCTGAACTTCCG
This sequence comes from Mycolicibacterium sp. TUM20985, assembly GCF_030295745.1. Lineage (NCBI taxonomy): Bacteria > Bacillati > Actinomycetota > Actinomycetes > Mycobacteriales > Mycobacteriaceae > Mycobacterium > Mycobacterium antarcticum. The sequence continues at coordinate 87,585 of NZ_AP027291.1, forward strand.
GCGGGTCACCAGCGACTCCGACCGGATGACCCCCGGTCAGGCGGGCCGCATCGCGCGGAAGCTGGCCGGCTGGTCGATCACCGGCACCATCATCGACAAGAGCACCCGGGTGCAGAAGAAGGTCGCGACGGAGTGGCACCAACTCGTCGGGGCCCAGACCGTCGAGGAGGTCACGCCGAGCCGGTGGCGGATGTTCTCCGACCTCGATCGCGACCGGCTGCGGATCCCCTTCGGTCACGAGCTGAAGACCGGGGAGATCCAATACCTCGACATCAAGGAGGGTGCGGAATTCGGTGCGGGTCCGCACGGGATGCTCATCGGCACGACTGGTTCCGGTAAGTCCGAATTCCTTCGGACCCTCATTCTTTCGCTGGCCGCGACAGACCATCCCGATCAGGTCAACCTGCTGCTGACCGACTTCAAGGGCGGTTCGACGTTCCTCGGCATGGAGAAGCTGCCGCACACCGCAGCGGTCGTCACCAACATGGAGGAGGAAGCCGAGCTGGTCAGCCGGATGGGTGAGGTCCTCTCCGGTGAGCTGGACCGCCGCCAGTCGATCCTGCGTCAGGCGGGCCTTCAGGTGGGTGCGGCGGGCGCCCTGTCCGGCGTCGCGGAGTACGAGAAGCATCGTGAACGTGGGGCCGACTTGCCGCCGCTGCCAACGCTATTCGTGGTGGTCGACGAGTTCGCCGAACTGTTGCAGAACCATCCGGACTTCATCCAGCTGTTCGACCGGATCTGCCGCGTCGGCCGGTCGTTGCGAGTCCATCTGCTGCTCGCCACGCAGTCGTTGAATACCGGTGGCGTCCGCATCGACAAGCTCGAACCCAACCTCACCTACCGCATCGCGCTGCGGACCACCAGCTCGGCGGAGTCCAAGGCGGTGATCGGAACGCCTGAGGCGCAATACATCACGAACAAGGAGAGCGGCGTGGGCTTCCTGCGGGTGGGCATGGAGGACCCGGTGAAGTTCCATAGCGTCTTCACCGGAACCAACTACGTGCCGACCGTGCTGGACGCCGATGTCGGGGACTCGGCGCCGAGGCATACGGCGCAGAGCCCGCTGCGCATCCGGCCGTTCACCGCGGCACCGATCGCGGCGGGAGTCGAGACATGACGGTCCAACCGGAACAACGGGTGTTACGGGAAGTCGTGCTGTCGCAGCTCGGCACGGGTGAGATGCGCGCGTATCGAATGTGGTTGCCCCCGTTGACCGATCCAACACCGGTCAACGAACTCGTCGCACGGGATCGTCGTCAGCCGCTGCGCTTCGGGCTCGGCATCATGGACGAACCGAGGCGCCACCGCCAAGAGGTGTGGGGTATCGACGTGTCGGCCGCAGGCGGCAACATCGCGATCGGCGGCGCGCCGCAGACCGGCAAGTCGATGTTCCTGCAGACGCTGGTGCTGTCCGCGTCGGCGACGCACACGCCGCGTCAGATTCAGTTCTACTGCGTGGACATGGGCGGCGGCGGCCTGATGTACCTCGAGGACCTGCCGCACGTCGGCGGGGTGGCCACGCGGTCCGAACCCGACCGCGTCAACCGGGTGGTCGCGGAGATGAAAGCCGTTCTGCGCCAACGTGAAGCAACGTTCAAGCAATACCGTGTCGGCTCCATCGCCGCCTACCGGCAGATGCGCGAGGACCCCACCAGCCCGGCCGCCGCCGACCCCTTCGGTGACGTGTTCCTGATCATCGACGGCTGGCCGGCGTTCGTCGCGGAGTTCCCCGACCTCGAACCCGTCGTGCAGGATCTAGCTGGTCAGGGTCTGGCCTATGGCGTCCACACGATCATCTCGACCCCGCGCTGGACGGAGCTCAAGTCGCGGGTCCGGGATTACCTCGGCACCAAGGTGGAGTTCCGCCTCGGCGACGTGAACGAAACCCAGGTCGACCGGATGACCCGTGACATCCCCGCCAACCGTGCCGGGCGCGCCATCTCGATGGAGAAGCACCACCTGATGATGGGCGTGCCGCGCTTGGACGGCTTGCACGGCGCCCACGACATCGTCGCCGCAATCTCGGCGGCCGTCGAGCACATCGGGTCGTTGCACACCGATCAGGCGCCGCAGGTCCGCGTGCTGCCGGAACGGGTGTACCTGCACGAGCTCGACCCGAGCCCGCCAGGCCCGGGAAGCGACTACCGCACGCGGTGGACGGTGCCGCTCGGACTGCGCGAGTCGGACCTCTCGGTGGCGTACACGCCGATGCACACGACGCCGCACCTGTTGATCTTCGGGGCGCCGAAGTCGGGCAAGACGCGCATCGCGCATGCGGTGGCGTCGGCGATCTGCGCGCGGAACGACCCGTCGGAGGTCCGGTTCATGCTGGCCGACTACCGGTCGGGCCTGCTGGACGCGGTCCCACAGAGCCACCTGCTGGCCGCTGGTGCGGTCAATCGCAACAACGCGAGTCTCGAAGAAGCAATCAAGGCGTTGGCAGTCAACTTGAAGAAGCGCTTGCCGACGCCGGAGCTCACGACTGCCCAACTGCGGTCGCGGTCCTGGTGGAGCGGGCCCGACGTCGTGCTGTTGGTCGACGACTGGCACATGATCGTCGCGGCGAGCGGCATGCTCTCGCCGATGGCCCCGCTGGCGCCGCTGCTTCCCGCGGCCGCGGACATCGGGCTGCACATCATCGTGACGTGCCAGATGAGCCAAGCGCACCGGGCGACGATGGACAAATTCGTGGGCGCTGCCTTCGGTGCGGGTTCGCCGACCATATTCCTCTCCGGCGAGAAGGCGGAGTTCCCGACGAGCGAGTTCAAGCTCAAGCGTCGACCGCCTGGTCAGGCCCTTCTCGTCTCGCCCGATGGCAAGGAAGTCATCCAGGCGGCGTACGTGGACCCCCCCGACGAAGAAGTGTTCGTACCACCTCTGACGGCCCGGTAATATTCACGTATACGTTCAGCAACGCAGCGTGCAATCCGCTAGCAAAGGAATCGCACCTGATTCCACGGGGGAGCAAGTACCGCTCCGTGTGGGCCATCGGCCCAATTGCATTGGTTAGCAATACGTAGGGGAGTAGTCGCAAATGCAACCACTTGAGCACAACCCGGGCGCCGTAGGAGTCGGGTCGGAGGTCGTCTCGAACGGCGTTCGCGGTCTGGCTACGGGAACTGCCGCAGGTGCCGCGGTCAGCGCACTTGCACCGGCCGGAGCCGAGGAGGTGTCGCTGCAGGCGGCCCTCGCGTTCGCTACCGAGGGCATCCAGGCGATGGCCATCAACGCCCTCGCGCAAGAGGAGTTGTCGCGCGCCGGTGCGGCATACGTCGAAGCCGCCGGCATCTATACGGCGGTCGACGAATCCGGCGCCGCCACGCTTTCGTAAGAGCCATCAGCGAACTTCCGAGTCGACAATTAGGTCCAGCAAACTATGTCCGCAGTGCCCGCAATGCTGGCGATGTTCTACGGAGCATTGCCACCTGAGGTGAACACTGCGCGGCTGATGGCTGGGGCCGGCATCGAGCCGATGTACCAGGCCGCGGCCGGCTGGGAGGCACTGGCGATCTCGCTGGAGACGCAGGCCGAGGAGCTCGCCGGAAGCCTTGCGGCACTTCAGGGTTCATGGCAGGGGTCGGGTAGCGAGCGGGCCGTGCAGGCGACCACGCCGATGGTGGCCTGGCTGCGCACGACCGCGATGCAGGCGCAGAAGCGGGCGATGCAGGCCATCGCCCAGGCGACGGCGTACACCTCCGCGATGGTGACTACCCCGCCGTTGCCGGAGATCGAGATGAACCACGTCACGCACGCGACACTGGAGGCCACGAACTTCCTCGGGGTCAACGCGGTGCCGATCGGGGTCAACGAGTCGGACTACTTCGTGCGCATGTGGAATCAGGCCGCCGGCGCCATGGAGGGTTACCAGGCGGAGACGACGCTCAACACGCTCTTCGAGCCCATCCCGCCGATGACCCCGATCGTCATGCCCGGCGTGGGGGAGAGCACGGTGTCTGGGGCGGTGGCCCAGAACGCTGCCCTGCTGCCGGGGTCGATGATGCGCGAGACGGCGTTCGCGCACGTTACGGCCGACGGGCAACTCCAGTCCGTAGCGCTCAAGGCCGGCAACCTGGCCAGCCAGGGCAACATGGCCGCCCAGCGCGGCGAGGGCCAGGCGCAGAAGGCAGAGAACGCCGGTCAGCAGGGCCAGGGCATGCAGCAGGGTGTCCAAATGGCCACGCAGATGGCCTCGCAGGGCGTCTCGATGATCGGGCAGTTGCCACAGCAGGCGATGCAGCCCATGCAGCAGCTCACCCAACCGCTGCAGCAGGTGACCCAGCTCTTCAGCCAGATGGGCAGCAGTTTCGGCTCGGATAAGGCGCAAGTCGGTCTTATCGGGGCGAGCCCCGTGTCTAGCCACCCGTTGGCTGGCGGGATCGGTGCCAGTTCGGGTGCGGGCCTGGTCCGGGCGGCGTCGCTGCCCGGAATGGGTGGCACGTCGACGCGAAGCCCGTTGATGTCGAGCCTGGTGGGTCCGTCCACGGCACCTCCCTCGGCGGTGCCCGGCGCCGCGGCGGGATTGGGAGGCCCCGGTCTGGCGCCGGTGGGTGGCGGAGGCGGTGGCCCGATGGGCGCGATGGGGCAGAACGGCAAGAGCGGCGGGAGCAGGACGGCGTTGAAGGTCCCCTCCCCGCTGCCGTTGGACGAAGACGACGAAGACGACTGGTAAGCCGTCTGCGCAAAAGGACTTTCCGGCCGGAGGGGGCTGGAAGACTCGCCAACACCTTGGTGAGGACACAGGAGAGAAAAGGTAAACAGCGATGCCCCAGATGAATACCGATGCCGCTGTCCTCGCCAAAGAGGCCAGTAACTTCGAGCGCATCTCCGATGAATTGAAGCAAGTGATCGCCGCGGTCGACATGACCGCCAATTCCCTGAAGGCGCAGTGGACCGGTCAGGCCGGGGTCGCCGCGCAGATGGCTCTGCAGCGTTTCGACGCCGCTGCCGCGACGCAGATTCAGGAGCTCAACGACATCTCGAACAACATCCACACCTCTGGTACCCAGTACACCTCGACGGATGACGACCAGGCCGGCAACCTCGCCCACTTGATGCAGCTCTGACTGCACACAAACGGAATACGGAGAATTTAAATGACTGAACAGACTTGGAATTTCGCGGGAATCGAAGGCGGCTCGGGCGAGATCATGGGCGCCGTCGGCCAGACCGCCGGACTGCTCGACGAGGGCAAGGCCTCCTTGGCGTCGCTCGCCGCGGTATGGGGCGGCACCGGCTCGGAGGCGTACCAGGCGGTGCAGGCCAAGTGGGACCAAACCTCCACCGAGCTCAACGCGGCGCTGCAGAACCTGGCGCAGACCATCAGCGAATCCGGCCAGACGATGGCCCAGACCGAAGCCGGCGTGACCGGGATGTTCACCTGACATCACCTCCCACGATGGTGGGCGGGCCGAGTCCTCGCGCCCGCCCACCGCGTGAGCGCCGGGGTATGCGAAAGTCCCTGGCGCACCCAATACTCAAAGTTGAGAGGTAATCCATGTCGGCCGACTATGACCGGCTCTTCCATTCCTCGGAGGCAGCACAGGCCGGCGAGGAGACCGCGACGGTAGACCGAGACCCGTTGTCTCCGGCGGCTGCGGCACCCAAGTCTCCCGCGCATGGTCGCGACGAGTCGCCGTCCGGCCCGCTTCCGGTCGCGCCCACGCAGGCTCAGTCGGCTCCTGCCCCGACCACGGCGCCGCCGCCCCGGCCCACCGAGGTGACGATGCAGATGCCTCCCACCGCACAGCGGGTGCAGAACGGGATGATGCGCGCGCCGCAGTCCGCGGCACCGACCGGGGCGCGGTACGAGCAGAGGCCCGCTACGCCGGCGCCGCAAGCCCGTCCCACCTCCGCACCGGTGCCGTCGCAGCTGTACGCCGAGGGACAAACGGCGTGGCCGCCGCCACCGCTGCTTGCAGGGCAACCGGCGCCGACCTCCGCAGCCACCATCGGCAACCATCGCGCCATCGATGCGCTGTCCCATGTCGGCGTGCGATCCGCGGTGAAGATGCCGCCGCAGCGCGGCTGGCGTCACCTGATCTATCTGCTGACGCGGATCAATCTGGGGCTGTCGTCCGACGAGCTCTACGAGATGGATCTGCACGCCCGGATCCGCCGGAACGCCCGCGACTCCTATCAGATCGGCGTGTTCGGGCTGAAGGGCGGCGTCGGCAAGACGGCCCTGACGGTGGCGCTGGGCTCGTCGTTGAGCAAGATTCGCGGTGACCGCATCCTGGCCGTCGACGCCGATCCCGATGGTGGCAACCTCGCCGACCGAGCCGGGCGTCAGTCGGCAGCGACGGTGGCAGATCTGTTGTCCGACAAGGACTTGAGCCGGTACAACGACATCCGCGCCTACACGAGCATGAACGGTTCCAACCTCGAAGTGCTCTCCTCGGAGGAGTACAGCGGCGCGCGGCGCGAGTTCAACGACGAGGATTGGAAGGGCGCCGTCGGCATCGTGTCGCGGTACTACAACCTCGTCCTCGCCGACTGTGGCGCCGGTTTGTTCCAGCCCGCCTCGCGTGGCGTGCTTGCCACGGTGTCGGGCCTCGTGATCGTGGCGAGTGCCTCCATCGATGGGGCCCGGCAAGCCGCGGTCACCATGGACTGGTTGCGGCAGAACGGGTATCAGGATCTGCTCGGCCGTTCGTGTGTCGTGATCAACCACGTCGTGCCGGGCAAGCCGAACATCGACGTCGACGACCTGGTGCAGCAGTTCGAGCGCCACGTTTCCGCCGGCCGCGTCATCGTGCTGCCGTGGGACAAGCACATCGCTGCGGGCACCGAGATCCAACTCGACCTCCTCGGCGGGCAGTTCCGCAGGCGCGTCACCGAACTCGCCGCGGCACTGTCCGACGACTTCGACAGGCTCGAACGTCGTTGACCGCCACGGCCGCCGCACCTAGCACGTCGGGCGTGACGCCCGGCAGGCCCGCGACGACCCGGGTGACCATCCTGACCGGGCGGCGCATGACCGACCTCGTGCTGCCTGCGGCTGCGCCGGTCGAGACGTACATCGACGAGACCGTGACGGTGCTCGGCGAGCTGCTGGAGGACACGCCCGCAGATGTGTTGGCAGGGTTCGACTTCAAGGCCCAGGGGGAGTGGGCCTTCGCCCGGCCGGGAGCGCCCCCGCTGAAGGCGGCCGAGTCGCTCGACGACGCTGGCGTCGTGGACGGCTCGCTGTTGACGTTGGTGTCGGTGAGTCGCACGGAGCGGTACCGACCGCTCGTCGAGGACGTCATCGACGCGATCGCCGTGCTCGACGAGTCACCGGAGTTCGATCGCACCGCGTTGAACAGGTTCGTGGGGCTGGCCATTCCCGTCGTCACCGTGGTGGTCTCGATCATCGGACTGGTGAGCTGGTCGAAGACGGGGCACGGCTGGTGGTGGACCCTGGCGCTCGGCCTGCTCGGTGTCGGCGTCCTCGTCGGCAGCATGGTGGCGCGCAATCGATATGACAACCTGAACACTTCGGAGAGCCTGCTGGTTGCGGCGCTCGCGCCCCTCGCGGCGGCGGCCGCGTTGGCGGTTCCTCTGCCCGCAGGCATCGACGGACTGGGCGCACCCAACGTCGCGGGTGCCGGTGCGGTGATCCTGCTAATCGTCCTCGCGACGCGGGGCGGTCCGCGTAAACGTGCGGAGATGGCGTCGTTCCTCGCGATCGCGGCCGTCGCAGTCACCGCGGCGGCCGTGGCCTACGGCTACGGGTGGCAGGCCTGGGTGCCTGCAGGCGCCATCGCCTTCGGCATGATCGTCGTGACCAACGCCGCCAAGCTGACCGTCGCCGTCGCACGGATCGCGCTGCCGCCCATCCCGGCACCCGGTGAGACTGTCGCGAATGATGAACTGCTCGACCCTGTCTCGACCAACGATGCCTCCGACGAGGAATCCCCCACGTGGCAAGCGATCATCGCGTCCGTGCCGGAATCGGCGGTACGTCTGACCGAGCGCAGCCATCTGGCCAAGCAGCTCCTGGTCGGTTTCCTGTCCGCGGGCGCCTCGGTGCTGGCCGCCGGCGCGATCACGGTGGTGGTGCAGGGGCACTTCTTCGTTCACAGCCTGATCGTCGCGGGGCTGGTGACGACGGTGTGTGGCTTCCGCTCCCGGTTGTACGCCGAAAGATGGTGTGCCTGGGCGCTTCTGGCCGCGGCCATTGTCATTCCCACCGGTGTGATGGTGAGGCTCAGCGTGTGGTACCCAGACACCGCCTGGCTGGTGCTGAGCATCTACGTCGCGGGTGTGGTCATTGCGCTGATCCTGGTGGGCGCGACCGAGGGTGTGCGCAGGGTGTCGCCGGTGACCAAGCGCATTCTCGAACTGCTCGACGGTGCGGCGATCGCGGCGGTGATCCCCTTGCTGCTGTGGATCGCGGGAGTCTATGACGTCTTACGGAACATTAGGTTCTGAGCGGAGGGCATGGAATGGGAACGGGTCCTGGCGGACAGCCGCCACTGAAGGTCGATCCAGAGCTGCTGGGTAAGTACGGCAACCAATTGCTTACGGCGGCTGGCGATCTCCCCGATGCGCCCGCCCCGTTCACTGTGGCTGGTGCTGATGCCATCAGTCAGGCCATCGCCGAGAAGCTACCCTCGCTGGAGGGCGCCATCCAGGAGGCGTTGCCAAAGCTCAAGAATGAGGCGTCCACCACGGCGTCCAACGTCGTCGAGGCCGCTGGTCGCTATTCGACCACCGATGCCCAGCTCGCCGCGGAATACGAGAAGCACCAGTTCGATTCGGCGGGCAGTGCCGGTGGCGGTCTGGCGTCCGGCGCGTCGGCTTTGGGTGGGGGTGGCGATTCGATGGGCCAACTGGGCCAGATGATGAGCATGCCGATGCAGATGGCGAGCCAGGCCACCCAGATGCCCGCGCAGGCGATGAGCGCCGTTGGCCAAGTGCCACAAGGCATCATGCAGGGCGTGGAGCAGATCGGTCAGATGGGTGGCGCTGGCGGTGGGCAGGACGCCCGCGACGAAGCGGCGGCGGGCGATGCGGATGCGGAACGGGCGCCGACCGAGGCGCGCGCCGCGACCATAGCGCCGGATCGGACCGTAGACCTATGACCGGACCGGTCCTAAGGGTCGATCCGACGGTACTGCAGGACGCGGGTGCTCGCTTCGGTGAGGCGGGCGACGGACTTGCCGGAATGGCGTCCGGTCAATCGCTGGACGCTGCGGCGGCCGGGGTGTCGCAGCTGACGACCGCGGCAGCGTGTCGGTCTGCGCAACAATCGATTTCGGCAGAGATGAGGGCCGCGGCGGATGGTGCCCGGCAGTTCGGTGTCAGCCTCACTGCGGCCGCCGACCAGTACCTTCGGCAGGACCAGGCCGCGGCGAGCGCCGTCGAGGGTGTCCAGATCTAGGTCGTCGCTCCGTGGCTAGACGGTGGCGTCGGCGCTGATCGCGTCCGACATGAGCACACTGAGGTGCTGCCAGTAGACCCAATCTGCGATGGCCGCGCGCTGAACCTCTGCGTCAAGGGCGTTGTGCGCCTTGTGAAGTGCTAGTTCTTGGGCGTGGTCGGCGTACTGTACGAAGGCCTCGAGGTGCGTGAGCCCGCGGTTGGATGCGGTGCTCATTAGCGGTTTGGTGAGCTCGAACCACAGCATCGCCGACCGGTCGTCGGGCGGTGTCGAGTCGGCGGGGGCGACGGGCAGCAGATCTTGGAGTGCGCCGTCGGCCACGGAGGCGAGGCGGGCGGCGGTCTCGGGGGCGATCACCTCGAGGCGGTTGCGCCCTTCCATCTTGCCGGTCTGCGGGATGTCGTCGCGCTGCAGAACGACTTTCGCGATGCCCGGATCGAAGCTGGCGAATTGTTCGGCGGTCGCGATGACGGCCCGCAACTTTTGGTCGTGTGCCTGCGCCCAGCCCTGGATCGCGAGGATCGGGTAGGTGGCCCACTTGGCGCGTTCGGTCGGTGCGATGGATTCGTCGGCCGAGGCCATCGTGACCTGCGGTGGTAGTTCGACGCCGTCGGGGATGTAGCCGATGCCGTAGCTGTTGGCCACCACGATCGAACCGTCGGCGGTCAGGCCCGTCACCCAGAAGAAGCCGTACTGCGGGGTGCCCATGTTGAGCGCCGCGGCGATGCGGCGTGCGTGAATCAAGGCGGCACTGGAGTTGCGTCGTTGTCGTTGCATGGCTCCCGCGGTGGATGCCGAGGCGACGGTGTCGCGTTCCATGCGAGCCGCCGAGACGGGCATCGGTGCCACTCCCGCGGCGGGGTCGGTCTTGGCGGTCGATGCCGGATTGACCCCGGGGCCCGTGCCGGCGGTTGCGGCGGACTGAGCGGACCCGCTTCCTAGCGGGGGTGGCCCGGCGGGCGGTGGGGTCGCCGGGGGTCCGAGCGGCATGGGTGGTGGTGCGGGAGCGCCGGCGTTCGGCGCGCTGACGGCACCGCCACCGCCGGTGCCACCGCCGGGGACGCCTCCGCCGCTGGATCCCCCCGTGGACCCGGCCGAGTGCTGGACCGGCGCGGCGGCGCTGTGGTCGGGCGTCGGTGTCACGGGTGCGACGGGAGCAGCCGTGGCGGCCGCGGGCGACATGCTGGGTTGCGCACTGCTCTGCGTCGCCGCCAGGCCCTTGGCGAACTGCTCGGTGGGCGCCTTCTCGCCGCCGCCGCCGGCCCCTGCTCGCGCCTGCGCGTTCTTCGGTTCTGCCGCTTCGGCTTTCGTTTGTTGGAAGTCCGACGGAGTCGACGGCTTGGCGCTGGACGATCCCGCGTTGGCCGCCGCCGGGCTAGACGAGCCGCTCGAGGGGGAGGCGCCTCCGGTAGACGGTGCGCCCCCGCCGCCGCCCATGCTGGGCGCGCTCGGGGTGCTCGGGTTCATGGGGCGCGCGGTGGAGGGTGGGGTGGGCTGAGGCGATAAGCCAGCGCTACGGACATTCTGAGGTGTCCTTTGGGCATCAAAGTTGGCGCGTGGCGCGCCTGGCTGATCAGGCGGTGCAGCTGTCGCCGCGCCGCGAGCGGACGTTCCCTCGTCGGCGTTTAGCGGCTGAGCACCCCCCGATGGTTCGGCTGTGCGCACAGCGGCGGCATCGGGGCTCGTCGTTCCCGAGTCCCCTGTGTTGAGCTTGGGAGCGCTGGTGGGTCCATTCATACCGCCGCTCACCGCCCGTTGGACACTCGAAAAGCCCGGAACGTTCTCGTCGAAATTGGGGACGTCGTAGTCCGACACGGGCGGGAATACTTGCCCGGCTGTCACCGCGGTGCCAGCGGCACTTACGACTCCCGTGTTCGCTTGAAGCGCCTGCTCGACGACCGCTTCGATGGCGTCCTCACGCTTCTGCTGGTCGTCCTTGTTCGACAGTGATAGCGAATTTAACTGGTCAATTACTTCTTGAGCAGCATCGCAGTTCGCAAGGATCCGCTCTTTGGCGTTCATAATTGACATGTACGCATTTCGATGGAATCGGATGGCGTTGCCAAGCAATTCGCCGATCGCTTGCATACGCTCCGACGCGCTCAGCACCTTGCTCTTCCCGGCCTCTGATGCCCGTCCTAACCAGGTATGCCCGTCGAAAATCGACGTGTGGGTCTGATCCCATGAAACCGCTGCTTCCGCGAGGTGTAAGCCAATCTTGAGGAGTTCGGCGGCACGCTGCGAATGGATATCTTCATCAGCCTCAGGCCATGCCTCCGGAGGTATAGTCATTTGGCTCTGGTACTTGCCAGTTGGCCTAGGGATGGTCATAGCTTCTCAGCCGACCGCCGCTCGACACGCTCCGAGTACGAGTTGATTTAGCTTCACCGACACGTATGAAAGCCAGCTATCGGCGCTTGTGTAATTGTCGCCGACGGCTACGTAGGCTCGAAGGTAGACGGCCGCCGTCGCGCTAAAATCTTCGAGAACCGGATTTTGGCTGCTTCGCCCGACCTGCTCCATATCGCTTGCCCAGCTACTGAGAAACGGCATCGCGGCTCGTTGAAGGGATCTCTGTTGGGGCGTCCATTGAGCCGCAGAAATGTCGGAATCAAGCTGTTGCCACTCGGCAGTGTCCTCATTGAACTTGTCGGAAAGCTGCTGAAATGATGAGCACGCTTGCTCGTTAGCGGTAATGAATCGTGTGGGGTTACCGGGGTCGCTTACTTCCGCAGGATTAAGTGGCGGTGAAGCAGGGTCTACGGCTAACGAGCGGCCAGCGGACCCGTACGTAATGGCGTTGCAAATTCCGACCAGAGCCGAACTGGCGTTAACGTTCGCTGATGCTAGGCCATTATCGGAAGGTGTGTAGTTTGCCACGTTGTCCGCATAGGCACGGCCGAAGGCAATAAACTGCTGGTATAGCTCGCGAACCACGCGGTGCGGCGTTTGTCTAACGAGTCGAATCATCTGATCGGCCGCATTGCGCGTCGCATTCGCCACTGCTTCAACTTCAGTACGTTGATCTGGGGTCCACTCTGCAACTGGCCCTAGCGCGTTTCGCTGGGCTCCCCAGCCATTCCCCTGAATGTCCGCAAGGCTGTTGTTGATGCCGACAAACGCATCGCACGTCGGCTCGTCCGTAATGATGGTGACCGGCCCAGTGTCATTCGCACTGGCGATATCGCTCGGCGCGCCCGACGTCGAGGTCGTGGTACCACCGCCACCGTTATCTCGGGTAAAGAGAAGCGTCGCGCCGACGGTGATGCCGATGACCAAAAGCACGGCGACCGCGACCAAGAGCCACTTCAGGCTGCCGCCCTTCTGCGGAGGCGGTGTCGGCTGCGGCGACCACGCACCCTGCTGCCAGCCCGGCGGTGGCTGCTGGGGGTTGTATTGCGGCCCGAATGGTTGACCCTGATTGGGCGGCGGACCAGGTTGATTGGGCGGCGGCCAGCCACCCTGCGGAGGCATGCTCATGCGCACCTGCCCGTGGATGGCAAATGCATTACCGCACCCCCGCAAGATCCACTGATCACGCACCGAAGTTTACCGACGCACCTACTGAATGAGCCTAGGACAGAAATCGTCACGCCCCGCGCGGCAGTTTCGCGCTTCAATCGCTACGCCAGCATGACGACGACGGCCGCGGCGATGATCACGACGACCAGCACCACGATCCCGATCAGAAGCAAACGCCCGTTACCGGCCGAGGGCACGGATTCGCCATGGCTGGTCCACGTTCCCTGCTCCCACCCCGGCGGCGGCGGTTGCTGCTTCGGGCTGGACACCGTGGGGTCGAATGGCTGACCGTATGGCCGACCCTGATCGGCCTCCGTGGTCTCCCGATGCTGCGGCGTCGACCACCCGTCTTGAGGAGGCGTGCTCATCCGCGCGCTCCCCCACCTAGCCACTTCATTCGCGCACCCCCACAACGGTCACTCACACGTCGTCTCCACCGTAAGTCCCCGATCGGGGCATCCGGTGCACCAAAACGAGCTCAGTTCCGGTTCTACTCGTTGGCATCGTTGAGTTCCGAGGTGATTTCTGCGACCACCGAGTCGATCCGCTCGCGATCCGCCTCCATCGACGCCGCCGCGCTCGCGCCTGCGTTCTGCAGAGCCTCGTTTACCCTCGCCTCGACCGTCTCGGCGCCCAGCCGCAACAGGCCCTCCTCGATGAACACCTCGGTCAACCAGTGATGCCCGTTCAACGTGACCTCGACGGTCTCGGTCTCGTCGGTCGCGGTGAACGATTCACCGGCCATCTTCTCGAGCTGATCGTCCATCAACGACTGCAGACGCTGCGCCTGCTTCAGCACCGAGGCCACCTGCGGGTGCATGTCCTCGGTCATTTCGAATCCTTCGAATCCTGAACGGTTCTGCGCTTGCGGTCCCCGATGACCTCTTCGGTGTAGTCGCGGTCTTCGACGTAGAGGTCCTCATCCGGCGAGAGCCCCGGCGTCCGGCGCTTCTCCTTGCCGCCCTGGGCCTGACCACCATGCGCGCCACCCATGCCGCCGCCCATCGCGCCGCCCGGTCCGCCTGCCCCAGCGGGCCCGCCACCCGTCCCGCCTGCCGTCGGGCCCGGCGCCACCGACACACCACCAACGTTGGGCTGCAGCGGGATCGACCCGGCGCCTCCGCCCCCGGCGCCACCGCCCGAACCGCCCCCGGCGCCACCGCCTGCGTCAGCCGACGCAGGGTGCAGGCTGGGATCGTCGAGCAGCGCAGGCATGTCCTCCGGTCCGCTACCGGGCAGGCTGGGCATACCGCCGCCCGGTGCTCCGCCGGACGGCGCTCCACCGCCAGACGGTTGGCCCCCGCCAGCACCGGCGCCAGCGCCCGCCGGGGACTCCCCCGTCTGAGGCGCTCCGCCGCCAGCTGGATCCGCACCAAGCGGCGACGCGGTGGGTGGCGACATCGACGGCGGCTGACCACCGCCACCCCCTCCGCCGCCTCCGGTACCACTTCCCGGCGGCGTCTGGAAGTCCGAGCCGGGGCCGGACTTACGCGGCTTGCCGTTACCCGTCACCGGCACGGCCGGCACCCCGCTCGGGGGTGGCGTCGGCGGTGTGACCCGTTGCGGGGCGGCTTCTTTCGAGTAGCCCTCGATGATCTCCTCGGACTGGCGCTGTAGCTCCTCCATCTCGAGGCCGAGGGTGTGCGCGGCACTTCCGCCGTTCGCGATCGCAGCGATCATCTGACTCTTCAGCTGCTCATAGTTCTGATAGACGGGCGTGTGGTTGAGGAGCGCCTTGACGTGGGCGTCCGATATCCGCATTGCCTCGGCCGCCAGCTTCTGCCAGGACTCCCCGAGCTGCGAGAGCCATTCGCCGTAGCTGACGAACTTCGCGTAGGCCTGGTCGGCGGCATCGCCCTCCCAGTTCTCGATCTTCACCTTGAACTGCTGGGACGACGCCTGAAGCGCGTTCCCGTTGGCCATCCACTGCGCTGCCGCTTCGCGCAGCGAGGCGCCATGGTCTCCCGCCGACAGCTGCTGCTGGGCCACTTCGACGTCGCCGATCTCGTCGGCCGTCAGGCCGAGTGGACTCCCCATGGGAGCGGGCATCGTCGGCGCGGGGATGGTGTTCAGCTTGGGCGTCTGAGGGGCGCCGATGCCGTCGATGTTCGCCGCGGCGGAGGCGTCGGCCAGGTCGTAGGCTTCGGCGACCGACTGCAGGGTCTCCGCCAAGCGATCGCCCTCGCGGTCGCCGTAGTCCTGGTTGCGATAGAGGAAGCTGGCGTTCTGATTCAGGTTGTCGACGGCGGTCTTGGAGAGCGTCAGCTGGTCTGGTGGGATCACGAGCGGCTTGCTCATCAGACCGCTGAACTGAATGTTCTCGATCTCGACCGCTTTGGTGCGTAGATCCTGCGTGATGACCTTCACTTCGTCGGCCACGAGCGTCTCCCGTTCATTGCCCCAGCGCCATCTGGTACCGACTCTCCTCGCGCGGGTTGATCAGTCGGATCGGCAGCTGGCGATGGCGGGGGGTGTCGATGAAGTTGTGTCGCAACACGACTCGGCCGACGCCGGGGTGGGGCCCAAGGTAGGTTGTCGAATTCGGCCAGGCGATCTTGGCGACGGATCCCACGCGGGCGTTGATGAACGCGGCGAACTCACGGAACTGCGGGCCGAGGGTGACGATCGCGCCGGCGGCCGCCGAGCGGATGACGAACTGCGTGAACAGCCGGGCATCCCCCAGATTGATGCTGACGTCCACGTCGTCGAACGGCATGTACACCGGATACCGATCGGCCGTCTCGCCGACCAGGACCCCGGCCGAGCCGATCGGCAACTCGTAGTGCCGGTCGGTGGTCGGGCTCTCGCCGTGCAGGGCGGCGCGTTGACCGCCAAACAGGCACGAGAAGCCGCGCGGCGTCGAGGGAACGCCCAGCGTCGTCAGCAGCACCGTCGTCGTCGGGGCGGTGCCGGGACGCACTCGGACGCGGGTGATGGTGTGGTCGGCGCGCGCCGACCACCAGAGGTCGGGCCCTCCGGGCGCGGTGTACGCGGCGGTGAATGCGCTGCGACCCTTGATCAATGACCACGCCTCGCGCTCGAAGCTGATCTCGGTCGCCCGGTCGAAGTCGTCGAAGCTACGACCGCACCGCGCGTCGATGCCCGTGCTGGCCAGGTGATCCGCGATGCGCGTCGTCGACGCCACCAGGTAGCGGGCCAGCCCCGCGACGCCCGCCTCGCGACGCAGGGCCGCCCGACGAGTCTCTTCGGGCTTGGCGCGCAACACGATCCAGGTCCGCCGGTTGGCCGGCGCCGGGTACGGGCCCACGACCTGCTCGTAGAGCGCGACGAGACTTGACGGCGCCGTCTTCCCCACGCGGTAACCCGCCGACACGACGTCGGCCTCGAGGTCGGGGCAGTACGTCGAGATCAACTGCTCGACCAGTTGGGTGTCCATGACGTCGTCGGTGAACGCCTCACCCGAGACGATGACCGTCGGCGTGAACGGGCGGGCGACGAGTTCGATGAGGGAGACGAGGTGCTCGCCCTGCCAGCGCACCGCTACGTGATCGCCCGGCATCACCGTGGCTCCCACCGCCGGTGTCGACGGCGCGGCGGGCGCCACCTGGTGCCGTCGCCGCCAGGAGAACACTGCCGCGACCCAGCCGGTGGCGCGCCGGCCTCGCACGGTGAGAGTCGTTGCGAGGGCGATCAATACGGCCAGCAGGATGCCCAGCCACATGAGGTCCAGATGGGTGAAGAAGACCACGCACGCCGGGATCAGGACAGCTGCCCAGAGTAGATGGCCCGTCGTGATGCGGAGTCCGAACATCGAGAATAGCTTCTTCATCGGCGCCTCAGTGCGCGCCGGGCCAGCGCGATGATGCCGAGCGCGACCGCCAAAACGACCCCCGTCACGACGACCATGGTGATGGGGCCGCGGTCGGGCGGTGGGACGAATACGGGCGGCGGAAGCTGCTGCACCTTGTACGACACCGTCTTGGGCCCAGGTGGGACGTCCCACGTCAGCGCGGCGACGGGGTCGATCACCCCGGCGCCGACGTAGTTGTCCACTCCGCCACCGGGATGCCTTGCCGTGGCGGTGATTCGGTACATGATCTGCGCCGGAGTCAGGTCGGGGAACCGCTGCCGGAGCATCGCGGCCAGGCCGGACACATATGCCGCGGCGAAGGACGTCCCGTTGAGCGGGATGGGCCCGTCCTGGCCCTGCAACGCGTTGACGGGGTTGCCGTCGTAGCCCAGCGCCACGATGTTCTCGGCGGGTGCGGCGGCGCCGACCCACGGTCCGGACATCGAGAAGGTGCTGGGCTGCCCGGTCTGCCCGATGCCGCCGACGGTGAGCACCAGCGGTGAGTACCAGGCCGGGGACACGATGGTCTGGACCTGCTTCCAGCCGCGCGAATCGGCGGGCGTCGCCGCGTCCGGGGGCGGGTTCTGGGTGCAGTCCTGGCCCGTGTTGCCCGCCGCGACGATGATGACCGCACCCTTGGCGTTGACCGCGTATTCGACTGCGGCGCCGAGACTCTTCTCGTCGATCGGTCGGGTGATCTTGTAGCAGGCCGCTTCACTGATGTTGATCACCTGGGCGCCCAGGTTCGCGGCGTGCACGATCGAGCGGGCGAGGCTGCGCAACGAGCCGGCGGTCTGGGTGGTGTTGGGGTCGTTCGGGTCGGTTCGCGCACCCACGGGCTGATAGTTGTCCGATGTCTGCCGCAGCGACAGCAGCCGGGCGTCGGGCGCGACGCCGACGAAACCGTCCGTCGGAGACCGCCGGCCAGCGATGATCGACGCGGTAAGCGTGCCGTGGGAGTCGCAGTCGTTCATGCCGTCACCGGCCTTGTCGACGAAGTCGCCGCCGGGCAGGGCGGGCACGCGAGCCGAGCCGTTCACCCCGGTGTCGATGACGGCGACCGTGACGCCGGCGCCGGTCGCGAACTTCTGCGCGTCGCTGATCCGGAGATAATCATTGGGCCACGGCTTGTCGGCGAAGTTGGCGCCGGGGAAGCTGATTGGCGACGAGCAGACGCGGCGCAGCTCGGTGGGGGAGTCCGGGCCCGTCTCGTCGGGTGGCAGCGCCGCCGGATCGATGGCGGGGGGTTCGGCGGCGAATGCCGGTGGGGCGCTGAACACCGCCAGGAACAGCACGGCCAGCAACATGACGATCTTGCGCATCACCGCGCGTGCCCCTCGCCGAGGCGGACCCGAGGGTCGTGGTCAACGGCGGGGAGCAACACGAGAGCCACCCCCTGGGCGGCGTATCGCCTCACGTCAAGCCCCCTGACCACGTGCACTCCGCAATCCTACGGTGCACCAGAGGTGCCTCATGCACCTTTCTGAACGCGCCCGGAGGAGGCGCACAGTGGCGCCTCCCCCGAGTCGAACGTGCAGGTCTACCTAGGCATCGAGGTCCTGCTGGACGAGGTCGGCGATCAGGTCGAGCGCGGCTTGATCGTCTGAGGCGACCGTGACCTGGGCACCGTTGCCAGCGCCGAGCGTCATGATCATCAGCGCCGAGCCGGCGTCCACCGGGTCACCGCCGTCCAGGGCGAGGGTCACCGGAGCCCCGGCGTTCACGGCGGCTTCGGCGATGATCGCCGCCGGTCGGGCGTGCAGGCCGATCGACGATCCGACGGTGACGGTCTTGGCGGGCATGAGAGTTCTCCTTCTGGTGGTGGGTCGAGGATGTCAGGCGGCGACGAGCTCGGGAGTGGAATCCGCGTCGGTCTTGGGCTTGGCGAGCTGCTTCGCGGTGATCACCGCAAGGGCCGCCACTGCGGTGCCAGCGGCGAGCGCGACGACGAACCACAGCAGGTTTCCAATCGCGAAGAACACGAAGATCCCGCCGTGCGGTGCCTTGAGTGTCACGTCGAACGCCATGATCAACGCCCCGGTCACCGCGCCACCCGCCATCATCGAAGGGATGACCCGGAAGGGGTCTGCGGCGGCGAACGGAATGGCGCCCTCCGAGATGAACGAGAAGCCGAGAAGCCAAGCACTCCAGCCGTTCTCGCGCTCGGGTTCGCTGAACAGGCCCGGACGCAGAACGGTCGAGGCCAGGGCCATCGCCAGCGGCGGCACCATGCCGGCCGCCATCACGGCGGCCATGATGCGCAGTGACGAGGGGTCCGCGATGTTGAGGCCGGCCGTGGCGAACGCGTACGCCGCCTTGTTGACCGGACCGCCGAGGTCGAAGCACATCATCAGGCCGAGGATGACGCCCAGCAGGATGACCGAGCTACCGGACAGCCCACTCAGCCAACTCGTCAGGCCCGAGGTGATGGCGGCCAGCGGACGGCCGAGCAGCAGGAACATCAGCAGGCCGACGACGAGGGACGCGATCAGCGGGATGATGACGACTGGCATCAGGCCCCGCAGCCATCGCGGGACGGTGATGCGGCTGATCCACAGCGCGGTGAAGCCGGCGATGAGGCCACCGACGATGCCGCCGATGAAGCCGCCCCCGACGAAGACCGCGACGGCGCCCGCCGTGAAACCCGGTGCGATGCCCGGGCGGTCGGCGATGGCGAACGAGATGTAGCCCGCGAGCGCCGGGACCAGGAACGAGAACGCGAGCCCGCCGAGAGTGAACAGCACGGCGCCCAGAAACTGGACGAAGCCGCCCGGCGGCAGGTTGGTCAACGAGTTGGTGGTGGCGATGATGTTGCCGAGCGACTGGGTCGCGCCGTCGGGCTTGTTGGCGATGTCGTAGCCGGCGAGCAGGAAGCCGAGGGCGATGAGCAGACCGCCCGCGGCGACGAACGGGATCATGTAGCTGACGCCGGTGAGCAGGATCTGCCGGGTGCGGGTGCCCCAGCCGACGCCGCCCGACGCAGAGGGGGCGGCTGACGAGGCAGCGCCCGCCGTGCCCTCCACCCGAGCGGCGTTCGGATTGTCCGCCGCGGCAAGCGCTTCGGTGACCATCTTGTCGGGCTCGTTGATCGCTCGCTTGACGCCGGACGCGATGACCGGCTTGCCCGCGAATCGGCTGCGATCCTTGACGCCGACGTCGGTGGCGAAGATGACGGCCACGGCCCCCGCGATGGTTTCGGGGGGTAGCGGCGTGCTGCCCGAGGAGCCCTGCGTCTCGACCTGCAGATCGATGCCGGCCTTCTTGCCCGCGGCGACCAACGAGTCTGCGGCCATGTAGGTGTGGGCGATGCCGGTGGGGCAGGCGGTGACCGCGACGATCGTCGTGGTCTTCGCCGGCTCGGCGGGTGCGGCAGGCGCGGCGGGTGCAGCGGACGCGGGAGCCGGGTTGACGACGCCCTCGACGAGTTCGACGACCTCGGCGGCCGACCCAGCGTTGCGTAGCGATTCGACGAACTCCTTGCGCACCAACGCCCGCGCCAAGCTGGACAGCAGCTTCATGTGCTCGGCGCCGCCGGAATCGGGTGCGGCGATCAGGAAGGCGAGATCGGCCGGGCCGTCGGGTGCGCCGAAGTCGACCGGAGGGGACAGCCGGGCGAACCCGATGGTCGCCTGGTCGACGTAGGGGGAGCGGCAGTGCGGAATCGCGATGCCGCCGGGGAGGCCGGTGGCGGACTGCGCCTCGCGGGCCATCGCGGCGGCGACGAGGCCGGCACCGTCGGAGGAACGCCCGGCATCGGCGAGACGAGCGGCGAGCAGACCGATGACGGCCTCCTTGTCGCCGCCTGCGTCGACGTCGATGGCGACGAGCTCGGTGGTGATGATGGACATTCTCTTACTTCCTCTTGTTGGTTACGGACGACTGGATGCGGGTGAAATGGCATACACCCGAACGGCATTGAGGTCGATCTGGGACGGGGTGGGGAGTGCGGAGCCGGGTAGGGCCGCTGCCGCGCTGCCGTAGGCGACCGCCATCTGCAGGCGACGCGGAGGCTCGGCGCCGCCGACCGCTGCCCGAACGTAGCCGGCGAGTGACGAGTCACCAGCGCCGACGGTGCTGCGCGGTGAGATCGGCGGCGGTGCGGCCATCCAGCTGCCGCAGGCGTCGACCAGGATCGCGCCGGCCGCGCCCAGCGTGACGAGGACGGTCTTGGCGCCGCGTTCGATGAGCTGGTTCGCGGCCGCGACCACCGGGGTCGGATCGCCCTGAGCGGCAGCTGCTTCCAGCTCTTCCGGTGACGCGCCGACGAGGCCGGCAAGTTCCTCGGCGTTGGGTTTGATGACGTCCGGTGCCGCCGTGCCGAATCCCGCGGCGAGGGCGGCGAGTGGACGCTCGGAGGTGTCGACCGCGATCTGGCAGGACGCCGACGCGAGCCGCGCGACCACGTCGGCGTACCAGTCGTCGGGAACACCCGGTGGCAAGGAGCCGGAAAGCACGACCCACGAAGCGTTCTCGGCATGCGCGACGACCGTCTTGGTCAGGGCGGCCAGTGCGTCGGCGTCGAGGTGGGCGCCCGGTTCGTTGAGTTTGGTGGTGGTGCCGTCGGCTTCGGTGATCGCCAGGTTGGTCCGCACCACGCCGCTGACCGGCACGGACTCGAAGGTGACACCCGCCATGCGGAGGGCGGTGAGCATCGGATCGTCGTCGGCGGCGGGGAGCACGGCGACCGCGTCGAGGCCCGCGAGGATCAGGGCGCGAGCCACGTTGACACCCTTGCCGCCGGGCTCGCTGATGGCGGAGGTGACACGGTGTACGGCGCCGCGGGTGAGCGGGGTGCCCAGTGCGACGGTCCGGTCGATGCTGGGGTTGGGGGTGACGGTGACGATCATTCGGCGCCTCCCGTCGCGATGACCTCGACGCCGTGGTCGGTGAGGATGCGACGGTCCGCATCGGAGATCTCGGCGTCGGTGATGAGGGTGTCGACGCTGGACAGCGGGGCGAAGCTGACGAAGTCCTCACGGCCGACCTTCGTCGAGTCCGCCGCGACGACGACGTAGTTGGCGCTCGCGACCATGGCGCGTTTCACCGCGGCCTCCTCGCTGTCGGGGGTGGAGAGTCCGTGCCTTGCGCTGATGCCGTTGGTGCCGATGAAGGCGATGTCGACGCGCAGGTTGTCGAGCACGCGGAGCGCCTGTTCGCCGACGGCGGCCTGGGTGATGCCCCTGACCCGGCCGCCGAGCAGTTGCAGGGACACCGTCGGGACCGATGCCAGCCGGGCGGCGATCGGCACGGAGTTGGTCACGACGACGAGTTCGCGATCGGTAGGCAGCAGGTTGGCGATCCGCGCCGTCGTGGTTCCGGCGTCGAGGAGGACGCTGGCGCCGCTCAGTGGGAAGAACTCGCCCGCGGCTTCGGCGATGGCGTCCTTGTAGTCGGCGCGTGTGGTCTCCCGCTCGCCGACGCCCGGTTCGACGAGGTGCAGCGCCCGCGTCGGAACGGCGCCGCCGTGCACGCGGCGAAGCACGCCGGCGCGGTCCAGGACCGCGAGGTCGCGGCGCACGGTCTCGGTCGTGACGTCGTAGGTCAGTGCCAGCTCGGCAACCGAGGCGCGGCCCTGGCTGATCACCATTTCGGCGATCGCTTGCTGGCGCTCCTCGGCGTACATGACACTCCGTCTGTGTGGGTATGTGGTTTTCGAATGTTGATATCGTTGGTTTTACCCCTGAGTGTGTTGACTTGTCAATGTTTTCCTGTAACCTGGTTCACATGAGCACGACATCTTCTGCCACGTCACTCCGATCCGCGGATCTCGCGCCGCCCTCACCAGGAACCGTGCTGCAGGGCATTCCGGCCGTGGGCGGGGTGCAGTACGCCCCCGTGATCCGGCCGGGCACGCGGCCGAGCGTCGACGATGCCACGACCGACGGTGACCTCGCCGATGCCGAGCGGCCCGGTGAGGTCGAACGCTTCACGGCTGCGGCCGCCGCGGTGGCGGACAGGCTGCGGGAACGTGCGGCGAACGCGTCCGGCGCCGCGTCGGAGGTGCTGGCGACCACCGCGAGCCTGGCGCAGGACCGGGCGTGGATCGCAGCCGCCGAGAAGCGGATCTCCGGCGGCAGCCCCGCCGTGCGGGCGGTGACTGGCGCGGTCGAGCAGTTCGTCACCATGTTCACGCAGTTGGGCGGGCTGATGGCCGAGCGGGTGACCGACCTGCGGGACATCCGCGACCGCGTCATCGCCGAGCTCAGCGGCCTGCCCGAGCCCGGCGTCCCGGTCCCCGAGGTTCCCTCGATCCTGTGCGCCGAGGATCTGGCCCCCGTCGACACCGCCGGGCTGGACGCCTCGTTGGTGGTCGCGCTCGCGACGACCCTGGGTGGCCCGACCAGTCACACCGCGATCATCGCCCGCCAACTCGGCATCCCGTGCGTGGTCGCGGTCGACGGACTGGACTCCGTCGCCGCGGGAACGATGGTCATGGTCGACGGCACGGTCGGCACGGTGACGGTGTCCCCGGACGAAGCCGCCGCGACGCGCGCGGTCGAGCTGGCGCGGGGGGAAGCCGACCTCGCGAAGAGCTGGAGCGGTCCCGGTGCCACCGCCGACGGGCACGTCATCGCGATCCTGGCCAACGTTCAAGACGGTGCGGCCGCGCGGTCGGCGCGGGAGACGCCCGCGGAGGGCGTCGGCCTGTTCCGCACCGAATTGTGCTTCCTCAACCGCTCCACGGAACCCTCGGTGGAGGAGCAGGCGCAGATCTACGGCGAGGTGCTCGACGCGTTCGCCGGACACAAGGTCGTCATCCGGACCCTCGACGCCGGATCGGACAAGCCGCTGAAGTTCGTCGGCCATCCCGAGGAGGCGAACCCCGCGCTGGGCGTACGCGGGATCCGCATCGCCGCCGGCAACCCGGGCATCTTGACCAGGCAACTCGAGGGGATCGCGGCGGCGTCGAAGGCGACCGGCAACGCGCCGTGGGTGATGGCCCCGATGATCGCCACGCCAGCCGAGGCACAGGCCTTCGCGGAAGAGACTAGGGCGTACGGACTGGTACCCGGCGTGATGATCGAGGTGCCCGCGGCGGCACTACTCGCCGACCGGATCCTCGAGCATGTCGAGTTCCTGTCCATCGGCACGAACGACCTGACCCAGTACACGATGGCCGCCGATCGGATGTCGGCCGAACTGGCGACGCTCACCGATCCCTGGCAGCCCGCGGTGCTGGCGCTGGTGGCGATGGCGGCGAGGGCTGGCGTGGCGGCCGGCAAGCCCGTCGGCGTCTGCGGTGAAGCAGCCGCCGACCCGCAACTGGCCTGCGTGCTGGTGGGTTTGGGCGTGTCGTCACTCTCGGCAGCCGCAGCGGCCGTCAGCGGCGTCGGGGCCAAGCTCGCCAAGGTCACCCTCGCGCAGTGCCGTGCGGCGGCCGACGCCGCGCTGGCCACGGCCACCGCCGCCGATGCGCGGGCGGCGGCAAGCGCGGTCCTCACCTAGCGCGAGGAATCATTCGGACCGCAGTCCGGTTGATGAGGGTATGCCCGCCATCACCGCCGACACCCTGACTCTTACCCGCATCACCGGGCGCGGCGCGACCGACACCTCGCGTCCGGTCCGGTCGGTGACGACCGGACCTCGGGGTTACGAGGGCGAGGGCTTCCCCGTCGTCCGTGCGTTCGCGGGCGTCAGTGCCGCGGCGCTCGACCCCTTCGTTCACATGGACGAGATGGGCGAGGTCGAATACGAGCCCGGCGAACCGCGCGGCACCGACTGGCATCCGCACCGCGGCTTCGAGACGGTCACCTACATGATCGACGGCCGCTTCGCCCACCAGGATTCACACGGCGGTGGCGGACTCATCACCGACGGCGCCACGCAGTGGATGACCGCCGGCTCGGGCATCCTGCACATCGAGACCCCGCCCGCCGAACTCGTCGAGAGCGGTGGCACGTTCCACGGCATCCAGCTGTGGGTGAACCTCCCCCGCAAGGACAAGTTCGCCACACCGCGGTACCAGGCGATCGAGGGCGGACAGGTCAAGCTGTTGTCCTCCGACGACGGTGGCGCGCTTGTCCGGATCATCGCGGGTGAGATCGACGACCAACAGGGTCCTGGCTCGACGTATACGCCAATCACGTTGGCGCATACCACCATCGCGCCGGGGGCACGCCTGGACGTGCCGTGGAACCGTGACTTCAACGCGCTGGTCTACGTGCTGGCCGGCGAGGGTGCGGTCGGCCCGGTCGGAAAGCCGATTCGGGCGGGTCAGCTCGCGGTCATGGGCCCGGGCGACCGGATCACGGTCGCAGCCAACGCCTCGCAGGATTCGCGCACACCCGCCATGGAGGTTCTGCTGTTGGGCGGCAAGCCCATTCGCGAACCCGTGTTCCACTACGGCCCCTTCGTGATGAACTCCAAGGCGGAGCTGATCCAGGCGATGGAGGACTACAACGCAGGCAAGTTCGGCACCATCCCGCCCAACGCGTTGATGCCGCACACCTCGCTGCGCTAGGAGGCATGCACCGGCTGCGGGTAGAGCAGCTCCAGCTCGCCGAGGTTGGCAGCCACCGTGACCAGCGCCAGCGCAGCCCTGATCGCCAGCTCGTCGTCGATGGCCTCGGCGCGCAGAGCCAGCACGAAGTCGTCGCTGATCGGCCCCAACTCGTGCACCGGGCGTCTGCCGTGCAGACGATCACGGATCGCGCCGGTATGGCGCTCGAGCACGTCGCGCACCTGCGGGTACGCGGCCAGCGGTGGCGGCACCACGTCGGCGATCAGCTCTGCGGCGGTCCGCACCCGGACGGCCTGGTTGGCGGCGCGAATGACCGGCGCACGCTGGTCGGTCGATCCGCCGCTCTCCGAAAGGTATTGGCGGACGGCATCATCCAGCGTCCGTGTGGCCGTCATCGCGGAGTAGCCCAACGAGGAGATGCGGTCGTTGGCCGATTCGGACGCCCCCCGGGTCACCCGCTTGACCGCCGCGGTCAGGTACGTCGCCCCGGCCGCGACGGCGGCGTCCACGGCCCGTGACACCCGTGCGGCCGCGCCCCGGGGCCACAGGAGCAGCGATACGACGGCGCCCACCAACGCGCCCACCACGACGT
The DNA here is from genome assembly GCF_030295745.1 of Mycolicibacterium sp. TUM20985. Classification (NCBI taxonomy): domain Bacteria; kingdom Bacillati; phylum Actinomycetota; class Actinomycetes; order Mycobacteriales; family Mycobacteriaceae; genus Mycobacterium; species Mycobacterium antarcticum. The sequence continues at coordinate 113,335 of NZ_AP027291.1, forward strand.
CCTCCACCCGGATCAGTCCCACCTGCCAACCGCTGGGACTGATCACGTTGAAGATGATCAGCACCATCATCGTGAACATCGCCTGGCCCGCCACGAACGACGCGACCTCCGGCACGTAGGCCGAGCCGAAGGCGACGAGGGGCAACGTCATCCACAGCACGATGGGTTCGACGCCCATCAATTCGATGAAGACCACGCCGAGCAGGAAGCCGATCGTCGTGCCGACGACGGCGCGCACCACCCTCGTTCCCGTGGTCAGTGCACTGCTGCGCAGGACGGACATCGCGCCGAGGACTACCCAGAATCCGTGCTGCACGGGGAAGACGTGGGTGACCCCGACCGCGAGTGCGAGGCCGAGGCCGGTGCGGACGCTGTTGCGCACGACGACGGCCCTGGTGGCAAGGAACCCGCCGAAGAAGGAGGTGAGCGCCTGAGACTCGGACAGGACCCGTTCGGCGGCTCCCGCCTCGGGTAGCCCGCGGCCGAGGACGCGAGCCCAGACCGGGCGAGCGTCGGCCGCGGCGGCGATGCCGATGACCCGGCCCGTGGTCCCCACGCACCCCGATATGGTGCGCCTGGTCAACAATTTTCGCCCCACGCCAATGGCGGTGGCGTCTCGTGGTTCGGCGATCATCTCGATGATGTCGTCGCGGTAGCTGCTCTGCGCGATCAGCCGCTGGAACGCCAGCGCGTCGGCGAGGTCGGCGCGGTGCGCGTCGCGGTCGGCGACTTGGGCGTCTAGGACCAGCGTGCTCTCGCGCAGCACCCGAACGACGGGGTCGCGCATCTCGGCCAACAGATCGCCGCTGGCGTCGGTCACGCGATCGGAGAGCCACTGCAGATCGTCGACCACCCGGACCAGTGCGCGACTCCCCGCGGTCAACCCGACCGGCCGGAAGTCGGCACCGAGGAAGTTGGCGCGCAGCGCACCCATCGCCGACGCCAGATCGTCGGCCGTGGCCCTCCCCTCGAGCCGGTCGGCCAGCGTCCGGCAGACGGCGGCGGCGTGCCTGCGGAGCTCGCCGTGGTGTCGCGGCGGGAGGAGGAACAGCGCGGCGGGCACGGCCAGCGACAGCGCGATGGTCCAGCCGAGGAGGCGCTCCGGGATGGGACCGGGGGGCGTGCACGCGGGCAGCACGAAGGTCAGCAGGGTCGACCGCTGGCCCGCGGCAACGCTCTCACTGAGCACGCCCGAGAACGTCACCGCGACCCCGAGCAGGAACATCGTCAACACGGCCAGCCAGGGGATCGGTGCCACCAGGGATCCCAGGGTGATGAGGATGAAGCCGTTGACCGCGAGGCCGCCGTAGGACAGCGCCCGCGCGGGCCGGTTGCCGGGGAAGTCGACGGTGATCAGCAGTGCCACCGAGCCGAAGATCGCGAATAGCGGTGTCTGCGAACCACTTCCGACCGCGAAGCCGACGGCTGCGGCCAGCGGCAGCACGATCGCCGCCCGTACCGCACGCCGTGCCGCGTCGTGCTCCGGATCGCGTCGTGCGACCCGTTCGACCGCCCTGCGCCAGAGAACGGCCGGGGTCAGCATGCCCCGGATGGTAGACCGCCGGATCAGTCGACGTCCGGCACCGATGCGAACCTGCCGGAATCGAGGGCGGCGAGCATCTGATCGGCCACCCATCTGAGGCCGACGGTGTCGCGGGGCAGCGTCGACTGCTCATAGCCGATCAGCAGATACATGCCCCACGAGGCGAAGACCTGGGCCTGGTGTTCGTGATGCAGAATCTCCTGCGCCGCTTCACGCAGGACGTCGAACCGCCGCCCGTCGACGGTGGACTGCACCGCGAACACCCCCGGGTCGATCGAGCTCCACACGCGGATCGCCGCCTCGGCGCCGTGGGGCAGGGCAAGGGCATGCGCGATGATCGTGTCGATGCGCCGTCGCGGATCGCGTTCGGCGTACGCCACGGCCATCCCCTCCACGCGCTGCTGCAGCCAGTAGTCGACGAGCGCCCTGGTGAACGCCGACCAGCTGGGGAAGTAGTGGTAGAAGGACCCCGTGGTGACGCCGAGGCGTTGACATACGCCGGCGAGTTTGAGGCCGCCGTACCCGAGGTCGGACAGCACGTCGAGGCCTGTCTCCAAATAGGACTCCCGAGACACCGCACCCGCCATGCGAGAACCCTAATGGCCGAAGCCCGAGCGGGCGCTCCGCTGGCGAACGCTGGGGGCGTCCTACTTCCGTAATATTCGCTAGTCCGCGGCGATTGACGGCGCAGTAGGTTTGCTGGATTGCAGGGATTTACGCGCCCGCAACATTTGGGCTTCTGCATCCCTGGACCCGTGTGGCACAATTTGACCGTGCCGTATACCGCAACACGAGGACCTGGCCGCCCGCCTGCAGCGAAGGCGGCTGAGACCCGCGAGCGCATTGTGCGAGCCGCGCGCGAAGTTTTCAGCGAACTCGGTTACGACGCAGCAACATTCCAGGCCATCGCGATACGCGCGGATCTGACGCGCCCGGCGATTAATCACTACTTCGCGAGCAAGCGTGTGCTGTACGGCGAAGTGGTCGAGAAGACCAACGAAATGGTGGTTGCCGCGGGGATGGCCAAGGCCGAGGGTCAGACCTCGCTGCTGAAGCGCCTCTCGGCCTTCTTCTCGGCGGCGATGCAGGCCGAGACGCGTGACCGGTCCGTGGCGGCGTTCCTGGTGACGTCGGTGCTCGAATCCCAGCGTCACCCCGAGCTCAGCCGCGACGAGCACAACTTGCTGAACACCTCCAGGGCCTTCGTCACCTGGGCCGTCACCGATGCGCTTCAGCGCGGCGAGCTCACGACCGATACCGACGTCGCGACCCTCGTAGAGATGCTGGTCGCGGTCATGTGGGGGATGGGTTTCTACGCCGGCTACGTCGGCGGGCACGACGAGCTCACCGCCATCGTGGACAAGCTGGAGCTCCTGTTGGCGAACAAGTTATGGAAGCTCTCCGAGTAGCTCCCTCCGTGGCGGCAACCTTTCGCAGTGACGTAGGCCACACTGCCGTCTAGCACGACTAACATTCTCGGTAGCATTGCGAACGATCATCGACGGCTACCAAACGAACGGCACCCATGAGCTCCTTGCGCACGGACGACGACACCTGGGACATCGCCACCAGCGTCGGTTCCACCGCGGTCATGGTGGCCGCGGCGCGGGCCGGAGAGACCGAGCGGGACACGCCGTTGATCCGGGACCCTTTCGCCAAGATGCTCGTTGCCGGGGCCGGCACGGGTGTCTGGGAGTTCATGCTCGATGACTCCTTCGTCGAGAAGGTTGCCGAGGCCGATCCCGAAGCCGCAGCCGTCTTCGAACACATGGGCAGCTACCAAGCGGTGCGCACGCACTTCTTCGACGCGTACTACGCCGACGCCGCGGCGGCCGGGATCCGTCAGGTCGTGATCCTGGCGTCGGGCCTGGACTCGCGGGCGTACCGACTCGACTGGCCCGCAGGCACCACGGTCTTCGAGATCGACCAGCCCAAGGTGCTCGAGTACAAGGCGACCACCCTGGCAGACCACGGCGTCCGGCCTGCGGCGCTGCTGCACGAGGTGCCCGTCGACCTGCGCGACGACTGGCCGGCCGCGCTGGGGGACGCGGGCTTCGATGCCTCGGCACCGACGGCGTGGCTCGCCGAGGGGCTGCTCATGTACCTACCCGCCGAGGCCCAGGACCGGCTGTTCGCGCAGCTCACCGAATTGAGTGCGCCAGGAAGCCGAGTCGCCGCCGAGACGGTCGGAGTGCAGGCGGAGGACCGGCGGGCCGCGATGCGCGAACGGTTCAAGTTGATCGCGGACAAGTTCGGCATGGAGGACGCCATCGACGTGGGCGACCTGATGTACCACGACGAGGATCGGGCGGACGTCACCGACTGGCTGAACGAGCACGGCTGGTCGGCGTCGGCGGTGACCTCGCGGGACGAGATGCGTCGACTGGGCCGCTGGGTGCTCCCGGAGGACGCCGACCAACGAGCATTCTCCGACTTCGTGGTGGGCGAACGCGGCTGACCGAGGTCTGGTCGCCAACCGGGTGGTTGGTTAGGATCGACCGCATGACCACCGAAGCGCCTGCTCCACCCAGCTCGGGGACCGCCCCGGTCGACATCCCAGCTATCGTCGCCCGCCTGCGCAAGACGTTCGCCACCGGCCGCACCCGCGACGTTGCCTGGCGCAAGCGGCAGCTGGAAGGGTTGGAGAGGCTGCTGACCGACAACGAACCGGCCATCGCCGCGGCGCTCGAACGGGATCTGGGCCGCAAGCCGTTCGAAGCCTGGCTGGCCGACATCGCCAGCACTGCGGGCGAGGCGGCCGACGCCGCCAAGAACGTGGGCAAGTGGACCAAGCGCAAGCACCGCAGGCTCGAGTTGGCCCAGCTGCCCGGCCGCGGCTGGGTGGAGTACGAGCCCTACGGCACGGTGCTGATCATTGGCGCGTGGAACTTCCCGTTCGCGCTGACGCTCGGCCCGGCCGTCGGTGCCATCGCGGCGGGAAACACCGTGGTGCTCAAGCCTTCCGAGGTTGCCCCGGCATCGTCGGCCCTGATGGCCGAGCTGGTGCCCAGGTACCTCGACAACGACGCGATCTCAGTGGTCGAGGGCGACGGTGCGGTCAGCCAGGAGCTGATCGCCCAGGGGTTCGACCGGCTCTGCTTCACCGGTGGCACCGAGATCGGCCGCAAGGTCTACGAGGGTGCGGCCAAGCACCTGACCCCGGTCACCCTGGAACTCGGCGGCAAGAGCCCGGTGATCGTCGCGGCCGACGCGGACATCGCCGTCGCCGCGAAGCGGATCGCGTGGACCAAGCTGATCAACTCCGGCCAGATCTGCATCGCACCGGACTACGTCCTGGCCGACGCCACGATCCGCGACGAGCTGGTCGCCAAGATCGGTGACGCCGTGACGGCCTTCGAGGCGGGCGGCTCCGGTGGCAAGCGCATCGTGAACGAACGCCACTTCGGCAGGCTGACGACGGCACTGGCCGCTACGAAGGGCAACGTCGCCATCGGAGGCGGCTCCGACGCCGCGACCATCGAGATCCAGCCGACCGTCGTCGTCGACCCCGCCCTGGACGAGCCCTTGATGACCGATGAGATCTTCGGGCCGATCCTGCCGATCGTCACCGTCCAATCCATCGACGAGGCAATCGATTTCGTCAACGCGCGGCCCAAGCCGCTGGCGGCCTACCTGTTCACCAAGAACAAGGACGTCCGCGAGCGGGTGATCAAGCAGGTCTCGGCCGGCGGCATGTTGGTCAACCACCTGCTGTTCCAGTTCTCGACCACCAAGCTGCCGTTCGGCGGTGTCGGACCGTCCGGGATGGGCGCGTACCACGGCAGGTTCGGCTTCGAGGAGTTCAGCCATCGCAAGTCGGTGCTGACCAAGCCGACCCGACCCGACTTGAGCGCCATGATCTACCCGCCGTATACAGAGAAGGCGTGGAAGCTGGCGCGCAGGCTCTTCTAGTTCCTCGCCGGCACGACGCGTCAACGACGATCGAGAGAGTAGGAACGCAATGCCCGGAGTGCAGGATCGCGTCATCGTCGTCACCGGCGCCGGTGGCGGTCTCGGCCGTGAGTACGCCCTGACCCTCGCCCGTGAGGGCGCCAGCGTCGTCGTCAACGATCTCGGCGGATCCCGCGACGGGTCCGGTGCCGGGTCCGCGATGGCCGATCAGGTGGTCACCGAGATCAAGGAAGCCGGTGGTCGGGCGGTCGCGAACTACGACTCCGTCGCCGAGGCCGAGGGCGCCGAGAACATCATCAAGACGGCGATCGACGAGTTCGGGGCCGTGCACGGCGTGGTCAGCAATGCGGGCATCCTCCGCGACGGCACGTTCCACAAGATGACCTACGAGAACTGGGACGCCGTCCTCAAGGTGCATCTCTACGGCGGGTACAACGTGCTGCGCGCCGCGTGGCCGCACTTCCGCGAGCAGAGCTTCGGCCGCGTGGTCGTCGCGACGTCGACCAGTGGGCTGTTCGGCAATTTCGGCCAGGCCAACTACGGCGCCGCGAAGCTGGGCCTGGTGGGCCTGATCAACACGCTCGCCCAGGAAGGCGCCAAGTACGACATCAAGGCCAACGCCGTCGCGCCGATTGCGGCCACCCGGATGACGCAGGACATCCTGCCGCCCGAGGTGTTCGAGAAGCTGACGCCCGAGTACGTGGCGCCGGTGGTGGCGTACCTCTGCACCGAGGAACTGCCCGACACCGATTCGATCTTCATCGTCGGCGGCGGAAAGGTGCAGCGCACGGCGCTGTTCCAGAACGACGGCGTGACGTTCGCAGAAGTTCCGTCGGTCGACGACGTGGCCGCCAAGTGGGGCGAGATCACCGACCTGTCGGCAGCGCAGTCGGCCAGCTTCAAACTGGGCTGACCCGGTGAAGGCGCTTGTCGCGCAAGAACTCTCGGGACCGGCCGGTCTGGTCTACACCGACGTGCCAGACCCAGCCGAGCAGGCCGGCGACGGCATGGTCGTCGTCGACGTCGGTGCCGCCGGGGTCAGCTTTCCCGATTTGTTGCTGATCAAGGGCGAATATCAACTCAAGCTCGATCCGCCGTTCGTGCCGGGCACCGAGGTCGCGGGTGTCGTGCGTTCCGCCCCCGCCGACTCCGGTTTCGTCGTCGGCCAACGGGTCTCGGCCTTGACGATGCTCGGCGCGTGGGCCGAGCGGGTCGCGCTGCCGGTGACCAGCGTGACGCCCACGCCCGACGGCGTCGACGACGGATCCGCGGTGGCCCTGCTCGGAAACTACTACACCATGTACTTCGCACTGGTCCGCCGCGCTGCGCTCCTCGCCGGCGAGACGGTCCTGGTGCTCGGGTCGGCGGGTGGCGTCGGCACGGCCGCCGTCCAGGTCGCAAAGGCGTTGGGCGCCAGGGTCATCGCGATGGTGCACCGGACGGGTGCCATGGAGTTCGTGAACTCGCTGGGTGCCGACGCGGTGCTGCCGTTGACGCCGGGATGGGCGCAGGCGGTGCGCGACCTCACCGACGGCCGCGGGGTGGACGTGGTGGTCGATCCCGTCGGCGGAAGCGTCTTCGATGACGCGGTCCGGGTACTGGCGACCGAGGGCCGGCTGCTGGTGCTGGGCTTCGCGTCCGGCGGCGGCATCCCGACCGTCAAGGTGAATCGGTTGCTGCTACGCAATGTCAGCGTGGTCGGGGTGGGCCTCGGCGAGTTCCTCAACCGGGTCCCCGAAGCGCGGGCGGAGATCGGACTGGGGCTGGGCAAGCTCGTCGACGCGGGGCTGCGGCCACCGCCGCCGGTGCGACGTCCCCTCTCCGAGGGGCGGGCGGCGCTGGAGAGCCTGGCGTCCGGTGGCGTCCGCGGCAAGCTGGTGCTCGAGCCGTGACGAGCGCTTGCGCGAGGAACAGATGACACTGACGAGCGCTTGCGCGAGGAACCGATGGCTCTGACGAGCGCTTGCGCGAGGAACCGATGACACTGACGGCGCCTCGGGTATTGGCGTTCGACGTCTTCGGAACGGTCGTCGACTGGCGCTCCAGCATCATCGGTGAACTCGAGATGTTCGGGGAACGGCACGGGGTGGCCGAGGATTGGGCGCGCTTCGCCGATGACTGGCGGGGCGGGTACCCCGCGGCGATGGAGCGGGTCCGCACCGGTGAACTGCCGTGGCTGAAGATCGACGCGCTGCACCGGCTGATCCTCGACGAGCTGCTGGATCGAGCGGGCATCGGAGACATGCCCGACGCCGACGTAACCGAACTGAACCTGGCCTGGCACCGACTGGATCCGTGGCCGGATACGGTGGCGGGTCTGACGCGGTTGAAGCGCCAGTTCGTCATCACGACGCTGTCCAACGGAAACGTCTCCCTGCTGACCAATATGGCCAAACGGGCCGGATTGCCCTGGGACTGCGTGGTTTCCGCCGAGCTGTTCCGCCACTACAAGCCGGACCCCGAGGCCTACCTCGGCTGTGCCGAGCTGCTCGACGTGGCGCCAGGAGAACTGATGCTCGTCGCGGCGCACCCCAGTGACCTACGGGCTGCGCGGGACGCCGGGCTGATGACTGGCTACGTGGCGCGGCCGCTGGAACGTGGACCAGGCCGCCGTCCGCCGCGGGTGGAGGACGGCGAGTTCGACGTCATCGCCGAGGACTTCGTCGACCTTGCTGCCAAACTGGAGGCATGACCACCCTCGAGACCCTGCTCGTCGCGATGGTGATCGCCGTCGGTTTGGTGGGCATCCTGGTGCCCCTGTTACCCGGCAGCGTCCTGGTGTTGGCGGCAATCGCCGTGTGGGCGTACGTCGAGGGGACGACGATCGCGTGGGTGACGTTGGGCGTTGCGACCGCGATCCTGGCGGCGACGCTGCTGGTGAAGTACCTGTGGCCGGCACGCCGGATGAAACGGGCCGACGTCGGCACCTGGAGTCTGTTGGCGGGGGGTGTGCTCGGCATCGTCGGGTTCTTCGTGGTCCCCGTGGTCGGGCTGGTGCTGGGCTTCGTGCTGGGCGTCTTCCTCGCAGAGTTGGCGCTGCGAAGCAACACCAGACTGGCCTGGGCGTCGACCGTGCACGCGATCAAGGGCGTGGCGCTGTCGGTGGGCGTCGAGCTCGCGGGCGCGCTGCTGGCGACGATGGTCTGGGTGGTCGGTGTGCTGCTGGTCTGAGTCGGCCGGGCTTTCCGTCGGGCTCCCAGCAGACGTCCAGCTTGGACCGGCCCGCGGAGTCCCGCGCCGTGGGAACATGCGCAGGTGACGTCGCCGGAGGACCCAGAGCAGCGGATCGCCGAGCTGGAGAAGCAGGTCGCCGACGCACGTCGCATCGCGGATCTCGAAGCGCAACTCGCCGAAGCCCGGTCGCGGCAGATGCCGGTGGCGGGTACGGATCAGATGTCCGATGTCTTCGCCGCGCTCCGCCGTCTTCAACCCGGCATGGGCCGCACCACCGCCGGGCCGCCGGACACCCGTCTGGTCGACCCGCCGCGCCGAATTCCCGTGCGCGTCATGCTGGCCGAGCTGCTGCCGTTCCGGTGGTGGTACGTGTTCGCCCTGTTCATGGTGGCCATCCCGCCGATCATCGTGTGGATCACCAACCCCGAACTGCTGGCCCCGGCGGCGGTGGCCGTTCTCGTCGTGATCTACGGCATCCACTTCTGGACGGCGCGCACCCGCCTGGCACTGCTCAGATGGGGACGCGTCGCGCAGGTCACCGGCGCTGAGGTCATCTCGCGTGGAACGTATTACAGCGGAACGACCTACTCCAACGTGTGGCTGCCGCAGGCACACGGCTGGACGGTGACGCGACAGCTGTGGAGCGGCCCCAGCACCAAGACCAAGGTCACGTATGAGGTCGACGGTCGTCAGGGTGCGCTCGTCGTGAAGGGCCGCTCGTACGACGGTGGCGTCATTCTGGCCGACGCCCGGCATCCGCAACGCGCCTTGTGCGTGAGCTCGTTCGCCTACGACCTGGACCGCGACGAATCGGGTAACTGGACCGGTCGGCTGCGGACCCGACTGATGATCGGGATGGCCGTCTGGGTGCTCATCGTCATCGGCTGGTTGGGCGCGGCGATCGGGATTAGTTCCGGTGCCGTGGGCCGCCTGATGGCAGAACACGCCGCGATCAGGCTCGAGCCGGGCGGCGCCCGCACGGTGACCGACAGCGGCCCCCAGACGGTCTACTGCGACGACGGCCACCTCACCGTGGGGGGTGGCAGTGGGCCGGTCACTGTCCATGGCCACTGCGCCAGCCTGGTCGTCTCGGGGATCGACAGTGCGGTCACCATCGACTCGGTCGACGTCATCACGCTCAATGGGATCGGCAACCACGTCACCTACCACTCCGGTACCCCACGGGTCACCATCGGAGGTATGGGAAATACCGCGGCGCCCGGCTGATCGACTGTGCGGGACGGGCGGACGAGGGGCATGATCAGTCCCATGTCCGAAACCAAGATTACCGTCGTCTACGACAACCCCATTGACCCCGACGCCTTCGAAAGCGCCTACGAAGCACGGCAATTGGACGCCGCCCGCGCCATCCCCGGTCACACCCGCTTCGAGGCGTCCAAGGTGTGGCCGAAGGAGGACGGCTCGCCGACGCCGGCCTACCGGATGATCGACCTCTACTACCCGGACTACGACGCCGCATGCCTCGCGGTCACGACGCCGGAGGCAGGCGCGTTCTTCCAAGCCTTGGGCGAGCTGTCCACCGGCGGCGTGCGCGTGCTGATGTCCGACGTCGAGGTGCCCCAAGGCTAGGTCAGTAGGAACTCCCGCAGCCGCGACACCTGATCCGCCGTCACGCCGACCGCCTCGAGATAGTTGGCCGCCGACCCGTAGTCGGCGTCGATCGAGCGTCGGGCGGCCGCCAGGTACTCCTCGCGTACGCCGAGCACTTCGTCGTTCAGCCGCGCCTCGGCGAACGTGACGATCTCCGGCGTCGTCGACTCCTCGGCCCGATTCCGGATCGACTCCAGGATCCGCTCGCGCAGATGCGACGAAGCCGCATTGCTGCGGAGGAAGTCGGCCACGATCGCATCGTGGGGAACGCCGACGGTCTCCAGCACCAGCGCCACGGTGAAACCGGTGCGGTCCTTGCCTGCGAAGCAGTGCGTGATGACGGATCGGCGATCGGCGAGCAGCGAGATGACCTGACGCACCGCCGTCTGCGCGCCGGGCAGCGACGGGAAGTTGCGGTACTCCTCGGTCATGAAACGCGCCGCGGCGACCGCAACATCCTCATCGTCCGGCTTCGCCGTCATCATCTTCTCGAAGGCGCTCTCGTGCGGCGCGTCCGCCTCGTCGGCGGAGAGCTCGTGGAACGGAAGCAGGTGTACGGCCACGCCGTCGGGTACCTGACCGGGTCCGCGGCGCTCCACCTCCCGCTGCGATCGCAGGTCGGCGACGTCGCCGATGCCCATCCGCGCCAGCGCCGAGCGGCCGTCGTCGTTCAGACCGCTCAGCTCACTGGACCGGAAGAGCCGGCCGGGCCGGATCCCCGTCTCCTCCGCGACATCCCGAAAGTTCCAGGCTCCGGAGAGTTCTTCACCCGTCGAGATCACTACGAGGTCACCGCTGCGGCGAACGCGCTCTTCTCGCGGCCGAGTTCGGCCCGCGCGATCGACCGGATGTGCACCTCGTCGGGACCGTCGAAGAGCCGCATGGCGCGATGCCAACCGTAGAGCCGCGCCAACGGGAAGTCGTCGCTGATCCCCGCGGCGCCGTGCACCTGGATGGCCCTGTCGAGCACGTTGCACGCCATCTGCGGCGCCACCGCCTTGATCATCGCCACCTGGTTGCGGGCCTCCTTGTTGCCATGTTGGTCGATGGTCCACGCCGCCTTCTCACACAGCAGCCGGGCCTGATCGATCTCGTTGCGGGACAACGCCACCTGTTGCTGCACCACACCCTGCGCGGCCAGCGGCTTGCCGAACGCGATGCGCTTGTTCACCCGGTCGACCATCAGCGCGAGCGCCCGCTCGGCGACGCCGATGGCGCGCATGCAGTGGTGGATCCGGCCGGGGCCGAGGCGGGCCTGGGCGATCGCGAACCCGCCGCCCTCCTCACCGAGCAGATTGCTCGCCGGCACCCGAACGTTGTCGAACACGACCTCGGCGTGGCCGTGCTGGTCCTGCCAGCCGAACACCGGAAGCGATCGGACGATCTCCACCCCGGGCGTATCGATCGGCACGAGGATCATCGACTGCTGCTGATGTGAGGCGGCGTCGGGGTTGGTGCGCCCCATCACGATGAGGATCTTGCAGCGCGGATCGTTGGCGCCCGACGTCCACCACTTGCGACCGTTGATGACGTAGTCGCCACCGTCGCGGAGCATCGTGGTCTCGATGTTGCGCGCGTCGCTGGACGCCACCGCGGGCTCCGTCATCGCGAACGCGCTACGGATCTCGCCGTTCAGCAGCGGCTCCAACCACTGCGTGCGCTGCTCCTCGGTCGCGAACAGGTGCAGCGTCTCCATGTTCCCGGTGTCGGGTGCGGCGCAGTTCAGCGCCTCCGGCGCCAGCTCCATGCTCCAGCCCGACAACTCGGCCAGCGGCGAGTACTCCAGGTTGGACAGCCCCGACTCGGCGGGTAGGAACAGGTTCCACAGCCCGCGGTCCCTGGCGAGCTTCTTCAGCTCTTCGACCACCGGTGGCACGGTGTGGTCGTGCTGTCCGGCCTCCAGCCGGTATTGGTCGTAGGAGTGCTCGGCGGGGAACACGAACTCCACCATGAAGTCGGTGAGCCGTTGGTGGTAATCCTGCGCTTTAGCCGACCGTGCGAAGTCCATGACAGCCACGATATGACACGCGTCGATTGAGCCCTCACGCACCGAGCACGGTGACGTCGCCGGTCGCCCCGTCGACTTCGATCAACGTGCCGTTCGCCAGCCGTGCGGCAGCACCCCTGGCGTTGACGACGCAAGGCACGCCGAACTCGCGGGCAACGATCGCGGCGTGGGACGTCGGCCCACCCAGCTCGGTGACCACGGCGGCGGCATACGCGAACGCCGGCGTGTACCCCACGTCGGTCACCTTCGCGACGAGGATCTCTCCGGGCTGGAGGTCGTCGATCGTCTCGGCATGCACGATGCGGACCAGCCCACGCACCCGGCCGCCGGACACCCCGATTCCGTGCAGGACCTCACCGTCGCGGGCGGCGTCCCCCGGCCCGAGCGTCGGGAGCCACTGGCCGCTGAAGGCCTCGGGAGTCACCAGCTCTTGCAACGCCGCCTGTTCGGCCCGGCGGCGGGCGACGATGGCGGGCAGGTCGGGTGGCGCCGCGTCCAACTCGTCGACGAGTAGGTAGAACACGTCGTCGACCTCGTTCAGCGTGCCTGCCGCGACCATTCGCCGACCCTGTTCCCGCAGCAATCGGCGGAGCAGCCAGATCGCCCGCACCATCCGGTCGCGGCGCACCTCGCGCTCGCGGATCTGGCTGGCCGCGGCCACCGCGACCGCCCGCGCCCGCAGCGGCACCTGCGGCAGCACCGGTAGCTCCCGCATCTCCGCGACGAGCGCCTTGGTCACCATGCGGACCAGCAGATCCGGATCGTCTGAGTATGTCGCACAACGCATTTCGACCTCGCCGGGTCCGCGGTGCCCGATCAGCGCGAGCTCGCGGGCGAGGGCCTCGGCGAAGGCCGGGGCCTCGGCGGAGAGGGTGGCGGTGTCGGTCGACGGCTGGGACAGCAGCCGGGCGGCGACCGGATCGCGCCGCGCTGCCGCTGCCAGCCGGTGGACGGCACCGAGCGCCTGCGCGCTGACCAGCTCGTCACCCGCGGCAGGCATGACGTCGCGCCCGCAGAGCAGTCGCATGACCACGCCGTAACCGGCGCACAGCAGGATCGATGCCGACGAGAGCACCCAACCGTGCACGACGTGATCGCGTCCCAGCAGGATCAGCTCCCGCAGTCGGCGATCGGACAGCTCCGCGGGATGCTCGGCCGCCGATTCCAGGCGCGCGACGTCACCGACGTAGTCCTGGGTGTCGCGGTTCGAACCCGCCGACAGGCCGATCAGGCAGTTGGCGAAGGTCAAACCGCCGCGGAGTTGCTTGACGAGGCCGCGGGGCTCGACGGGCGGCAGGTGTTCGCCGAACAACTCGAGACCGTCCTCGGTGTGTCCGAAGAAGCCCGACAGCACCAGGTTGGGATCGATGAACGGCACCGTGTGCGCCATGAAGTGACCGGTCGTGATGCCCGCGTACAGCCGGTGGCCGAAGACGCCGGTGGTCCGGACCGACATCTCGCGCTGGACGGCGCCGCCGGGGCGCAGCCGCTCGGAGATGACCAGACCCGCGGCGCGCGTGCCCAACACCGTCACCGATGCCGACGACGGCGAGAACGGTCCGGCCAACGCCTCGGACAGGTTGGTGGCGATGAACGCCGGGAACCGGGGGTCGATCGGTGTGTCGAATTCGCCGTTGGCCGAACCCCTTCCGGCGGGCACCGGGTCGACGCCGTCGGCCGAGGGGGCGTCGACCGCGGGAATCTCGAGAACCCGTGGTAGCCGCCAGGGGATGTCGTGCACCGTGGTGCCCACCGTGATCCGGCCACGGCAGGCGAGGGCGAAGTCCTCCAAGACCTCGGCGACGTCATGACCGGGGGTGAATTCCCAATCGTCGCGCAAAACGGTCAGGTCTAGCGCCGGTGACCCCGTCGGAGTCCGGCGCGCGAATCGCCGTAGGGGCGAGGGGACTCCGAGCACGGGTCGGCCGACTGCGGCCGCGATGGCGCGCCACGTGGTGTGGCCCTCGGCCGCGACGTCGACGCGACCCGCGGGCAGAGCGTCATCGAGCAACGCCCGGACGAGCACCCGTTCGACGTCGTGGACGTGCACCACCTGAAGCAGCCGGTCGGCGGAGCCGTCGACGTCGATCAGCACCGGCCCGGTGAACCTCTGCAGCACGTCGTCGTCGACGTGCCGACCGAGCACCAGTGCCGTCCTGACGACGATCGTGTTCGGGGACGACGCGATGCCGTCGTCGGACCCGACCGGCGAGACCACGACGAGCCGGCCCAGGTCCGTCGCCGCCATGGCGTCCGTCAGCGGGCCGGGGTCCCCACCACAGTGCAGCACGGCGTCGGCACCTTTCAGCAGGTCCGCGTCATATCGCCGCGAGACCACGAAGTCGACTGCGCCAGGCCAGCTCTCGGGGCGCCGCGCACCGACGCCGACGACGTCGTGGCCCAGGCTCACCAACCGGGCGGCCACTCCGCGACCGACGACACCATCGGCCCCCGTGACGACGATCCTCATGAACGCCTAGGCGTCATCGTCATCGTCATCCTCGCCGAACGCCGCCAGCAGATCCTGGAGGTCCATATCGGCGATGTCCTGGGACCGGGGCTCGCCCGTCGCAGGAGCGTCGCCGGTGTCCACCCCGCTGCCCTGGGCGGCGAGGTTCAGCAGCATGTCCAGCACGCCGGCCTGCCGCAGCCGCTTGACGGGGATGGACGACACGACCCGCTGGAGTTCCTCGTCGACCGCATTCGTCGCAGGCGCCTGCTCGGACGCGCCGACCAGCTGGGTGCGGAAGTACTCCGCGATCGCCGCAGGGTTCGGATAGTCGAAGATCAGCGTCGGCGACAGGGTCAAACCCGTCGCCGCCTTCAACCGGTTGCGGAGTTCGACCGCCGTGAGCGAGTCGAAGCCGTGGTCCTGGAACGCCAGGTCCGGCGCGATTGACTGCGGGTTCGCCAGCCCCAGCACCGTCGCCATGTGCGACCGCACCAGGTCGAGCAGGAGGTCGTACTGCTCGTCGGTGGGTAGACCCGAAAGTCGTTGCGACAGAGCAGATCGCGACTGGGCGGCGGCTAGCGAGTCGCCGACCTGACGACGAGCGGGGCCCGCTATCAGATCGATGAACATCGGCGGCAGCGTGCCCGCAGCGGACTTGGTCCGCAGGGCGACCCGGTCGATGCGCGCGGGCACCAGGAACGGCTCGTCGACGGTGAGCGCCTCGTCGAACAGGGCCAGCGCGTCGTCGACCGCGAGGGCCAGGATGCCGTCACGGTTGAGCCGGGCCAGGTCGACGTCCTGGAGGTGGCCGGTCATCCCGCTGGCCTGCTCCCACAGACCCCAGCCCAGCGACATGCCGGGTAGGCCGTTGGCGCGCCGGTGGGCGGCCAGGGCGTCGAGGTAGGCGTTGGCGGCCGAGTAGTTCGCCTGCCCGGACGCGCCGACGAGGCCCGCCATGGAGGAGAACATCACGAACGCCGACAGATCCAGCTCACGCGTCAGCTCGTGCAGGTTCCACGCCGCATCGACCTTGGCCCGCAACACCGCATCGACCCGGTCGGGTGTCAGCGAGGTCAGCACCGCGTCGTCGATGACACCCGCGGTGTGGATGACCGCCGACAGCGCGTGCTGATGGTCGATACCCGCCAGGCACTTGCCGAGGGCATCCCGATCGGCGGCGTCCGCCGCGACCACCTGGACGTGTGCACCCGCATCGGTCAGCTCGGCGACGAGTTCCGCGGCCCCCGGCGCGTCCGGCCCGCGGCGCGAGAGCAGCACCAGATGGCGCACGCCGTGGTTGGCGACGACGTGCCGCGCCACCGACGAGCCCGCCATGCCGGTGCCGCCGGTAATCAGGACGGTCCCCCCGGCCCAGGCGTCGGGCATGGTCAGCACGACCTTGCCGATGTGGCGGGCCTGGCTCAGGTGCCGCAGCGCCGCGGGTGCCCGTCGGACGTCCCACGTGGTGACGGGTAGCGGTCGCAGCACTCCGGCGTCACTCAACGCCGAGACCCCGGAGAGGATCCGTGCGACGCCGTCGGCGCCCGCCTCGAACAGGTCGAAGGCGCGGTAGCGCACACCGGGATGGGCGGCCGCGATGGTGTCGGCATCGCGAATGTCGGTCTTGCCCATCTCGAGGAACGCCCCGCCGCGCGGCAGCAGGCGCAAGGACGCGTCGACGAAGTCACCCGAAAGCGAATCGAGGACCACGTCCACCCCGCGGCCGCCGGTCACCGTGAGGAACTTCTGCTCGAAGTCCAACGTGCGCGAGTCGCCGATGTGGTCGTCGTCGAAGCCCATGGCCCGCAACGTGTCCCACTTGGGGCGGCTCGCGGTGGCGAACACCTCCAGACCCCAGTGCCGCGCCAGCTGGACGGCCGCCATGCCGACGCCGCCGGTGCCCGCATGGATCAGCACGGACTGCCCCGGTTGGACGTCGGCCAGCCCGCGCAACGCGAAGAACGCCGTCGCGAAGCCGACCGTGAAGCCCGCGCCCTGCGCGTAGCCCCAGTCCGCGGGGATGGGCAGGACGACGCGAGCGTCGGTGGTGGCCAGGGTGCCGGTGCCCTCGGGGAACAGGCCCATCACCCGATCGCCGACGGACACCTCGGTCACGTCGTGGGCGACCTCGACGACGATTCCCGCCGCCTCGATGCCCATCACGCCACCGCCCGGATACAGGCCGAGCGCGATCATGACGTCGCGGAAGTTGGCCCCGATGGCCCGCACCGCGACCCGGATGCGACCGGATTCCAGCGGCTCGTCGGCGTCCGGAATCGCTTGCAGCGTCAGGTCGTCGAACGTGCCCGTGGACGCCTCCTCGGCGACGGTCAGCCGCCACGGCGCACCACCCTCGGGCGGTGACAGTAGCGATTCGGCCGCCCGGCTCGGAAGTACCCGCGCCGTGTGCAGGACGCCGTCGCGGATCACTACCTGCGGTTCGCCGAGGGCGACGATCGCGGCTGCATCCAGCTCGGAGGCCGAATCCACATCGGCGAGCACGACCCGACCGGGGTGCTCGGTCTGGGCCGCCCGCACCAGACCCCACACCGCGGCGCCCGCCAGATCGGTGACGTCCTCACCGGGCAGGGCAACGGCCCCGCGGGTCGTCACCACCAGTGTCGACGGCGCGCTGGCGTCGGAGGCCTCGGCCAGCCAGCCCTGCAGCCGCTCCAGCGCCACGTGCGTGGCGCCGTAGACGTCGGACAGATCGTCGGCTTGGCTTGCGGCAGCGACGGATTCGAAGATCTCGAACGGGGCCTCGGCGGCCACGGCCTCGGCGGACGGCGTCGCGGCGGACCACACCACCTCGAACAGCTCACCGCCGCCGGAACCACCGACCGCTGCCGCCAACTGCTGGGCGGTCACCGGACGGGCGACCATCGCCTCGACGGACAGCACGGGCAGCCCGAGGCCGTCGGCCAGGTCGATCGACATCGAACTGGCGCCGTTGGGGGCCAGTCGCGCCCGGACCGCCGAGGCGCCGGAGGCGTGCAGCGAGACCTTCTGCCAGGAGAACGGCAACGCCATCTCGCCGGCGCCGTCCTCGCGGCTGAGCACCACGGCATGCAGGGCACCGTCCAACAGGACGGGATGCACGCCAAGGCCATTGGCCTGCAGCTCCTGTGGAATGGCCACCTCGGCGAACACCTCGTCACCGCGGCGCCACATTGCCTTCAAGCCGCGGAAGGCCGGCCCGTACTCGTAACCGCGTGCCGACAATTCGGCGTACGCGTCGGTGACGTCGATCTCGCGGGCGCCGACCGGCGGCCAGATCGACAGATCCGCACCAGGTGCAGACGACGCGACGCCCAGCTCGCCCTCGGCGTGCAGGATCCAGCTCGCCGTGTCGTGGTGGGCCCGCGAGAAGATCGACACCACGCGCCCGCCGGCCTCATCGGCCTGGCTCACCACGACCTGCACGGCGACGCCCTCGGCGGGCAGTACCAGCGGGGCGTGCAGCATCAGCTCGTCGACGCTCGAGCACCCCACCTCGTCACCGGCCCGGATCGCCAACTCGACGAAACCCGCACCGGGGAAGAGCACTACGCCAGCGACCGCGTGGTCGGCCAGCCACGGCTGCGACGACGTGGACAGCCGGCCCGTCAGCACCACTCCACCGCTCTCCGGCGATTCGACGACCGCCCCGAGGAGCGCGTGGTCGGTGCCGCCGAGTCCGAGGCCGACGGCGTCGGTCGAACCCGATCCGCCGCCCGCGAGCCAGAAGCGACGCCGCTGGAAGGCGTAGGTCGGCAGGTCGAGGAGTCGACCACCGCCGCACGCCGCTTGCCAGTCGACGTCGATTCCCGACACCGAGAGCTCGGCCAGCGCGGTGAGCAGTGTGGAGGGCTCCGCGCCGTCCTTCTTCAGCGTCGAGGCCGTGACCGGCTCGGACTCGTTGAGCGACAGGGCAATCGAAGCGGTGAGGCCGCTCGCGGGTCCCACCTCGAGGAATCGGGTGACACCCACCGACTCGAGGAACCGGGCGCTGTCGGCGAACCGGACCGCCTCCAGGATGTGCCGCGACCAGTACGCCGCGGTCGCGAAGTCCGGACCCGCCAGTTCACCGGTCAGGTTGGAGATCACCGGAATCGAGGGTTCGGACAGCGTCATGCCGCCCGCGACCGTGCTGAACTCGAGGAGCATCGGCTCCATCAGCGACGAGTGGAACGCGTGTGACACCGAGAGCTGATGCACCCGACAGCCCATGGCGCGCGCGTCCTCGGCGATCGCCAGGACGGCGTCCTCGGGACCGGAGATCACTACGGAGTCCGGCCCGTTGACCGCGGCGATGCCGACGCCGTCGCGGAGCAGCGGTGCCATCTCGGCCTCGCTCGACGAGACGGCCACCATCGCGCCGCCCTCGGGCAGTCGCTGCATGAGCCTTCCCCGGGCCGCGACCAGCGCGGCCGCGTTCTCCAGCGACAGCACCCCCGCGACGTGCGCGGCGGTCAGCTCACCGATGGAGTGACCCAGCACGTAATCCGGCTGCAGGCCGAAGGATTCGAGCAGGCGGAATAGCGCTACCTCGACCGTGAACAGCGCGGGTTGCGCGAACTCGGTGGAGTCGAGCACGGCGGCATTGCTGCCCCACATCACGTCGCGGATCGGCCGCAGCAGATGCCGGTCCAGTTCGCGGGTGACGGCGTCGAACGCGTCGGCGAAGACCGGGAACTCGGCGTGCAGCTCGCGACCCATGCCGAGGGACTGCGCACCCTGGCCGGGGAAGACGTACGCGGTCTTGCCAGAACCAGAGGCGCGGCCGGCGACGGTGCCGGGCCCGCACTGGTCTTCGGCAAGGGCCCGCAGCTCGTCGAGCAGCGTCTGCCGGTCGCCGCCGAGGACCACCGCGCGGTGCGCGAACGCGGCGCGGCCGGCCAGCGTCCAGCCCACGTCGACGGTGTCGAGCTCGGGGTGGGCCTCGACGTGATCGGCGATGCGGCGGGCCTGATCGTGAAGCGCGTCAGGCGATTTCGCGGACAGTGCCCACGGCACGACGGCGGGCGGGCGGACGTCGCCAACCGGAACCTCCGACGCGGGCGCCTGCTCGATGATCACGTGCGCGTTGGTGCCGCTGATGCCGAACGACGACACCCCCGCGCGGCGCGGTGTGCCGTTCTCCGGCCACGGCTGCGACTCGGTCAGGAGGGCGACCGACCCCATCGTCCAGTCGACGTGCGGGGAGGGCTCGTCGACGTGCAGTGTGGCGGGCAGCTGCTCGTGGCGCATCGACTGGACCATCTTGATGATGCCCGCGACACCGGCGGCGGCCTGGGCGTGGCCCATGTTGGACTTCACCGAGCCCAGCCACAGCGGGTGACGGCGGTCCTGGCCGTAGGTCGCCAGCAGGGCCTGAGCCTCGATCGGGTCACCGAGCGTGGTGCCGGTGCCGTGCGCCTCGACGACGTCGACCTCCGACGCGCTGAGCCCCGCGTTGGCCAGCGCCGAGCGCAGGACGCGTTGCTGCGACGGCCCGTTCGGCGCGGTGAGCCCGTTGGACGCACCGTCCTGGTTGATCGCCGATCCGCGCACCAGCGCCAGCACCGGATGGCCGTGACGCTGCGCGTCCGACAACCGCTCGACGACGAGAATGCCTCCGCCGTCGGCGAATCCGGTGCCGTCGGCCGCGCCGGCGAAGGACTTGCACCGGCCGTCCGACGACAGGCCGCGCTGCCTGCTGAACTCGACGAAGATGTCCGGGGTGGCGTTGACGGTGACACCGCCGGCCAGCGCCAGATCGCACTCACCGGTACGCAGGGCCTGCACCGCCATGTGCAGCGCCACCAGCGACGACGAGCATGCGGTGTCGATCGACACTGCGGGACCCTCGAGACCGAGCACGTAGGACACCCGGCCCGACGCCACGCTGGAGGCCTGACCCGTCAGCCGGAAGCCCTCGGCGCCCTCGGCGCCGACGCCGTAACCCTGCGCGTAGACGCCGGCGAACACACCGGTGGCACTGCCGCGTAGCGACGTCGGGTCGATGCCACCGCGTTCGAGTCCCTCCCAGGCGAGTTCGAGGAACAGTCGCTGCTGCGGATCCATGGCAAGGGCCTCGGTCGGGGACACCCCGAAGAAGGCCGGGTCGAAGTCGGCCGCGTCGTAGAGAAAGCCGCCGGTGTTGGCGTAGGACTTGCCTGCGTCGTCGGCATCGGTACTGAACAGGCCGGCGAGATCCCAACCGCGGTCGGTCGGGAAGTCGGATATGACGTCCCGACCCGCTGCGACCATGTCCCACAGGGATTCTGGTGAGTCGACGCCACCGGGATAGCGGCAGGACATGGCGACGATCGCAATCGGCTCGTCGGCGACCGACGAGACCGTCGTGGTGTGCGTCACGTCCTGCGGCGCGCCCGCGAGCTCCTGGCGGATGTAACCGGCCAACGCCACCGGCGTCGGGTAGTCGAAGATGAGCGTCGGCGAGAGCGCGAGCCCGGTCGCCGTCTTCAGCCGGTTCCGGAGTTCGACCGCCGTCAGCGAGTCGAAGCCGTGATCGGAGAAGGCGAGTTCGGCGGTGATGGCCTCGGGCTCGGTGTTACCGAGGACGGCGGCCATGTGCGACCGCAACAGGTCGAGCACCAACGCCTGCTGACCCTGTTCATTGAGACCGTGCAGACGTTGCGCTAGAACGGACTTCGACTTCGCCGCCACCAACGAGTCGTCGACGCGGCGACGGGCGGAGGTGTTGGCGAGCTGCGCGAACATTGGCGGCAACAGGCCTTCGGCCGATCGCGACCGCAAGGCCGCACGGTCGATCCGGACGGGAGCCAGCAGCGGTTCGCCGACCACCAGCGCCGAGTCGAACAGCGCCATCGCGTCGTCGGTCGACATCGCCAGGATGCCGTCTCGACCCAGCCTGGACAGGTCCGCGTCCGCGAGATGACCGGTCATGTCGCTGGCCTGCTCCCACAGACCCCAGGCCAGGGATGTCCCGGGCAGTCCGTGGGCGCGTCGGTGGGCGGCCAGCGCGTCGAGGAAGGTGTTGGCGGCCGAGTAGTTCGCCTGTCCGGAAGAGCCGACGACGCCGGCCATCGACGAGAACATCACGAACGCAGCGACATTCGTCTGGAGGCTGAGCTGATGCAGATTCCAGGCCGCGTCGACCTTGGCCCGCAACACGGTGTCGATGCGTTCCGGCGTCAGCGATCCCACGACGGCGTCGTCGAGAACACCGGCGGCGTGGATGACCCCGGACAGCGGGTGTGCGGTGTCGAGCGCGGCGAGTGCGGTGCGCAGCTCGCCACGGTCGGCGGCATCCGCGGTGAGCACCTGCACGTCGGCACCCGCTGCGGTCAGCTCGGCGACGAGTTCGCGGGCACCGGGGGCGTCGGCGCCACGGCGGGACAGCAGCGCCAGGTGGCGGACGCCGTGATGGGCGACCACGTGCCGGGCCACCGACGCGCCTGCCATACCGGTGCCGCCGGTGATCAGCACGGTGCCACGCGTCCACGCCTCGGGCATGGTCATCACGATCTTGCCGACGTGGCGCGCCTGGCTGAGGTACCGCAGCGCGGCCGGTGCGCGGCGAATGTCCCAGGTGGTCACGGGCAGTGGCGTCAGTATGCCGGCTTCGAACATCCTCGACAGCTCGACGATGTACTCGTGCATCCGCGGACGGCCGGGCTCGAAGAGGTCGAACGCGCGGTAGCGCACCCCCGGATGGGCGGCGGCGACGGTGTCGGCGTCGCGGATGTCGGTCTTGCCCATCTCCAGGAACGAGCCACCGCGCGGCAGCAGACGCAGCGAGGCGTCGACGAAGTCACCCGCCAGCGAGTCGAGCACCACGTCGAAACCGCGTCCGTCGGTGACCTCGGCGAACTTCTGCTCGAAGTCGAGGCTGCGCGAGTCGCCGATGTGGTCGTCGTCGAAGCCCATGGTCCGCAACGTGTTCCACTTCGGACGGCTGGCGGAGGTGAAGACGTCGAGACCCCAGTGCCTGGCCAGCTGCACGGCGGCCAGGCCGACACCGCCCGTGGCGGCGTGGATCAGGATCGACTGGCCGGGCTGCACGTCGGCCAGCTCACGCAGGCCGTAGTACGCGGTGGTGAACACGACCAGCGTCGCGGCGGCCTCGGCGTCCGTCCAGCCGGTCGGGATCGGCGCCACCAGCCGGGCGTCGGCCTGGACGACGGTGCCGGTGCCCTCGGGGAACAACCCCATCACCCGGTCGCCGACGGCGAATTCCGTGACGCCCTCGCCGACCTCGACGACGACGCCCGCGCCCTCGCTGCCGAGCAGCGCGTCGTGGGTGAACATGCCGAGGGTGATCATCACGTCGCGGAAGTTGGCGGCGACGGCGTTCATCTCGACGCGAATGTGGGCCGCTCGCAACGGTTCGTTGGCGTTTGGCACCTCTTCGAGGGCAAGGTTGTCGAACGTGCCCGCCGTCGCGATGCCAAGGCGCCATGGCTTGCCCGTGAGTGGCGGCTGCAGCACGGCGTCGGTCCCGCGGCTGCGCACCACGCGGGCGGTGTGGGGCACACCGGCCCGCAGCACGAGCTGCGGTTCGCCGACGGCCAGGGCGGTGGGGACGTCCAGCTCGCCGATCGCGTCGACGAGGACTATGCGGCCGGGGTTCTCGGTCTGCGCGGCGCGCACCAGACCCCAGACGGCCGCACCCGCCAGGTCGGTGACGTCCTCACCCGGCAGGGCCATCGCCCCGTGCGTCACGACCACCAGCGTCGGCGCGGACTCCTCGGCGAGCCAGGACTGCAGTCGTGCCAGGGCGCGGTGCACCGTCGCGTGGGTGCGCTCCGCCACGTCGGCGGAATCATCTGTGACCGAATGGGATTCGTAAACGGTGAAGGAATCGGCCGTCGGCTGGGAGACCTCGGGCACCGCAACCGGGGACCACTCCACCTCGAACAGTTCGCCGTCGCTGCCTGCGCGACCCACCAGTGCGAGTTGCTCGGCGCTGACGGGCCGCGTGGTCATCGAGCCCACCGACAGGACCGGTAGCCCCAGTCCGTCGGCGAGCTCGATGGACACCGAATTGGGCCCGACGGGCGCGATCCTGGCGCGCACCGACGACGCTCCCGCCGCGTGTAGCGACACCTGCTGCCAGGAGAAGGGCAGTGCCAGTTCGTGATCCGCGGCGGCCAGGGCGATCGCGTGCATCGACGCGTCCAGTAGCACGGGATGTACGCCGAACTCGGCGGCCGCGACGTCCTGCGGGACGGTGACTTCGGCGAAGACCTCGTCGCCGCGTTGCCACACCGCGGTCAATCCGCGGAACGCCGGACCGTACTCGTAACCGCGTGCGGCGAGTCCCTCGTAGGCGTCGCTGACGTCCACCGCCACGGCGCCCGCCGGCGGCCATGCCGACAGGTCTGCCGCGGGCTCACCGCCGCCCGAGCCGACGACGGCTTCGGCGTGCAGCACCCACGGCGATTCGCCGTCGTCGGCTCGGGAGAATACCGACACCGTGCGCGAACCGGACTCCTCGGGGGCACCGACGAGCACGCGGATGGGAACGCCGGACGGCGCCACGACGAGCGGCGCCTGCAGGGTCAGTTCCTCGATGACCGGGCACCCGGCCTCGTCACCGGCACGGATCACCAGTTCCACGAATCCCGTACCGGGGAAGAGGATTACGCCGCCGACGGCATGATCGGCCAGCCATGGCTGAGTCGCCACCGCGAGTCGGCCGGTGAGGACGATCTGACCCGTCTCGGGCACCTCGACGATCGCGCCGAGCAGGGGGTGGGCAGCGCCGTTCAGGCCGAAGCCCGAGGCGTCCGAGGTCCCCGTCCCGCCGCCGGACAGCCAGAAGCGCCTGCGGTCGAACGCGTACGTCGGGACGTCGACCAGCCGGCCACCGTCGCACACGGCGCGCCAGTCCACGGCGATGCCGGAGGTGAACGCCTGTGCGGCCGAGGCCAGGAAGCGATCGAGACCGCCTTCGTCGCGCCCCAGTGTGGGCACCACGACCGGTTGGCCACCGTCGGTGGCGTCGGTGACGGTGTCCTCGACGCCCGCGATGAGGGCGGGGTGCGGGCTGGTCTCGACGAAGGCGCGGTAGCCGTGGCGGCACGCGGCGCGCACGGCCTGGTCGAACTGGACGGTCTGCCGGATGTTGCGGTACCAGTAGCCGGCGTCGAGGGTGGCGCCGTCGACGAGATCACCTGTGACGGTGGAGAAGAATGCCGTGCGGGTCGACTGGGGGTCGATGCCTGCCAGCGCGTCCTGGAGCCGGCCGTCGATGGCCTCGACCTGAGCGGAGTGCGACGCGTAGTCGACGTCGATGCGGCGGGCGCGGATCTCCAGCGCCTCGCACTGCCGGACGAGCGCATCGAGCGCCGAGGACTCGCCGGACACCACGACGGCCGATCGGCCGTTGATCACCGCGATGTCGGCTTGGTCGGGCTGAATGTCGATGCCTGCCAACAACTCCCGGGCACGGTCGACACCGCACGCCAACGACACCATGCCCGCGGAACCGGACAACTCGACCAGCAGCTTGCTGCGCAGCGCCACCACCATCGCGGCGTCGCGAAGCGACAGAATGCCTGCGACGTGGGCGGCGGCGATCTCACCCTGGGAGTGTCCGATGACGGCGTCCGGCGTGACGCCAACCGAACGCCACAGCTCAGCCAGCGACACCATGACGGCGAACAGGGCAGGCTGCACGACGTCGACGCGGTCCAGGCCGGCTGCACCGGCCTCGCCGCGAAGCACGTCGAGCAGTGACCAGTCCACGAACTCCGCCAGCGCTTCGGCGCAGGCCGTCATCTTGTCGGCGAAAACCGTGGAGCTGGACATCAATTCGATACCCATGCCAAGCCATTGACTGCCCTGGCCGGGGAAGACGAACGCCACCTTGCCGACCGGCGTGGCCGTGCCGCGGATCACCCGAGTGATGTCGGCGTCGGACGCCAGCTCCGACAGGCCGGTGAGCAGCTGGTCACGGTCGGCGCCGAGGACCACCGCGCGGTGCTCGAAGGACGTCCGCCCCGCTAGCGTCCATGCCACGTCGCGGCTGTCGAGGTCGGTATGCGTGACGAGATGATCGGTCAACCGGGCCGCCTGCCCGCGGAGCGCGGTCGCGGACTTCGCCGAGAGCACCCAGGGCAGCACGGCGGGCAGCGGCGGCGTCGGCGCTTCCGCCTCGACCTCGACCGGCGGGGCCGATTCGACGATCACGTGGGCGTTGGTGCCGCTGATGCCGAACGACGAGATACCCGCGCGGCGGGGCGTCGGTCCAGCGGGCCACGGCTGCGGCTCCGTCAGCAGCGAGACGGCGCCTGCGGTCCAGTCGACGTGGGGACTGGGGGCGTCGACGTGCAGCGTCACGGGCAGCGTCTCGTGGCGCATCGACATGATCATCTTGATGACACCCGCCACGCCTGCCGCGGCCTGGGTGTGACCCATGTTCGACTTGACCGAGCCGAGCCACAGCGGCTGCGTGCGGTCCTGGCCGTACGTTCCGAGCAGCGCCTGCGCCTCGATGGGGTCACCGAGGGGGGTACCGGTGCCGTGGCCCTCGACGACGTCCACCTGCCCCGTCGACAGGCCGGCGTTGGCCAGCGCGGCGCGGACCACTCGCTGCTGTGACGGCCCGTTCGGCGCCGTCAGCCCGTTCGAGGCGCCGTCCTGGTTGACCGCCGAGCCGCGGACCACCGCGAGGATCGGGTGGCCCAGCCGTTGCGCATCCGAGAGCCGTTCGACGGCGAGCACGCCGCCGCCCTCGGCCCAGCCGACGCCGTCGGCCGCCCCCGCGTAGGGCTTGCAGCGACCGTCGGTCGCCAGCCCCCGATGGCGGCTGAACTCCACGAAGATGGTCGGGGTGGCGTTCACCGTGATCCCACCCGCCAGCGCCATGTCGCATTCGCCGAGCCGCAGCGCCTGCACCGCCATGTGGAGGGCGACCAGTGAGGACGAGCATGCGGTGTCGATGGAGACCGCGGGGCCCTCCAGGCCCAGCACGTACGCGACGCGGCCCGACGTGACGCTCGAGGTCATGCCCGTGAGGCGGTAGCCCTCGATGCTGTCGGAGGACATGCCGTACCCACCCGCGATGACGCCGGCGAACACGCCCGTCGCGCTCCCACGCAGGGACGTCGGGTCGACGCCCGCGCGTTCCAACGCCTCCCACGACAGCTCCAGCAGCATGCGCTGCTGCGGATCCATGGCAAGCGCCTCGCTGGGGGCGATCCCGAAGAACCCGGCATCGAAGTCGGCGACGCCGTCGACGAAGCCACCGGAGCGGGCATAGGACTTGCCCGGTGCGTCCGGATCGGCGTCGTAGAGGCCCGCGACGTCCCATCCGCGATCGTCGGGCATGTCCGACACCACGTCCCGACCGGACGACACCATGTCCCACAGGTCCTCGGGCGAATTCACCCCGCCGGGGAATCGACACGACATGCCGACCACGGCGATCGGTTCACCCGATCGCTCGAGCAGAGCCCGGTTCTGCGTCTTCAACCGGTCGTTCTGGACGAGTGCCCGGCGAAGCGCCTCGGTGGCGTGTGCGAGTTGATCGGCCATACGGTGTGAAACCCCTGTCTGGATCACTGCGAGGGCAGTGACCCCCAAGTATTCGGTACAGCGCGCCGATTCATTACCCGGCGAGCACCCGCTGTCGCTCAGTGGGGCACCTCGAACGCTGCCAGAACATTGTCTCGCCTGCCTTCCACGCGTCGTCACCCGCCTGCTTACACTCGAACATTCTCGAAATGTGAAACGCCCCACCTGGCGAGACGACGGAGCGCAGCGATGACACTCGGCGCAGGTAGCCGACCCGTTCACACCGCGCATCGCCACAGCTCGACGGCACTGGACGGGGACACGAGCAACCCCGTCCTGGCGGTCGTCGGCGGTAAGGGCCGGGCGATCGCGGCGATGGCAAGCCGCGGTCTGCCGGTCCCGCCGGCGTTCTGCGTGACCGCGCAATGGTGTGACGGATGTGCCGAGGACCACATCGCGATCGTCGACCGGTTGTGGCCGGATGTGCTGGACGGGCTGGCGGTGCTGGAGAGGCAGACGGGAAGCACGTTCGGCAGCGGTCCCCGGCCACTCCTGCTGTCGGTCCGCAGCAGCGGTGCGACGTCGATGCCCGGCATGCTCGACACCGTCCTGAACGTCGGTGTGGACGACGCGGTCCTCGAGGCGCTCGGCGACCGGCATTCGGACCGCTTCGCCACCGACATCCGCGACCGGTTCCGCCGGGGCTACCGCCGGGTCGTGCCCGACGAACCCCTCGACCAACTCCGCGGCGCGCTGGTGGCGGTGGTGGCCTCGTGGTCGTCGAGCCGGGTGAGCACCTACCGTGCGCATCACGGCCTGCAGCGGGGCGATATCGCGATCGTGGTGCAGGCCATGGTCTTCGGCAATCTCGATGCCCGGTCGGGAACCGGGGTGCTCTTCACCCGCGATCCGGCGACGGGCGCCTCCGAACCGTTCGGCGAATGGCTGCCCGCCGCCCAGGGCGACGACGTGGTGTCGGGCACCAGCGACTGTGAACCGCTGAGCGCGATGCGGGACCGGCTACCCGACGCCTACCGGGAGCTGATCGAGGCGGGCGCTGTCCTGGAACGGCTCTCCGCCGACGTGCAGGACGTCGAGTTCACTGTGGAGTCCAGCAGGTTGTGGCTGCTGCAGTCGCGGGTGGCGAAACGGTCGCCGCGGGCCGCGGTGCGCCTTGCGGTCGCGTTCCACGACGAGGGGCTCATCGACGAGGCCGAGATGCTGCGCCGGGTGACGCCCGAGCAACTCGAATGGGTCCTGACGGCGCGGTCGGCAAGCGAGCCGTCCGGCCCGCCGCTGGCCACCGGGATGGCGGCCTGTCCGGGAGTCGCGTCGGGTCTGGTCTGCGTGACCAGCGAGGAGGCCATCGCCGCGGCCGACGAGGGACGAGACGTCGTCCTGGTGCGACCGACGACGAGCCCCGACGACGTCGCCGGGCTCGTCAGCGCCAAAGCCGTCGTCACCGAGGTGGGCGGCGCCAGCAGTCACGCCGCGATCGTGGCGCGTGAACTCGGCATACCCGCGGTCGTCGGGTGCGGAGTCGGAGTCACCGCGCGGCTGGCCGGCCAGGTCGTGACCGTCGACGGCGACACCGGTGAAGTGCGCGGCGGGGAGTCGACGCCGTCCGCGCCGGCCGACTCCCCGGACGTGCAGCGGTTCACCGACCTCGTGCGTCACGCCGACGCAGTGCAGGCCGCGCCGTTGCGGGCGGTACTCGTCGCCGCCGGGCGGGCCGCCCGATGAGCGGCGCGGCCGACCTGACCGTCCTGCAGGCGGTCCGGTTGAAGGGCCGGGCCGGACGGGCGGATCTGCCCGATGCCGTCGACGGATTGGTCGCCGCCGGGTTGCTCGTGGACGGGCCGTGGGTGCGGCTGACCGACGACGGTAGGACCCGCCTGGCGGAGCTGCTGGCCGTCGAGCGCGCCGCCGTCGACCCGCGGGCGGTGAACGAGCTGTACGAACGGTTCCTCGTCGTCAACGCCGACTTCAAGCCCCTGATCTCGCGGTGGCAGGTGGCGCGGGATACCGACGCGGGCGACGGCGCGGCCGCCGTGCTGGCCGACCTCGACGAGCTTCACCGCGAGGTGCTGCCGGTGATCGCCGCCGCGGGCGAGCTGATCCCGCGGCTGCACGCCTATGCCGAGCGGCTCGACGCGGCGTTGCGGCGGGCGCAGGGTGGCGACATGTCGTGGCTCA
The DNA here is from genome assembly GCF_030295745.1 of Mycolicibacterium sp. TUM20985. Taxonomy (NCBI): domain Bacteria; kingdom Bacillati; phylum Actinomycetota; class Actinomycetes; order Mycobacteriales; family Mycobacteriaceae; genus Mycobacterium; species Mycobacterium antarcticum. The sequence continues at coordinate 142,699 of NZ_AP027291.1, forward strand.
CCCGCCCGATGGTCGACAGCTATCACACGGTGTGGTTCGAACTGCACGAGGAACTGATTGGTATGGCCGGCCGGACGCGCGCGGGAGAGGCCTCGTCCGGCAGTGCAGATTGATCTCTCTGTGCCAAGCTGACGGCGTGGCGGGCGAGAAGGTGCGCGTGGTGGTGGGCGACGACCATCCGCTGTTCCGCGACGGCGTCATCCGCGCCCTGTCCGCAAGCGGCACCATCGAGGTGATCGCGGAGGCCGCCGACGGAGTGGCGGCGCTGGCCCTGATTCGTGAGCACGGGCCGCAGGTCGCCCTACTGGACTACCGGATGCCCGGCCTCGATGGCGCGCAGGTCGCCGCCGCGGTCCGTCGCGACCAGCTGCCGACACGGGTCCTCCTGCTTTCAGCGCACGACGAGTCCGCGATCGTCTACAGCGCGTTGCAGGACGGAGCGGCGGGGTTCATCTCCAAGGAATCCAGCCGCGCCGAACTGGTCGACGCGGTGCTGAACTGTGCCGAGGGACGCGACGTCGTCGCACCGAACCTCGCCGCCGGACTGGTCGGCGAGATCCAGCGCCGCAACGTCGCCGACACTCCGACCCTTAGCCCGCGTGAGCGCGAAGTGCTCGGGCACATCGCCAGCGGGCAGACCATCCCCGCGATGGCCAAGCACATGTTCCTGGCGCCGTCCACGGTGAAGACCCACGTGCAGCGGCTCTACGAGAAACTCGGCGTCGGGGACCGCGGGGCGGCCGTCGCGGAGGCGATGCGCCGCGGGCTGCTGGAATAGCGGTGCAGCGCGCCGTTCGGCGAATGGTCGACTACTTCGCCACAGAACCCGTCCGCGTCTCGGCGCTGCTTCGCCTTCCGCTGATCGCACTGATGGGCGTCCTGGTGTGGCTGTGGGAGGTCGACAGCTGGCTGCCGCAGGTCTACACCACGATCCTCGGCGTCTACGCCGTGGCGGCGCTGCTGTGGGCGGTGCTGGTCGTCCGCGGACCCGTGCCGTCGTGGGGCGGATGGCTGTCGACGGGCGTCGACGTGCTAGCCGTCGTATCGCTGTGCGTCGTCTCCGGGGGTGCGACCGCCGCGCTGCTGCCGGTGTTCTTCCTGCTACCGCTGTCCGTCGCATTCGGCGACCGGCCGGTCCTGACGGGCGTGCTGGGGTTGGGCACCGCGGCGTGTTACCTCGGCGCATGGATCGTCTACTCCAAGCGCGACGACCACATCGGCCTGCCGGACGTCGTCTATCTGCAGTTCGGCTTCCTGATCTGGCTGGCGGTCGCCACGACGGCGCTGTGCCTGGTGCTGACGCGGCGCGCGGCCCGGGTCACCGCGCTGCTCGACGTGCGCCGCAGGCTGGTGGCCGAGTCGATGCAGGCCGACGAACGCACCAATCGTGAACTGGCCGAGCATCTGCACGACGGCCCGCTGCAGACTCTGCTCGCGGCGCGCCTGGAACTCGACGAGGTGCGCGAACGCACGCCCGACCCTGCGCTGGACATGGTCTACGCGGCGCTGAACGATACGGCTGCGGGCCTGCGCTCGACGGTGACGGCGCTGCATCCGCAGGTGCTCGCACAGCTGGGCCTCACCCCGGGGATACGAGAGCTGTTGCGGCAGTTCGAGAACCGTGGCGATTTCATCGTCGGCGCCGAGCTCGACGACGTTGGCAAGCCGCTCTCGCAGGCGTTGCTGTACCGCGCGGCACGCGAGCTGCTCACCAACGTCACCAAGCACGCGGGCGCCAGCGAAGTGTCCGTTCGGATGTTCCGCGAGGGCGACCGCGTCGTGCTCACGGTCGCCGACGACGGGGTGGGATTCGAACCGTCGATCGTGGATCAGCGGGTGGCCGAGGGGCACATCGGGCTGGCATCGCTACAAGCCCGCTTCGACTCGATGGGCGGTCGCATGACCATCGACTCCGATGCGGGCCGCGGCACGCTGGTCACCGTGACCTCGCCGCCCGAAGACCTACCGGACTGAAACCTCCAGCACGACAGGTCCCCTCGCCGACCTTCACGACATCGTCCAGCGCGACCAGCAGCAGCCCGCCCTCGACCTCACCCACCGGGGGCTAGCCCGGCCCGTCGGTTGAAACCGCTTGATTACCAACGTCATCGAGGTCCCACCCCTCTTCAGCGAGTTGCCGGTTCTGTTCGCGTTGGCGGGTGATGCAGCGGGCGCGGTCTTGGGCGCGGGTGGTCTTGCGGCGCGGCATGGTCAGCCCCGGTGCGTAACTGGCCGGTGGCTGGGTGGCTCCGGTGACCGGTGCGGTGGGTTCGCAGAGGTCGGGGAACAGCAGCCGACTCCCCGGGGTCGTCACGTGCGTGCGCCCCTCCGGATCGGTCCACTCGACTGTGCCGTCTGGGTATTGCCGGTCTCGCCAGCCGGGCCAGAACGTTTTCAGCAAGTGATGTCGACGGCAAAGCGCTTTCAGGTTGGCGGCTTGTGTAGGGCCGTAGGGCCACGGAATCGTATGGTCCACATCGCAATTGGTGGCCGGTTCGTGGCAGCCCGGGAACCGGCACGTCAGATCGCGGCATCGGACGAAGTCCGCCAACTTCTTCGACGGCCGGTATCGCGGTTCGGGTGGGGCCTGGCCGGGATGGAAGATCTCGGCGATGGCGGCGTTGAGCATGACGCGTCGGAACACCGGGCCGGGCAGAAACCGGCCGCGGGTCGTGATCGCCGGCCGAAGGTGATTCAGGAACCCGGGGGTGCGCGGGACGAGCCCGTCGGTCAGTGGGCGGCCCTCGGGTGGGCGGATGAACACCGGCGGCACGAGCCCGTCGAGGCCTGAGTGTTCCTCGGCAGGCGCGCTATCGCCGGCGCTATCGAGAACGTCGGGGGCATCGGGGCGGGGCCCATCAGGAGGCGGCGGTGGGGGATCCTGGGCGGGGTCGCCGAGGCCGTCCTGGTGCGCGATGACGTAGACGACCACACCGCCGGCGGGTGGGTTCTGCGCGGCGGTGCAGTCCTCCCGACCGCACAGGCATGGCAGGCGGTCCTGGTCGCGGCCCAAAGCGCCGATCGCATCGGAGCGGAGCTGATCCCGCGTCCGCGGATCATGCCGACACACCGTGTCGGCCAACGCGTCCAACCGGGCCTCGAAGGCCTCGGCATCCGGGACGAACAGCGTCGCGAACAACTGCGCCATCCCACTACCGTCGTCGACGGCGATGTCCACCGACCGACCCCGCGCGCGAGTCTGGACGCGGTGCAACGCCAACGGGTCGAGCCGGGCGATGAACTCGTCGATGGTCTTCTCCGTCCGGTCCAGCGACATCGGCTCCCAGCGGGCCACCGCCTCCGCGAGGGCCTCGTCGAGCTGAGCCAGGGTGTCGGGGTCGGTCACCGCCGCCGAGCGGGTCACGATCACCCGGACCTGCGCCAGAGTGAGCAGCCCGGCGGCGAAGATCGCCGCGACCTTCGGGAAGCGTTCCTTCAACGCCACCGCCGTCAACAACAGATTCGAGACCGATCGACCGGTCATCCGCTGCGCCGCACCGACCTGGTCGCAGACGGCGTCCCAGTTGTCGTGACACCACTGGTCGCGGTCCGCGGACCCGTCGAGTGCGTACGCGGCCTCCAGGACCGTGACCATCGCCGCCAACCGACGGGCACATGCCGCGGACTCCACCCGCGCCCACGCACCCACCGCACCGGTGCCATGCATACCGGCCGTCGCTGCCACCAACGAGTCGAACATGCATTCGAATCTAGGGACCGGCTCGGCCGAAATCGTCGAAACTGCGAGCGAGAACCCCGCGTGTTGCCTCACGTCAAGATGCGCGCGTGGGACTCTTCGTTGCCTCATTTGAGCGTGCGCGCTTGTTGATGCTGGCGTCGGCTTTGCTGGTTGTCATGGCGAGAAGTTGTGCGGTCAGGGAGTGGATCTGGCGTTGGACGGCGGCAGGATTGACCATGGAGTAGGTCCGAGTCAGCGCCACGATGCGCTGCACGGGTGTGTTCGGGTGATCGATCGCGCGGTGGAATGGGGTGGTGGCGATGTCGTGCTTCTTGGACACCTTGGCTCCGGTACGGACCTTGGACACGAGTTTCTGCTGCGGGTAGAAGTAGTTGGTCAGCTTGGACTGCAGCTGCCAGATCTCGTTGAGCAACAACAACTCTGATGCCGTGTCGTAGCGGTGATAGCCAACTACCTGCCTAACCACGGCCCAGTTCTTCTGCTCGACGTGGCAGCCGTCGTTCTTGTTTCCTGGCCGCGCCCGGGTGAAGGTGATCTGACGTTGTTCACACCAGGCCAACAAGTGGACGTTGATGAATTCCGATCCGTTGTCCGAATCCACGCCCAGGATCGGGAACGGCATCTTGGCGGCGATGTCGTTCACAGCGGCCAGCACGCATTTGGCTGATTTGCTGGGCACAGAGCGGTTCTCGGTCCAGCCGGTGGCGATGTCGGTGACGGTCAAGGTGAACGCATGCGGGCCGGTGAGGCTTCCCCCGTCGTGGCAGACCAGGTCGATCTCGACGAACCCCGGTCGCCCGTCGTCCCAGTCGGCCCAGGTCCGCACCGGAATCTGACTCTTCAGCAGCGATCCCGGCTTGGTGGTGGCGCGCCCCTTGAGCTGGTGTTTGCGCCGTTCGGGAGCCAGCCGCCGGTCGATGGTGGCCGCCGACATCGACACCAACAGCGTCGCGATGTCCTCATCGAGGACCAACTCCCCAAAATGGCGCAACACCGCAAGCAGTTCGCCCAGCATCGGCGCCAGGCGCTTACCGGCCGGCATCCCCAACACCGTCCAGCACACCGTCAACGCGGCAACGACCTCCGGTCCGTAGGTCGGTGGCCGCGGACGTCTCGGTGTGACCAGTTTGGGCCGTAATGCCGTCGTGAGCGCCTTACGGGCGTGGTTGCGGTGCCATCCCGTGGTGGCGCACAACTCATCCAGAATCACGCCCTTGGCTCGTTTGTCTGCCAGTGAATAACGGATGGCAGTCGTTTCGGTCACTGCCTTGCGCTCGGTCATCGTCAACCCCATCGCTCCGGCCTACCGAGGTCATTGCTGACAGATCACGCAGGCGCGCCGTACGCGCGCATTTCCGGTGAGGCAACGACCCCAGCTTTCGCGGCATCTCGCGCGCATTTCGGCTGAGTCAACGCGCCCCGCCCCTGTGGATGAAACGCCAACTGTGGATAACTCGCTAGGCGATGAACCGGGCTCGGACGTCCGGCGCCGGCAACGCACAGGCGTCCACTCGGCCGAATACGCGGTAGCGGACGGCCGCGAATCGGTCGTACAGGAAGTCGCGGACAGGTGCGGGAATCAGGCCGGCGACCGCCCCGAGAACCCGCCACGGGCCGCCGAGATAGCGGGCCACGCGCAGGGCCGCCTCCGAGCGCACGAGCACCCGTTCTTCGGCGCTCTCGGGGGCCTCGACGTAGACCACGGAGTCCACCCCGGCCAGTTCCGGGTGGCGCTCGCGAACTGCCACGCCAAAGTCGCTCTCGAGCGCGGCGAACTGCATCGTGCCAACCCGGTCCACCCGCAAAACGAACTTCACTGCGCCGTCACAGAACCCGCAGGTGCCGTCGTACAGGAGGATTGCCGGCGCAGTAGTCACTCCTCCGGTCTACACCGTTGCGAGTCCGCGGGCGATGACGAGTCGCTGGATCTGGTTGGTGCCCTCGAAGATCTGCGTGATCTTGGCTTCGCGCATGTAGCGCTCGACGCGGTAGTCGCGGGTGTAGCCGGCGCCACCGAACACCTGAACGGCGTCGGTCGTGACCTTCATCGCCGCATCCGTGCACACCATCTTGGCGATGCTGGCCTGCGAGGAGTACGGCCGCCCCTGGTCGCGACGTCGTGCGGCGTCCAGGTAGGTGGCCCTTGCGCTGCCCACCGCGGCGGCCATGTCGGCGAGCAGGAAGCCCAGTCCCTGATGGTCGATGATCTTGCGGCCGAACGTCGTTCGCTCATTGGCGTAGCGGCAGGCGTCGTCCAGGGCGGCTTGGGCGATACCGGTCGCCACCGCGGCGATGCCCAGCCTTCCCGCGTCGAGCGCACTGAACGCGATGGACAACCCTTGACCCTCGGCGCCAATGAGGCGATCGGCGTCGAGTGCCGCGTTGTCGTAGAACGCCGACGTCGTCGGGATGGCGGAGAGCCCCATCTTCTCCTCGGGCTTGCCGAACGTCAGCCCCGGCAGATCGCTCGGCACCAGGAAGCACGAAATGCCGCGGGAGCCCTCGCCGGTGCGGGCGAACAACGTGTAGAAGTCCGCAATGCCACCGTGGGTGATCCACGACTTCGACCCGTTCAGCACGTAACCCCCGTCGACGGGAACCGCGGCGCACCGCAGCGCCGCCGCGTCGGAACCCGCCTGGGGTTCGGACAGGCTGTACGCACCAATTGAGTTGCCCGACAACATCTCCGGCAACCAGCGCAGTTTCTGCTCGTCGGTGCCGAAGGTCAGCAGCGGGTGCGACGACAGGCTGTGCACACTGACCGCGACCGCGACGGCCGCCCACCGAGCGGCGATCTCCTCGAGCACCTGCAGATAGACCTCGTACGGCTGACCGCCACCGCCCCATTCCTCCGGCTGCGGCAGGCTCAGCAGACCTGCCGCGCCCAACTGCGCGAACACGTCGTCGGGGTAGGTCTCCGACTTCTCGTGCTCGTCGACGATGGGGTTCAGCAGCTTGTCGGCGACGTCCCGGGTCAGCGCGATCAGCTCGTTGGCTTCTTCGGAGGGCAGAAGACGATCGACCGGCATGCTGGAGATCGTAGTTACAGCGCGGCGTTGATGGCGTCGACCCGGTCCTTGGCGTCGCCGAAGAGCATCTGGGTGTTCTCCCGAAAGAAGAGGGGGTTCTGCACACCGGCGTAGCCCGACGCCATGGAGCGCTTGAAGACGATCACGTTGTCGGCGTTCCACACCGTTAGCACCGGCATGCCCGCGATGGGGCTGGTGGGATCGTCGTTTGCGGCCGGGTTGACGGTGTCGTTGGCGCCGATGACGAGGACGACGCTGGTGCCGTCGAAGTCGTCGTTGATCTCGTCCATCTCGAGCACGATGTCGTAGGGCACCTTGGCCTCGGCGAGGAGCACGTTCATGTGACCGGGCAGGCGACCGGCGACGGGGTGGATGCCGAAGCGGACCTCGACGCCGCGCTCGCGCAGCTTGCGGGTCAGTTCGGCGACGCCGTACTGGGCCTGTGCGACGGCCATGCCGTAGCCGGGGGTGATGATGACCGACTTGGCGGAGTTGAGCAGTTCGGCGGCGCCCTCGGCGGTGATCTCGCGGTGTTCGCCGTAGTCCTTGTCGTCGGCCGGTCCGGCTTCGATCCCGAAGCCGCCGGCGATGACCGAGATGAACGACCGGTTCATCGCCTTGCACATGATGTAGGACAGATAGGCACCGGAGGATCCGACGAGCGCGCCGGTGACGATCAGCAGGTCGTTGGACAGCAGGAAGCCCGACGCCGCCGCGGCCCAGCCCGAGTAGCTGTTCAGCATCGACACGACGACGGGCATGTCGCCGCCGCCGATCGAGGCGACCAAATGCCAACCGAGCAGCAGGGCCAGCACGGTGACGGCGATGAGGAGCCACAGCTGCGGCGAGATGACGAACCACACGGTCAGCACGAAGAACAGCACCAGCGCACCGATGTTGAGGAAGTTCTTGCCCGGCAGCATCAACGGTGTGGACTTGATGCGGGCCGACAGCTTGAGGTTGGCCACGATCGAACCCGTGAACGTGACTGCGCCGATGAACACGCCGATGAACACCTCGGCGGAGTGGATGCCCAGCAGGCCCTGGCCGTCGAGTACGCCCGCCTCGGCCCCGGCGAGGTCACCTTCGACGTGTAGGTAGCCGTTCCAGCCGACCAGCACGGCGGCCAGACCGACGAACGAGTGCAGCAGCGCGATCAGTTCGGGCATCCCGGTCATCTCGACCACACGCGCCCGCCACAGCCCGATCGCTGCGCCGATGGCCATCGCGCCGATCAGCAGGCCGATGCCCAGTGGCTCGATGTGGCGGCTGATCGCCAGCGCGATGGTGGCGACGAGCGCCACCGCCATGCCTGCGATGCCGAAGGTGTTGCCGGACCTGGACGTCTCGTGCTTGGACAACCCGGCCAAGGCCAGGATGAACAGGAGGGCCGCGACGATGTAGGCCGCGGTGGCAGTGGTCTCTAGCGTGAACATTCGATCCTCCGATAAGGGGGAGACTCAGGGGAAGGCGAGCGTGGTCAGCTGCGCGAGAACATCGCCAGCATGCGGCGCGTGACCGCGAAGCCACCGAAGACGTTGATGCTGGCAAGCAGGATGGCGACGGTCGCGAGTGCGGTGATTATCGGGTCGCCATGGCCGATCTGCAGCAGCGCGCCGACGACGATGATGCCCGAGATGGCATTGGTCACCGACATCAGCGGCGTGTGCAACGCGTGGTGCACCTTGCCGATCACGTAGTAACCAATCACGATCGCCAGGGCGAAGACGGTCAGGTGCACCTGTAGCGCCGCCGGGGACAGCGCGATGAGCGCGAACAGCACCGCCGCGGCGGCGAACGCGATGCCCAGTCGGCGTCCCGCGGTCATCGGTTCCTTGACGGCCTTGGGCTGGACCGGTGCGGCAGCGGCAGCAGCGGGCGCCGCGGACACCTGAACCGGTGGCGGCGGCCAGGTGGTCTCACCGTCGCGCACGACGGTCACCGACCGCTGCACCACGTCGTCGAAATCTAGGGTGAGCTCCCCGTCCTTCTCCGGGGTGAGGAGCTTGAGCAGGTTCACCAGGTTGGTGCCGTAGAGCTGCGAGGCGGTGGCGGGTAGTCGACCGGCGAGATCGGTGTAGCCGATGATGGTCACGCCGTTGTCGGTGACGATTGCCTGATCCTTGACGGTGCCCTCGACGTTGCCGCCGTTGGCCGCGGCCATGTCGACGATCACGCTGCCCGACTTCATCGAGGCGACCATCTCCGCGGTGATGATGCGGGGTGCCGGCCGGCCCGGGATCAGCGCAGTCGTGATGATGATGTCGGCGTCTCGGGCCTGTTCTGCGTACAACGCCGCCTCGCGGACCTTGTAGTCGTCACCCATCTCCTTGGCGTAGCCGGTAGCGGAGATCTCGGCCATCTCCGGGTCGACGTACAGGTACTCGCCGCCGAGCGACTTCACCTGATCGGCGACCTCGGGCCGCGGATCGGTGGCCAGCACGATGGCGCCCATGCTGCCCGCCGCGCCGATGGCGGCCAGTCCAGCGACTCCGGCGCCCACGACGAGCACCTTGGCCGGCGGGACCTTGCCCGCAGCGGTCACCTGGCCAGTGAAGAACCGGCCGAAGGTGTGCGCGGCCTCGACGACGGCCCGGTAGCCGGCAATGTTCGCCATCGACGACAGCACGTCCAGCGACTGCGCGCGGGAGATGCGCGGAACGGCGTCCATTGCCAGCACCGTGATCGGGCGGGCGGACAGTTTCGCGACCAGCTCCGGGTTCAGTGCCGGGGAGATCAGGCCGACCAACGTGGCGCCGTCCTTCAGCGAGGCGATCTCGCCGTCCGACGGTGCGTTGACCTTGAGTATCACGTCGGCGGCCCAGGTCTGACCGATGTCTGCGCCTGCCTCGACGTAGGCGGCATCGGAGAAGCTGGAGGCGACGCCCGCTCCGGACTCGACGACGACGGAGTAGCCCAGTTTGATGAGTTGTCCGACGGTCTGCGGCGTGGCGGCGACACGCGTTTCACCCACGTGAGACTCGCGCGGTATCCCGATGATCATGCCAAGAGTCTCGCATTTGCTCGCGAGCGACTCGCCAACCCCTCTGGGGGTCAGAGCCAGTCGCGCCTGCGGAACATGACGTACAGCAGGGCGACGGCCGCCAGGATCACGACCGAGCTGGCGATGAAACCCGCAACCGTGTTGATCCCCGGGTACTCGACGTTCTGCCCGTAGAACCCCGTGACGGCGGTGGGGACGGCGATGATGGCCGCCCAGCCGGTGAGCTTCTTCATGACGGTGTTCAAATGGGCGTCCTGCAGCGAGAGGTTCGTCTCGAAGACGGTCGTGACCATGTCGCGCAACGACTCCGTCCACTCCGAGGCGCGCAGCACGTGGTCGTAAAGGTCGTCGTAGAGCGGGTTGAGCTCCGGCGAGGTCTTCGCGTCCATCCGTCGACTCTTGATGGCACTGACCACCTCGCGCATCGGCAACACCACCCTGCGCAGCTCGACGAGGTCCTTGCGGCAGCGAAAGGTTCGCCGCTGCAAACCGTGCCGTGGTCCGTCGTCGGCGAACAGCTCGTCCTCGAGTGACTCGATGTCGTCGTCGAGGGTCTGCACGGCGTCGAAGTGCCCGTCGACCACGACGTCGAGCAGCCCGTGGACCAGTGCGCCGACGCCGTGTTCCTGACCCCCGAGCTCGTCGAACCGCTGCGAGACCTCGTCCATGCCGAAGCCCGGATCGTCGCCCGCGCTCGGTGGCAGTCGAACCGTGATGAGTCCGCGCGGTAGCACGAACGCCGAAATGCGATGCATCACAAGGGATGACGTCGTGTCGTCATCGGGTCCGTTGGCCAGTGACTGCACCGCGTAGACCGTGAAGAAGGTATGCGTCCGGTACACGGTGGCCTTGGTGCGCTCGTTGGGCGCGATGGCATCCTCGACCGCCCAGATGTTCAGTCCCAGTTCGTGTGCCAGCGCGCTGAGCGCATCGTGATCCGGGTCGTAGACGTCGGCCCATACCAGGAGGTCGTCGTCGGCGAGGCAGTCCGAGATGGCCGAGAAGGTGAAGCCCTCCACTGGTTTGCCGGCTTTCCATACCCGTCCGTGCACCTCGGTCATCACGCCATCATCCCGCAGGGCGGCATCTCGATTGGGCACCGATCGCATATCGAGATCCTCGAGCCCGTCGCTCGGACGTCTCTGCGGCGTCACGATGGCCAGCAGTGGAGTTTCCGGGGTTGGAGCTGAGAAGGGCTACTCAATGAGCGTAGTGGTGGAACGTGGACTCGCGCGGTGTCCACGATGCGTCGCGGTCGCGGATTACACGTTCGTCGAATCCGGGCCCAATTCGGTGCGCTACGAGGTGCACTGCGGACGGTGCGGTGAGGCCTACTGCGAAGTCCACAGTCCGATGACACCTGACTTCACGGCGGCGGTCGACGCGTTGGTGGTGCCCCCGCCGCTGGCGCTACCCAGCGTCTTCGAGCTGCGTCGCCGACGGGGCGCGGCATGGTTCGCCGAGACAGTCGCCAGGGTGTCCGCCGCGATCAAGACGGGGTGGGCGCGAATCGTGGACAAGACCAAGACGATTCGGCGGTAGCGACCCCGGCTCGACGAAAAGCGAGGCCCCTCCCCCGGATTCCAGGGAGGGGCCCCATCGGGTGCGGGCTCTACAGCTGGTGGCGTAGCTCCCGCAGGGTCTTCTCCAAGATGCGCGAGATGTGCATCTGGGACACGCCGATCCGGTCGGCGATCTGGCTCTGCGTCATGGACTCGAAGAAGCGCAGGTAGAGCACGGTGCGCTCACGTTCGGGCAGTGCGGCGAGCAGCGGCCGCACGGTCTCCTGATCGGTGATGCGGTCAAACGCGGTGTCGACGTCCCCGACGGTATCGGAGACCATCCTGGGCGCCGAGTCGCCGCTGGACACGGGAGCATCGATGGAGTGGACGCGGTACGCCTCCGCCGCCAGCATGCTGTCGACGATGTCCTCGCGGGTCATCTCGAGGACCTCGGCCAATTGACCCGCAGTGGGCGCGCGCCCGTACTTCTGGGTCAGTTCCATCGTCGCCCTCGTGATGTGCCCATGGCGATCCTTGAGGCGACGGGGCACATGCATCGACCAGCCGTGGTCGCGGAAGTGCCGACGCACCTCGCCCATCATGGTGGGTACGGCGAACGCCACGAAGTGCGAGCCCTTGCTGGGATCGAACCGGTTCACGGCCTTCACCAGGCCGAGTCTGGCGACCTGGGTCAGATCCTCGATGTCCTCGCCGCGCCCGCCGTAGTGGCGCGCGATGCGATCGGCCAGCGCGAGGCACCTGTTGAAGATCGCCTCTCGTTGACGATCGACGTCGCAGTCCGACGGCGTGCGGTGCAGCGCGTCGAACATCTCCATGACGTCGGCGTACTCGTCGACCCGCTCGACCTCGACGACCTCATTGGCCCGAGTCTGCGGTCGTTCCATCTGCATGGTCATGGCGTCATCACCAACGAAGCGGTGATCTCAGCATGTTCGGTTGTGTAGCAACGAAGTTCCACGTTTGGACTCCCTAAGAGGCATCCAAGGGCGCAGCGTCACACCGAGGTCGTCTCAGTGCAGCGCGCAACCCGATCCGTCAATGACGGAACCGGCGACTTGCCGTGGCCACGCGGCGATACAGGGTGCAACCAACGCAGGAGTCTCAACGAAGAGGGCGCTACCCAGAGGAATCGCGGGGCTTGGTGGCCCGCTTGGCACTAAACGGGAATGTCCTTGTGGACACCGACCACCTTACGCCCCCCGGGGGGTGGACTGAAAGGTGGCGACTAAAACTCCCGCTGAGCGCAGCCGTTCCTGGATCTGCTGACAGGGCGGTAAGAACGTCGGGTGACCGCGACATCGCCTGCTGACGCCTGTCGTCGCTGAACGCATACCGTCCAGCTCCGCAAGCAGAAAGTCGCAGGTACATGTCCGTCTTCGTAGACATCGCGCCCGAGTCGCAGGCCGGCTCGTCGGGTGACCGCACCCCGAAGAGCAGCTGGCGCGGCCGTCTGACCAGGGCTGCCCTGCCGCTTCTGTCGGTCATCGTCTTCGGCATCGGGTGGCAGCTCGTCGCCGCGGCGGGCCTCTGGAACCAGACCTTCGTCCCCTACCCGAGCACGGTGTGGAAGGCCTTCATCGACGTCTCGACGACTCACGAAGGGACGCGCGGTTACGCCGGCTACCTGTTGTGGGAGCACCTCTACATGACGCTGCGCCGGGTGCTGGTCGGCGTCGTCATCGGCGTGGGCCTCGGCGTGACGGTCGGCCTCGTCATGGGCTCGGTCGGCTGGGTCCGGAGCGTGCTCGAGCCGTGGCTGACCTTCCTCCGGGCGCTGCCACCGCTCGCGTATTTCTTCCTGCTCGTCATCTGGCTGGGCATCGACGAAGCGCCGAAGATCACGCTGCTCGCCCTCGCTGCATTGCCCCCGGCGGCAGTCGCCACTACGGCCGCGGTCATGGGCGCTCCCGTTGGCCTCACCGAGGCCGCGCGAGCGCTCGGGGCGACGCGCCTGCAGGTGATCCGTGACGTGGTGGTGCCATCGGCGCTGCCCGAGACCTTCACGGGCATCCGGTTGGCGGTCGGGATGGCCTACTCCTCGGTGGTCGCCGCCGAGCTCTTCAACGGCATCCCGGGCATCGGCGGACTGGTCAAGGACGCAAGCAACTACAACAACACCCCCGTCGTGCTGGTCGGCATCTTCGCGATCGGCTTCTCGGGCTTGGTCATCGACGGTCTACTTCGCGCCGTAGAGCGGCGCAGTGTCCCTTGGAGAGGAAAGGTCTAGCAAGATATGAACCTCAAGACGCTCACTGCGGGGGTCGTGTCGACGGTCGTTGCGACGCTTGCCCTGGCCGGTTGCTCGATCGATAATTCCGGCCAGGACGCCAGCAAGCCGACCATTCGCATTGGCTACCAATCGTTTCCCAGCGGCGACTTGATCGTCAAGAACAACAAGTGGCTCGAGGAGGCGCTGCCCGACTACAACGTCAAGTGGATCAAGTTCGACTCGGGCGCCGACGTCAACACCGCCTTCATCGCCAAGGAGCTGGACTTCGGCGCCCTCGGTTCCAGCCCCGTCGCCCGCGGACTGTCGGCGCCGCTGAACATCCCGTACAAGGTCGCCTTCGTGCTCGACGTGGCCGGTGACAACGAGGCATTGGTGGCGCGCAACGGCAGCGGCATCAACACCATCGCCGACCTGAAGGGCAAGCGCGTCGGGACGCCGTTCGCGTCGACCGCGCACTACAGCCTGCTGGCGGCATTGGCCCAGAACAACCTGTCCACCAAGGACGTTCAGCTCGTCGACCTGCAGCCGCAGGCCATCCTCGCGGCCTGGGACCGGGGTGACATCGACGCCGCCTATACGTGGTTGCCGACGCTCGACGATCTTCGCAAGTCGGGTAAGGACCTCATCACCAGCCGCCAGCTGGCCAAGGACGGGAAGCCGACCCTCGATCTGTCCGCGGTGGCCGACGACTTCGCTTCTGCACATCCCGAGGTCGTGGACATCTGGCGCAAGCAGCAGGCCCGCGCGCTGACCACCATCAAGGACGATCCCGACGCCGCAGCGAAGGCGATCGCCTCCGAGATCGGCCTGAGCCCGGAAGGCGTTGCGGGACAGCTGAAGCAGGGTGTCTACCTGACGCCCGCCGAGGTGTCGTCTCCGGAGTGGCTCGGTTCCGAGGGGGCGCCCGGCAACGTGGCGGCCAACCTGGAGAACGCATCGAAGTTCCTAGCCGAGCAGAAGCAGATTCCGGAAGCAGCCCCGATCACGACGTTCCAGGACGCGATCTACACCAAGGGACTGCCCGATGCCCTCAACCAGTGAGAAGGTCGGCGCCGTCCGCGGCGGCGTGCGCATCGAGAACCTCGCGCACCGCTACGGTGACGTCACTGCCGTGGGGCCGGTGGACCTCGACGTCGAACCGGGCGCGTTCCTGGTCCTGGTGGGCGCCTCCGGTTGCGGGAAGAGCACCTTGCTGCGGCTGATCGCCGGCTTCGAGGAGCCGACTGCGGGACGAGTCCGGGTGTCCGGGGCCGCGCCGACACCTGGCGTGACGGCGGGGGTCGTCTTCCAGCAACCCAGGCTCTTCCCCTGGCGGACGGTCGGCGGCAACGTCGACCTGGCCCTCAAGTACGCGGGCGTGGCGCGCGACCGGCGGGCCGAGCGTCGCGACCAACTGTTGCACCGCGTCGGGCTCGAGGGCACCACGGACCGCAAGATCTGGGAGATCAGTGGCGGTCAGCAACAACGGGTGGCCATGGCCAGGGCATTGGCTGCCGAGACGCCGCTCATCCTGCTCGACGAACCCTTCGCGGCGCTGGACGCCCTCACCAGGGAGCGACTTCAGGAGGACGTGCGGCAGGTGAGCGCCGAGACCGGGCGGACCACGGTGTTCGTCACCCACAGCGCCGATGAAGCGGCGTTCCTCGGGTCGCGCATCGTCGTGCTGACGCGCAGGCCGGGCCAGGTGGCGTTGGATCTGCCGGTCGACCTTCCGCGCACGGGTATCGACCCAGACGAACTGAGGCGTTCACCCGAATACACGCGCCTACGCGCGGAAGTGGGACGCGCCGTGAAGGCCGCCGCTGCTTGATCGCCTCGAGGCGTGGCGGGGGCTAGACCGGCGGGTACGCGGGGGGCGGATAGACGCCCCGCAGACCCCACGGAATGAAGTTGAAGAAGTACTCGGCCTCGTCGCTGATGTCGTAGTCCGGATTCGGATCCATGAATACCTCCAAGCGAGACGGTGTTGAGCAAATCGTAGCCCGGATCGTCCCGCGCCGGACAGGGGATCGGACCGATTGCCTAAACTGGCCAACCAGTTGATTGGTACCCGGGGACGGACCCGGCATACATATAGTGAGTCGTCATGTCCACCACCGAGCCAGACTCTCTTCGCGCAAGCGGCTCATCGGCGTCCAACGGCTTGACCCGACGCGAGGAACTGCTCGCTGTCGCCACCAAACTGTTCGCGGCACGGGGCTACCACGGCACCCGGATGGATGACGTCGCCGACGCGGTGGGTCTGAACAAGGCCACGGTGTATCACTACTACGCCAGCAAGTCCCTCATCCTGTTCGACATCTGCAAGAGCGCCGCCGACTTCACGATGGACGCCCTGCACGACGATCCGACGGCGTCGGCGCGCGAGATGATCTACCACTTCACCCGACGGTTGCTGGTCGGCATTGCCAGCGACGTCGAACGCGGCGCCGTCTACTTCCAGGAAGCGCCCTACATCACCGAGTGGTTCACCGAGGAGCAGGTGGCCTACATCCGCAAGGCGGAGAGCACGGTGTACGAGCACGTCCGCGACGTCATCGACCGCGGCATCGCCAGTGGCGAGTTCTACGACTGCGACTCGCACGTGCTGGCCCTCGGATACATCGGCATGACCCTGGGCTCCTACCGCTGGCTACGGCCGCAGGGCCGCCGCACCGCGCAGGAGATCGCCGTCGAGTTCAGCACCGCCCTGTTGCGCGGCCTGATCCGCGACGAAGCCGTGCGTACCGAGGCGCCACTGGGCATCGACCTGCCGGAGACGCCGTGAAATCCACCCTGCTGTCGCGGCGCGACCTCGACTTCCTGCTCTACGAATGGCTCCGTGTCGACGAGCTGACCAAGCGGCAACGCTTCGCCGAGCACTCCCGCGACACGTTCGACGGCGTGCTCGACCTCAGCGAGGAACTCGCCGAGAAGTACTTCGCGCCGCACAACAAGAAGAGTGACGCGCAAGAGCCGACCTTCGACGGCGACCGCGTCATGGTGATCGGCGAAGTGAAGCAAGCCATCGACGCCTTCGCGCAGGCCGACCTGATTGGCGCCAGCATGGACGAGGCCCTCGGCGGCGCCCAGCTGCCGGTCTGCGTGGCCCAGGCGGCGTTCGCCTACGTCTCTGCGGCCAACGTCAGCACCTCGGGATACCTGATGCTGACGGTGGCCAACGCCAACCTCGTCGCGAAGTTCGGTGACGACCAGCAGATCGAGGCCTTCGTCAAACCGATGCTCGCGGGCAGGTTCACGGGCACGATGGCTCTCTCGGAGACACAGGCCGGCTCGTCGCTGGCGGACATCCTGACCCGGGCGGAGCCCCAGCACGACGGCACCTACCGGCTGTTCGGCTCGAAGATGTGGATCTCCGGTGCCGAACACGAGCTGACCGACAACATCGTCAACCTGGTGTTGGCGAAGATTCCCGGCGGGCCGGCCGGCACCAAGGGCATCTCGCTATTCATCGTGCCGAAATACCTCGTCGACCCCGACGGCGCCATCGGAGAGCGCAACGACGTCACGCTCGCCGGGCTGAATCACAAGATGGGCCAACGCGGTATCACCAACACCGTGCTGAACTTCGGCGAGGGCATCCACACGCCGGGCGGTGAACCGGGCGCCGTCGGCTACCTGGTCGGGGAACCCCATCGCGGGCTGATGTACATGTTCCACATGATGAACGAGGCCCGCCTCGCCGTCGGGATGGGTGCGGTGTCGCTGGGCTACACCGGTTACCTGAAGTCGGTCGAGTACGCGCGCGAACGCCCGCAGGGCAGGCTGGTCAAGGATCCGTCGACGCCGCAGGTGCCGATCGTCGAGCACGCCGACGTCAAGCGAATGCTGTTGGCGCAGAAGTCCTATGTCGAAGGCGGGCTGGCGCTCGGTCTGTACTGCACCAAGCTGATCGACCTGCAGCGCACCGCGGAGTCCGCTGAGGAGGCCGCCCACGTCACCGATCTGCTCGACATCCTGGTGCCGGTGGCCAAGAGCTGGCCGTCGCAGTGGTGCCTAGAGGCGAACAGCCTGGCCATCCAGGTCCACGGCGGCTACGGCTACACCCGCGAGTACGACGTCGAGCAGCACTACCGTGACAACCGGCTGAACCCCATCCACGAGGGAACCCACGGCATCCAGAGCCTGGACCTGTTGGGTCGCAAGGTGACTCAGCGCGGAGGCGCCAGTCTCGTCGAGCTCGGCGGGACCGTGTCCGCGACCATTGCGCAGGCGGAGGCCGCCGGGGGCGAGGCAGCCGACCTGGCCTCGTCGCTGACCGCCTCCTGGCAGCGCGTGCTCGACGTGACGGGCGCGATGTTCGCCGCCGGTGAACCCGAGGCAGCGCTGGCCAACAGTGCGATCTACCTGGAGGCGTTCGGTCACGTCGTCATGGCCTGGATCTGGCTGGAGCAATTCCTCGCGGCCGAGAGAGCAGACGGTGACTTCGCCAGCGATTTCTACAATGGCAAGCGCCAAGCCGCGCGGTACTTCTTCCGCTACGAACTTCCGCGCACCGCACCGCAGTGGGATCTCTTGGCGCAGCTGGACCGCACCACGCTCGAGATGCGCGACGCCTGGTTCTAGAACTCGATGATCTGGCGAACCGCGCGGCCGTCGGCGAGCTCGTCCATGCCGCCGTTGATCTGATCGATGCCGATCGTCGCCGACACCAGTGACTCGATCGGCAGCCGGCCTGCGCGCCACATTTCGACGAACCGCGGAATGTCGCGCGCCGGGACCGTAGAGCCCAGATAGCTGCCGATCAGTGACCTACCCTCGGCCACGAAACCCAAGGGCGACAGAGTGATTCGCGCATCGGGATGGGGCAGTCCGACCGTGACAGTGCGGCCACCCGGCGCAGTCAGCGCGATCGCCGTCTCCAGGGCGGCGGGGTGGCCGGCGGCCTCGATCACGATGCGTGCCTTCAGGTCACCCGCCTGATCGGGCGTGACGGCGGTGCACGCGCCGAGGCTCGTCGCGAGCGCGAGCTTGTCCGCGAGTTGGTCGACGGCGATCACGTCGACGTCGTCGTGGGCGAGTGCGGTGATCAACGCGGCCATGCCCACCCCGCCCATGCCGACGATCGCTACGGTGTCACCGGGCCGCGGCTGACCCGCGTTGAGCACCGCCCCGCCACCCGTCAGCACCGCGCAGCCCAACAACGACGCCACCACGGCTGGAACGTCCCGGTCGACCGGCACGACGGAGCGGCGGTCGACCACGGCGTGCGTCGCGAAGGCCGAGACGCCGAGGTGGTGCAGCACCGGCCCTGCGTCGGTGCTCAGTCGCGTGCCGCCGGCCAGGAGGACGCCCTCGGCGTTGGCCGCGCTGCCGGGAAGGCAGGGGGCGAGGCCGTCGGTGGCGCAGGCCGTGCATTCGCCACATCGGGGGAGGAACGTCATGACCACCCGTTGCCCCACCGCGAGGTCACCGACTGCGGCGCCGACCTGCTCGACGATGCCCGCAGCCTCGTGGCCCAGCAGCATCGGCACCGGCCGGACGCGGGAGCCGTTGACCACGGACAGATCCGAGTGGCACAACCCTGCCGCCTCGATGCGGACGAGCAGTTCCGTGTCGCCCGGCGGGGCGAGTTCGAGCTCGGTGATCGTCAACGGGGTGGACTCGACGTAGCGGGGTGGTGCGCCGATCTGGTCGAGGACGGCTCCGCGGATCTTCACGGGTACAGCTTGCCATCGGGAACGAGACCGGCTGAAAGTATGGGGCCATGAGCGCTGGTGAGCGGGAGCTGACGTCGCGGGACTTCCCGGTGCACTGGCCGGTGCTGACCCGTTGGACGGACAACGACATGTTCGGACATCTCAACAACGCGGTGTACTACGAACTGTTCGACACGGCGATCAACGCCTGGCTCAACACCACCATCGGCGTCGACCCGGTGACGGCACCGTGGCTGGGCGTAGTCGCCGAATCCGGCTGCCGCTACTTCGCGGAGTTACAGTTCCCCGATCCGCTCGTCGTCGGACTCGCGGTCACCCGGCTGGGCAACAGCAGCGTCACCTACCGCCTGGCGGTCTTCCGCCCGCCGGAGGCGCCGGATGACGTCGAACCCGTTGCAGCGGTTGGGCATTGGGTGCACGTCTACGTCGACCGTGACACCCGGCGTCCCGTCCCCGTGCCCGACGCCATCCGTAGTCTGCTGGAGACCGTGGCCGACGGGTGACCACCGCGATTTACCCGAACCCGTCGAGCCACTCCGCGATCGCTGCCACGGCGTCGCGGAAGAAGATCCGGTAGGGCCGATCGGCGACGTAACCGAGATGGGGTGTGGCCGTCACGTTGGCCATGGTCCGGAACGGGTGATGCGCGGGCAGCGGTTCGACGTCGAACACGTCGAGACCCGCCCCCGCGATGGAACCGGACCGCAGCGCGGCGATCAGCGCCGCCTCGTCGACGATGGGGCCGCGCGACGTATTGACCAGCAGCGCCGTCGACTTCATCGCCGCGAGTTCGGCGGCACCGACCAGGCCACGGGAGCGCTCGCTGAGCTTGAGATGGATCGTCACCACGTCGGCGGTCGCGAAGAACTCGGCACGGGTCACGTGACGGGCGCCGACTTCGCCAGCCGCCTCCGGCGTGAGGTTTTGGCTCCACGCCACTACGTCCATCCCGAAGGCCGCCCCGATGCGCGCCACCCGGGCGCCGATGCGGCCGACGCCGAGCACCCCGAGGACTCGGCGGTCGAGTTCCCGTCCGACGGTGGTCTGCCAACGTCCCTCGGCGACCGCTTCCCGTTCGGCGACGAGGTGGCGCGCGGTGGCCAGGATCAGCGCCCAGGTGAGCTCGACGGTCGAACCGATGCTGCCGCCCGTGGCGCTGACGTGGATGCCGAGGTCCGCGACCGCAGCCATGTCGATCGAGGCGTTGACGTTACCGGTCGAGGCGATCATCCGGAGTCGGGGAAGCCGTTCGAGGACGTTGCGCGGCAACGGTGTTCGCTCGCGCATCAAGAACACGACGTCGAACGGGGTAAGGCGTGCGACGAGCTCGTCGGGATCGGCGACGTGGTCATTGAAGACGGTGACGTCGGCGCGCACCGTCACCGGTGACCAGTCCGCCAGGCTCAATGCCACGTCTTGGTAGTCGTCGAGGACCGCGACCTGAATCCTTCTGCTCATCGCGCTCCATCGTGTCAGGCCGCGGTCGATATGCTCACCCGATGCCACTCGTGAGCAAGACCGTCGAGGTTGGGGCGTCCGCCGAGGCGATCATGGCGATCGTCGCGGACTTCGAGGCCTACCCGCAGTGGAACGAGGAAGTGAAGGGCTGCTGGATCCTGGCGCGCTACGACGACGGCAGGCCCAGCCAATTGCGCCTCGACACCTCGGTGCAGGGCATGGACGGTACCTATATACAGGCGGTCTACTACCCGGGCGAGAACCAGATTCAGACCGTCATGCAGCAGGGTGACCTCTTCTCCAAGCAGGAGCAGCGCTTCGCCGTCGTCGCGATGGGCCCGACGAGCCTGCTCACCGTCGATCTCGACGTCGAAATCTCGATGCCCGTGCCCGCGATGATGGTGAAGAAGGTCGTCAACGACGCACTCGAACACCTAGCGGACAACCTCAAGACGCGGGCCGAGGCGACAGCCGGCTGACCGCAGTCACTGAGCTCGCCGAGTGTGTGGGTCGTGGATGCGTCGCCCGGGTCGTCCGTGCCGTAAGCCCCACAGTCGGCGGTGAGCGCTAGGTCCAGAGCCCCAGTTCGTCGAGACGCGCCGTGAGCCGACGCGCCCCGTCGGTGAATTGAGCGTCCGTCAGCCGGACCACGGTCTCGACGTCACGACGGCGCAGGGCGGCGATCATCTTGCGGCGGTTGACCACCGCGTGGTGACCCCACTGAGGGTCGTTGGCGTAGATGTGGGGCGGCAGATACCTCGCCGCGTGCAGCAGGAACCACGCCAGCTTGATGCGGCCCGACGCACGGTTGAAGGCGCGATGGAAGGCGAACTCGGCGTCGACCACGTCATCGGTGTGCTGCCGCGCGATCGCGTCGGCCGCCGTCGCGGCCAACCGTTCCAGTTCGTCGATCTGGTCGTCGGTGACCCGTTCGGCCGCGGATCGGGCGAGCTGGCCCGCGATCACGGCTTGCAACCAGAAGATGTCTTCGATGTCGCCGCGGGTGAACGCACTCACTACATGGCCGCGATGCGGCTCCAGTTGCACCATGCCCTCACCGCGCAGCGTGCGCAGTGCCTCGCGGACGGGGGTGATGCTCACCCCGAGGGCGGCGGCAGTCTCGTCGAGCCGGATGAAGGCACCGGGCCGCAGCACGCCCGACATGATGCGGATCCGCAGATGTCCGGCCACCTCGTCGGAGAGTTGCTCGCGACGCGGTTTGGTCGGTGCGTTCACGGTATTCGAGCTCTCACGGGTCCCCACTGTCGTGTTGCTGGCGTGGGTTGTCCCCGAGCCGCCGAGGCCATAGTGTGACCGGGGCAACACCATGTTTGATCAAATATCAACGCCGCGCAACCCGCGCAAAGTGAACAGCAGGGAGCCGCCGACGTTGATCGCCACGCCACCTCCGCCGGGACCCGCCGGGCAGCCGTACCTGGCCCGCAGGCAGAACTGGACCAACCAGCTCGCCCGCCACGCCATGATGCAGCCCGACGCGACGGCACTGCGCTTCCTCGGCCGGACGACGACGTGGCGCGAGCTCGACCATCGCGTCACCGCCCTCGCGGGCGCGTTGAGCCGCCGCGGTGTCGGATTCGGCGACCGCGTGCTGATCCTGATGCTCAACCGCACCGAGTTCATCGAATCGATGCTGGCGGCGAACCTGCTCGGCGCGATCGCCGTACCGGTGAACTTCCGGATGACACCACCCGAGATCGCCTTCCTGGTCAGCGACTGCGACGCCCGCGTCATCGTCACCGAGCCGGTGCTGGCGGCCGTCGCGACTGCCGTCCGTGAACTCGAACCGACGCTGGCCGACGTCATCGTCGCGGGGGGGACCACCGAGGACGGGTTGCTCGGGTACGAGGAGCTGCTCGAAGAGGAGGGTCAGCAGCCGGCAGCGGTCGACATTCCCAACGATTCGCCTGCGCTGATCATGTACACCTCGGGCACCACCGGCCGGCCCAAGGGCGCCGTGCTCACTCATCTGAATCTCTCCGGCCAGGCAATGACCAACCTGTTCACCACCGGTGCGGACCTCAACAACGACGTCGGCTTCATCGGCGTCCCGCTGTTCCACATCGCCGGTATCGGCAACACCATCACCGGCCTGCTGCTGGGACGACCCACCGTGCTCTATCCGCTCGGCGCCTTCGATCCCGGCACGCTGCTCGACGTCTTGGAGAGCGAGGGTGTCACGGGTGTCTTCCTGGTACCCGCGCAGTGGCAGGCGGTGTGCGCCGCCCAGCGGACCAGGCCGCGCGACCTGAAACTGCGGATGTTGTCGTGGGGCGCCGCCCCGGCGTCCGATACCCTCCTGCGGGACATGGCCCAGACCTTTCCCGGCACAGAGATCCTTGCCGCCTTCGGGCAGACCGAGATGTCGCCGGTGACCTGCATGCTGCTCGGTGACGACGCCATCAGAAAGCTGGGCTCGGTGGGCAAGGTGATCCCGACCGTCGCCGCGAGGGTCGTCGACGAGGACATGAACGACGTCGCGCGAGGGCAGGTGGGAGAGATCGTGTACCAGGCGCCGACGCTGATGGCGGGCTACTGGAACAACCCCGCCGCCACCGCCGAGGCCTTTGCCGGTGGCTGGTTCCACTCGGGTGATCTAGTTCGCCAGGACGACGAGGGCTACGTCTGGGTCGTCGACCGGAAGAAGGACATGATCATCTCCGGAGGCGAGAACATCTACTGCGCCGAGGTCGAGAACGCACTGGCCGCGCATCCGTCCATCGTCGAAGCCGCCGTCATCGGCCGGCCACACCCGAAGTGGGGCGAGGTACCCGTCGCGGTCGTGGCCCTGGCGGCGTCCGGGCACTTGGGCCTCACGGTCGAGGCACTCGGCGAATTTCTGACCGAACGGCTCGCGCGGTACAAGCATCCGAAGGTGCTGGAAGTCGTCGAGACATTGCCCCGTAACCCCGCGGGTAAGGTCCTCAAGACGGAACTGAGGGTGCGCTTCGGATCGGCCGAAAACTTTGACGCCGGCGAAAGTTCTTCTGCTCCAACGGTTTCAGCCAGCGCGGCGAAGGGCTGACCAGCGATGTTGAGTTTGCCAAACGGCGAGATGACAATCCTGCGGATGCGGTGCAACGCGCCGATCCCATCGGGTACTCTCCTGTGGTCCGTCTTACTACCCATGAGTAGGGAGACAGTGGTCACACACACGGAGCTGGGGCAAGGAGGAGGCGTGCGACAGATTCTGCCGTTGCGCCGGAGTGGTTGCGGCCTGCCCGATCATCAGACCGGGTGCGAGATCACGGGAACCCGTCGGTGACGGCCCAGACGTCAGGCTTCGCCGACTCCGTTCGCGACAGGGTCCGACCAGGGCTGCTCGCCGTGGGTGGCTTCGTCAAGATGTGCGTGCTGACGGGCAAGGCGCTGTTCCGCCGCCCGTTCCAGACCCGCGAGTTCATCCTGCAGGGCTGGTTCCTGATGCGGGTGGCGTTCCTGCCGACCATCGCGGTCGCGATCCCGTTGACCGTGCTGATCATCTTCACGCTCAACATCCTGCTGGCCGAGTTCGGTGCCGCCGACATCTCCGGCGCCGGCGCGGCGCTGGGTGCGGTGACCCAGCTCGGGCCCCTGGTGACCGTCTTGGTGGTTGCCGGCGCGGGCTCGACCGCCATTTGCGCGGACATCGGCGCACGCACCATCCGCGAGGAGATCGACGCACTCGAAGTCCTCGGCATCGACCCGATCCACCGCCTCGTCGTCCCCCGCGTAATTGCCTCGACGCTCGTCGCATTCCTCCTCAACGGCGCCGTGATCACCATCGGGCTGGTCGGCGGCTTCGTCTTCGGCGTCTACATCCAAAACATCTCCGCGGGCGCCTATGTGTCGACGCTCACGCTGGTCACCGGACTCCCGGAGGTGCTCATCTCGGTGATCAAGGCGCTGATCTTCGGCATGATCGCGGGACTGGTGGGCTGCTACCGCGGCCTGACGGTCTCCGGTGGCGCGAAGGGCGTGGGCACCGCGGTCAACGAGACCCTGGTGCTCTGCATCATCGCGCTGTTCGCGGTGAACGTCATCATGACCACCATCGGCGTTCGATTCGGAACGGGGCGCTGACATGTCGACCACTGCAGTACTGAAATCGCGGTTCCCCCGCGCCCTCGCGGGCGGCGAGCGGCTCGCGAGTTCACCGGCCCGCTTCCTCGACAGCATCGGTCACATCGCCTGGTTCGTCGTGACCGCCGTCGGCTCGATCGGCCACGCGTTCCGCTTCTACCGCAAGGAGATGCTGCGACTGGTCGCCGAGATCGGCATGGGCACCGGCGCCATGGCGGTCATCGGCGGGACCGTCGCCATCGTCGGCTTCGTCACCCTCTCGGGTGGCTCGCTGATCGCCATCCAGGGCTTCGCGTCACTGGGCAACATCGGTGTCGAGGCGTTCACCGGCTTCTTCGCCGCGCTGGTCAATGTGCGCATCGCCGCGCCGGTCGTCGCCGGCCAGGCCCTGGCCGCTACCGTCGGTGCTGGTGCGACCGCTGAACTGGGCGCCATGCGCATCAGCGAGGAGATCGACGCGCTCGAGGTGATGGGCATCAAGTCGATCTCGTACCTCGTCTCGACCCGCCTAGTGGCCGGCTTCGTCGTCATCATCCCGCTCTACGCGATGGCGATCATCATGAGCTTCCTGGCGGCTCAAGCCACCACGACGCTGTTCTACGGTCAGTCGACCGGCACCTACGAGCACTACTTCCGGACGTTCCTGCGGCCCGACGACGTGGCCTGGTCGTTCGTACAGGCGATCATCATCTCGGTGATCGTGATGCTCAACCATTGCTACTACGGCTTCTACGCCAGCGGCGGCCCGGTCGGCGTCGGCGAGGCCGTGGGCCGCTCGATGCGCGCGTCGCTGATCGCCATCGTCCTAGTCGTCCTATTCGCATCGATGGCGCTTTACGGCACCGACGCCAACTTCAACCTGACGGTGTAGCCATGACTGCTCCAGGACAGATGCAATCACCCATCAACGAGCCGCGTACGCCGCCGTACAAGGTGGCCGGGCTCATCCTGTTCCTCGTCGTCGCGGTCATCGTCGCGCTGGTGTGGACGCAGTTCCGCGGCGGGTTCGCCAATCCCGAGAAGCTCACGTTGATCTCGTCGCGGTCCGGTCTCTCGATGGACCCGGGTTCGAAGGTGACCTTCAACGGGGTCGAGATCGGTCGGGTGGCCG
The DNA here is from genome assembly GCF_030295745.1 of Mycolicibacterium sp. TUM20985. NCBI lineage: Bacteria > Bacillati > Actinomycetota > Actinomycetes > Mycobacteriales > Mycobacteriaceae > Mycobacterium > Mycobacterium antarcticum. Next base: position 168,494 of record NZ_AP027291.1, read on the forward strand.
GCGTCTCGGCCATCGACCAGAACGGCGAGCCCCGGGCCGAGGTCGCCCTCGACGTCGATCGCCAGTTCACGAATTTGATCCCGTCGAACGTGGATGCCCAGATCAAGGCGACCACGGTGTTCGGCAACAAGTACATCGCGTTCTCCTCGCCGAAGGACCCGTCCAAGGAGCGCATCAGCTCCTCGACCCCGATCCAGGTCTCCGGCGTCACGACCGAGTTCAACACGCTGTTCGAGACGGTCGTGTCGGTGGCCGAGAAGGTCGACCCCATCAAGCTGAACCAGACCCTGACGGCGGCCGCGCAGGCCCTCGACGGACTGGGTGAACGGTTTGGACAGGCGCTCGAGAACGGCAACACGATCCTGGCCGACGTCAACCCCCTACTGCCTCGACTCCAGCAGGACAACCAGCGCCTGGCCCAGGTTGCCGACATCTTCTCGGATGCTGGCCCCAACCTGTTCGACGGGCTGGAGAACGCCGTCACCACGGCGAAGGCGCTCAACGATGAGCAGGGCAACATCGATCAGGCGTTGATGGCTGCCGTCGGCTTCGGCAACACTGGTGGCGAGGTCTTCGAGAAGACGGGCCCGTATCTGGTCCGCAGCTCCGCCGACCTGCGTCCGACCACCGCGCTGCTCGACGAGTACAGCCCGATGCTGTTCTGCATGATTCGCAACTACCACGACGTCGAGCCGAAGATCGCCTCCTCCCTGGGCGGCAACGGCTACTCGCTCAACACCCATTCCCAGATTCTCTTTCCGGGCAACCCCTACGTGTACCCCGACAACCTGCCGCGGGTTAACGCCCACGGCGGACCCGAGGGAAGGCCGGGGTGCTGGCAGCCCGTCACCCGTGACCTGTGGCCCAACCCGTATCTGGTGATGGACACCGGCGCCAGCATCGCTCCGTACAACCACCTCGAACTCGGTCAGCCCATCGCCATCGAGTACGTCTGGGGACGCCAAATCGGGGAGAACACGATCAACCCATGAGAATCACCGGTACAGCGATCAAGCTCGGCGCACTTTCTCTGGTGCTGCTCCTGTTCACCGCGCTCATCATCGTGGTGTTCGGTCAGCTGCGGTTCGACCGCACCACGGGATACTCCGCGATCTTCAAGAACGCCAGCGGCCTCCGGGCGGGGCAGTTCGTCCGCGCCTCGGGCGTTGAGGTCGGCAAGGTCTCCAAGGTCGAACTCATCAACGGCGGCAACGAGGTCGAAGTCAACTTCGCCGTGGACCGATCGCTGCAACTGTTCCAGGGCACGACGGCCTCGATCCGTTACCTGAACCTGATCGGTGACCGCTACCTCGAACTCAAGCGCGGTGACGACAACGCCAAGATGCCGGCCGGCGGCACCATCCCGGACACCCGTACCGAACCCGCTCTCGACCTGGACGCGCTCATCGGCGGGTTCCGGCCGCTGTTTCGGTCGTTGGAGCCGCAGAAGGTCAACGACATCGCCCAATCGATCATCACGATCTTCCAAGGTCAGGGCGGCACCATCAACGACATCCTCGACCAGACCGCGTCGCTGACCTCTGCGCTTGCCGACCAAGACCAGGCCATCGGTGAAGTGATCAAGAATCTCAACACCGTCCTGGCCACGGCGGTCAAGCACCAGCAACAGTTGGACGAGACACTGCAGAACTTCGAAACGCTCGTCACCGGACTCAAGAACCGCGCCGACCCGATCGCGGCGTCGGTCGCCGACATCAGCAATGCGGCAGGCTCGATCGCCGACCTGCTCGGGGACAACCGTCCGCTGCTGCAGAAGACGGTCACCAACCTCGAGATCCTCCAGCAGCCGCTGGTCGACCAGAAGGAACAGTTGAACGACACTCTCATCAAGATTCCCGCCGCCCTGAAGATCATCGGGCGCGCCGGTGGCATCTACGGCGACTTCTTCAACTTCTACGCCTGCGACGTGACCCTCAAGTTGAACGGTTTGCAGCCGGGTGGCCCAGTCCGCACGGTCAAGGTCTGGTCTCAGCCATCGGGTAGGTGCACACCGCAATGAGGAGTATCGAAGGCGACAACCGGATTCGCAACGGGTTCGTAGGCATCATCATCTTGACCCTGGTGATCGGTGTGGGCCAGAGCTTCGCCAGCGTGCCGATGATCTTCGCGCAGCCGATCTACTACGCGCAGTTCGCTGACACCGGCGGCCTCAACCCCGGCGACAAGGTGCGCATCGCAGGCGTCGATGTCGGCCAGGTTCAGTCCGCGGAAATCGACGGCGACAAAGTCGTGATCGGGTACACCCTCGACGGCACGAAGGTCGGTACCGACAGCCGGGCCAACATCCGCACCGACACCATCCTCGGGCGGAAGAACCTCCAGATCGAGCCGAGGGGTTCGACGGCGCTCCGAGCGAACGGTGTGCTGCCAATCGGCCAGACCACGACGCCGTACCAGATCTACGATGCGTTCGCCGACCTCACCAAGGCGGCGTCCGGCTGGGACACCCAGTCGGTGAAGAAGTCGCTCAACGTGTTGTCCGAGACCATCGACCAGACCTATCCGCACCTGAGCGCGGCGCTGGACGGGGTCGCGCGGTTCTCCGACACGATCGGCAAGCGCGACGAGGACATCCAGAAACTGTTGGCGAACGCCAACAAGATCGTCGGAGTGCTCGGCACGCGTGGCGGCCAGATCAACCAGCTCGTGGTCAACGCCAATACCTTGTTGGGGGCAATCAACGAGCGGTCCTACGCGGTTGACATGCTGCTCGAGCGGGTCAGTCGATTCTCAACGCAGGTCAAGGGTTTCGTCGACGACAACCCGAACCTGAATCGCGTGCTGACGCAACTGAAGACCATCAGCGACGTCCTGGTGGCGCGCAAGTTCGACCTGGCGGACACGCTGACCTCGCTCAGCAAGTTCACCGCCTCACTGGCGGAGGCCATCGCCTCGGGCCCGTTCTTCAAGGTCATGTTGGTCAACCTGCTGCCGTACTGGATCCTGCAGCCGTGGGTCGATGCCGCCTTCAAGAAACGTGGCATCAGCCCCGAGGAGTTCTGGGGTAACGCCGGCCTGCCGTCCTTCCGGTACCCGGACCCAAACGGCCAACGCCAGGCCAACGGCGCACCGCCGCCGGCGCCGACGCCGCTGGAGGGGACGCCCGAGAATCCTGGTCCCGCCGTCATCGCCGGCTCGCCGTGCTCGTACGCACCTGCGCCCGGGAACTACCCGACGCCGGGCAACCCCCTGCCCTGCGCGAGCGCCGAGAACGGGCCGTTCGGCCCGAACCCGTACGGCGCCAACAACTACGGACCGCCGGACGTCCTCGGTGCGCCTGCCGACCCGAATGCGCCCCCGCCGGCGCCGGGTGTGCCGAGCGCCGCGTTCCCCGGCGAGTTCTCACCGCCGGTGCAGGGCACCCCCGCGCCGCCGTTCGCACCGGGTCCCCCCGGGGCCAGGACCGTTCCGGCCACACCGGGTCCGTCGGACCCCTACATCGCTCCGGGATCGCTACAGGGTGACGGCACCTCGCCGTTGCCGCCCGCGCTCGTCGGCCCGATCCCGCCTCCAGGGCCGGGGCCACAGGTCGGCGGCGCAGGCGAACCGCTGCCCGGCAATCCGCCGTTCCTTCCACCCGGATCACAAGGTTAGGGGGCAGCAGAGATGTCGGCTATGCGAAACATGAAGATGCCCGCGATGACCAAGACCGCGCTGATCGTCGGTTCGCTGATCGTGGTCGCAGCGCTGGTGGCCGGGTTCTTCGGCTGGCAGCTCTACAAGAAGCTGACGACGAACACCGTCGTGGCCGAGTTCCCGCAGGCGCTGGCGCTGTATCCGGGCGACAAGGTCGAGATCATGGGCGTGCAGGTCGGCAAGATCGACAAGATCGAGCCCGTCGGCGACAAGATGCGGGTGACCTTCAACTACCAGTCCAAGTACAAGGTCCCCGAGAACGCCACCGCGTCCATCCTCAATCCCAGCCTGGTCGCCTCGCGCACCATCCAGCTGGCGCCGCCCTACACCGGTGGCCCGGTGATGGAGAGCGGCGCGGTCATCCCGCTCGACCGCACGCAGGTCCCGGTCGAATACGACGAACTACGCGACTCGCTGAGTCGCCTCCTGACCGACCTCGGCCCCACCAAGGAACAGCCCAAGGGCCCCATCGGTGACGTGATCGAGTCGTTCTCCGACGGTCTCGCCGGCAAGGGCAAGCAACTCAACACGACGCTGAACAACCTGTCCGAGGCGTTGAGCACGTTGAACTCGGGTCGCGGCGACCTCTTCGGCGTCGTCAAGAGCCTGGCGTTGTTCGTGAACGCGCTCTACAAGAGCGATCAGCAAATCGTTGGGCTGAACGACAATTTGGCGCAATTCACCAACTCCTTCTCCAATACCGACCGTGAAGTGGCGAACGCGGTCAAGGACCTCGATCAGTTGCTCTCCACCACGCGGGGCTTCCTCGACGAGAACGCCACCGTGCTGACCCAGGACGTCAACAACCTGGCCGACGTGACGAACGCGATCCTGCAGCCCGAACCGCGCAAGGGCTTGGAGACGGGTCTGCACGCCTACCCGAACCTCGCGGCCAACGTCGTCAACATCGCGTCGCCGAACGCCGGCGGCATCGTCGGTCTGCCGACCATCAACAACTACGCCAACCCGATGCAGTTCCTCTGCAGCGCGATCCAGGCGGGTAGCCGCCTGGGTTACCAGGACTCGGCCGAACTGTGCGCGCAGTACCTGGCGCCGATCCTGGATGCCACCAAGTTCAACTACCCGCCGTTCGGCCTCAACCAGATCGGCGGGGCGATGACGCTGCCCAAGCAGATCGCGTACTCCGAGAACCGGTTGCAGCCGCCTCCGGGGTACAAGGACACGACGGTTCCCGGCGTCTTCTCGAGGGACACCCTGTTCTCGCACGGCAACCACGAGCCGGGGTGGACCGTCGCACCGGGGATGCAGGGTGTCGAGGTGCAGCCGTTCACGCAGAACATGCTGACGCCGGAATCGCTGTCCGAACTGATGGGCGGCCCGGACATCGTGGCGCCGCTCGCGCCACCGGCATTCGGGGTGAACGACGGCAGGCTGCCGGGCCCGCCAAACGCCTACGGCGAGAACAGCCCACTGCCCCCGCCGTGGTACCCGCAGCCCGGTCCCCCGCCGGCGCCAGCACCCGGCGTGCTCCCCGGCGATCCGCTGGGCGCCATCACCCCGGCGGCCGGACCCGCGCCTGCCGCCGCACCCGCGCCGGCCGGACCACCGTTGCCCGCTGAAGCAGGAGCTGGCTAATGATGATGTCGAAGCGGCTCAACCTGAGGACCGTCGTCAAGCGTGGTGGAGCACTGCTCGCCGCGGGGTTGATCCTGACGTCGTGCGGCTGGAAGGGCATCGCGAACGTTCCGGTGCCCGGTGGCGCAGGCACGGGTTCGGACAGCATGACGATCTACGTGCAGATGCCGGATACGTTGGCGCTCAACGTGAATAGCCGCGTCCGCGTGGCCGACGTCTTCGTCGGCAGCGTGCGGGCCATCGAGCTGAAGAACTGGGTCGCGACGTTGACCCTGGACGTGCAGCCCGATCTGAAGCTGCCCGCCGACACCAGGGCCGCGATCGGACAGACCTCGCTGCTCGGCTCGCAGCACGTAGAGCTCAATCCGCCGGCAGACTCCTCGGGTCGGATGCTGAAGAGCGGCGACACGATTCCGCTCGACCACGCGAGCGCGTTCCCGACGACGGAGCGCACGCTCGCGAGCATCGGCACCATCCTCAGCGGGGGTGGCATCCCGAACCTCGAGGTGATCCAGAACGAGGTCGCCAACCTCCTCACCGGTCGCGGTGATCAGATCCGCGAGTTCTTGGGGCGTCTGGACACGTTCACCGCGGAGTTGAACAACCAGCGCCAGGACCTCACTCGCGCGATCGACTCCACGGACCGGTTGCTGGCCATCGTGGCGCAGCGCAACGACACCCTCGACCGCGTACTGACCGAGTTCCCGCCGCTGATCAAGCACTTCGCGGAGACCAGGGATCTGTTCGCCGATGCGGTGATCGCACTTGGTCGCGTCAGCAAGGCAGCAGACGACGCGCTGTCGCAGGCCAATCCGGACATCACTGCCAACCTGAAGAATCTGCAGCGCCCGCTCGTTCAACTAGGCAAGGCGTCCCCCTACCTGCTCGGTGCGCTAAAGGTGATCGGAACCGCGCCGTTCAGCATCGAGAACGTGCCGAAGGCGATCCGCGGCGACTACATCAACGTGTCGCTGAACGTGGATCTGACGCTGTCGGCAATCGACAACGGAGTCCTCAGTGGCACGGGCATTTCCGGCCTGCTTCGGGCGCTGGAACAGTCGTGGGGCCGCGATCCGAGCACGATGATCCCGGACGTGCGGTTCACGCCGAACCCGCACAATGCACCGGGCGGACCGCTGGTCGAGAGAGGTGAGTGAGCGATGCTGACCCGCTTCGTCAAGATTCAGTTGGTGGTCTTCTCCATCCTGACGGTCATCGCGCTGGCCGTACTCGGCGTGTACTACCTGCGGTTGCCGAGTGTGGTCGGGATCGGGCAGTACGAGTTGAAGGCGGAGCTGCCCCGATCGGGTGGCCTCTACTCGACGGCCAACGTGACCTACCTCGGCACGCAGATCGGCAAGGTGACCGACGTCCGGCCCACCGAGCGCGGCGTGCTCGCCACCATGAGCATTGACAGCAACTACAAGATTCCCGCCGACGCCAGCGCGAACGTGCACTCCGTGTCCGCCATCGGTGAGCAGTACCTGGACCTGGTGTCGACGTCGGACAAGCCGGGGCAGTACCTGGCCGCGGGATCGACGATCACCAACAGCACGGTGCCGGCCGAGGTCGGGCCCGCGCTGGACGCCGCCAACAATGGTCTCGATGCCCTGCCAAGGGAGAAGATCGACTCACTGTTGACCGAGACGTCTGAGGCGATCGGCGGTCTCGGCCCCGCCCTGCAGCGATTGGTGGAGTCGACGTCGGCCATCGCGAGCGACCTCAAGGACAACCTGGGGCCGGTGAACGACATCGTCAACAACCTCACGCCGATTCTGGACAGCCAGGTTCAGTCGGGTGATGCGATCTCGCAGTGGACGCGCAACCTGAACACCATCACGTCGCAGACCGCCGAGCAGGACCAGGCATTGCGCAGCGGGTTGCAGCAGGCCGCGCCGACGGCGGATCAGCTCAACGCGGTGTTCGGCGACGTGCGCGAAGCGCTGCCGCAGACGATCGCGAACATCGCGATCGTGGCCGACCTGCTGAAGCGCTACAACAAGGGTCTCGAACAGGCGTTGGTGATCCTGCCCCAGGGTGCAACGGTCGCCCAGGCGGGCACCATCTTCCCGGGGGAGGGTCTGCTGCACTTTGGGCTGTCGATCAACCAGCCGCCACCCTGCCTCACGGGCTTCCTGCCGGCCGCGCAATGGCGGTCGCCCGCGGACACCAGCACGCAGCCGCTACCGGATGGGCTGTACTGCAAGATCCCGAAGGACTTCCAGGGCAATGTCGTCCGAGGAGCGCGTAACTACCCGTGTGCGGACGTGCCGGGTAAGCGTGCGGCCACGCCGGAGGAGTGCCGGAGCAACACGCCCTACGAGCCGCTCGGGACCAACCCCTGGTACGGCGACCCGAACCAGATCCTGACGTGTCCTGCGGCTGGGGCGCGCTGCGACCAACCGGTGAAGCCCGGTTACGTGGTACCTGCTCCGACGATCAACAACGGGCTGAACCCGTTGCCCGCCGATCAGTTGCCGCCGCGACCGTCGCCGCTGAGTGACCCGCTTACGGCCCCTGGCCAGGGCACGGTCGCCTGCAGTGGCCAGCAGCCCAATCCATGCATCTACACTCCGGCAGCAGGCCCTGCCGCGGTCTACACCCCGTCCAACGGCCAAGTCGTCGGACCCGACGGAGTTCAGTACTCCGTCACCAACTCAAGTGATCCAGGAGAAAACGGATGGAAGGAGATGCTGGCGCCAGCCGGCTGAACCCCGAAGACATCCCTCGCGAACCCGACGCGTCGGAGGAACCCGACGCTCAATCCGAAGAACTGACGCGCCGCCCCGAGCGGCTCGGACGCGGTTGGCTGGTAGCCATCTGTCTGGCGTTGCTCCTCACGACCGCGGGTGTGGCGGTGGGCGGTTATTTCGCGCTCAAGTCCCACGACCAGAGCAAGGACATCGCGCAGGAGGACGCGCTCGCGCTCGCCAGGGCCAAGGACTGCGTCGCGGCCACCCAGGCCCCGGACGTGGCGGCCATGACCGCTAGCCAGACCAAGGTCATCGAGTGCGCGACCGGCGACTTCGGCGTGCAGGCCAACCTGTTCGCCAGCATGCTGGTCGAGGCATACCAGGCCGCGAACGTGTCGGTGCAGGTCTCCGACATGCGCGGGGCGGTCGAGAAGCACAACGAGGACGGGTCGGTCGACGTCCTCGTCGCTCTCCGGGTGAAGGTGTCGAATTCGCAGGCCGCCGATCAGGAGCAGGGCTACCGACTCCGGGTCAACATGGCGCCCGCCGACGGCACCTACAAGATCAACAGACTGGATCAGGTCACCTCGTGACGGCACTGCTCGACGAAGACGCCGACGTCCGTACGGCGGAGGAGACCGCGATCCGGTGTGCCTCCTGGCCGGCGCGGGCCGGGGCGATCGCACTGGACGTCCTTCCCGGGGCCGCCGTGATCACGACGGTGGCCGTGCTCGCCTACGCCACGTCCGTCGGCAGCTGGCTGTGGTGGGTATTCATGGGGATCCTGGCGGTGGCCGTGCTGGCCACGCTCGTGAACCGGTGGCTACTACCGCCGCTCATCGGATGGACCATGGGCCGCGCAGTCTTCGGAATACGCGTGACGGCGTCCAGTGGTGAGGGCGTGGGCAGCGTGCGGTTGTTCGCGCGTGACCTGGCCCATCTGCTAGACACCGCGGCGCTGTGCGTCGGATGGCTGTGGCCGCTGGGGGACAAGCGTCACCGGACGTTCGCAGACCTGTTGGCGCGCACCGAAGTTCGCGTGGTCGGAGCCGGTGACGCACCTCGTCGCGACGTGCGGCGCATCACCGCCGGTGTGCTGGTCGCCGCGGCCGTGGTGGGCGCGGCGGCGAGCGGGCTGGGCTATCTGCAGGTGTACCGGCAGGATCGCGCGCTCGAACAGGCCAGAACCGAGATCGCCGAGCAGGGACCGCGCATCGTGGAGCAGCTGCTGAGCTACGGCAGCCAGACCGTAGTCGAAGACTTCGCCAGAGCGCAGACGATGGCCACCGACGGCTACCGTCCGCAGCTCGTACAACAGCAACAGGCCGTGCAGAAGTCGGGGGTCACCGACAACGAGTACTGGGCGGTCAGCAGTGCAGTGCTCTCGGCGACCACGGACCGGGCGGCGATGCTGCTGGCGCTGCAGGGCCAACGTGGGTCCGACCCGAACAACCTGAAGTTCATCACCGCGACGGTGCGGGCGGACTTCGAGAAGGCCGACGGCCGTTGGCAGGTCGCCGTTCTCACCGTGCTCAAGAAGCCGCTGACGGGCCAGAGCCAGGCGGGTCCGCAACCGCCACAGCCGCCGCAGCCACCCCAGCCGCCGCCCCCGGGAAGGGAGCCCGGACGATGAGCCCGCGACGCAAGGTCGACGAGCAGGCCCGCAACTTCTTCGCCGCGAACGCGACCGAGTCGAAGGTTCCGCTGCGGTGGGGCCTTCCGCTGACCGCCATCCTCGCCTTCGTGCTCGCGGCCGTCGCGATCGCGGGCAGCATCTTCACCCTCGCCGGGCATGTGAGCTACGACCGCACGGAGGCCAGGGACGCCTCGGCGCTCTTCTACGTCCGTGGCTTCATGACGGAGTACACCTCACTGGATCCGTTCCACGCGAACGACTATGCGGACCGGATCCTGGCGCAGGCGACGGGCGACTTCCAGAAGTCGTTCAAGGAAAAGCTGAACGAAATCGCCGTCCAGGTCGCGCGTGCCGAACCCACCACCGGCGTCGTGCAGGAGGCCGGCGTGCAACGGTGGAACGACAACGGCAGTGCCGACATCCTGGTGGCCACCAACGTCAAGTCGACGGGCCCGGACGGCAAGACCCCCATCGAAAGCGGAACACGTTGGGTGGTAACGACTATCGAGGAGGGACAGCAGTGGAAGATCAGTCAGCTGATTCAAGTGATCTGACCACCGACGCTGCCGACGCCTCCGTCCCGCAGGGCAAGGCGGCGCGCAATCGCCACCGGTTGCCGCGGCACAAGGTGGCGCATGTCGATCAGACCGAGGACGCCGAGAGTCCGGCGGTCGAGCCGGTCACCGACGAAGACCCAGCCCCGGACCCGGCTCCCATCGAGACGACCGACGAGACGCCCGACGAGGCAAGCGACGCGGCGCCCGATGCAGACGTCGAGCGCCCGCGCCGCCGCCTGCCGTGGCGACGCGGCAAGGCCGTCGCCGAGGTGGAGGCACCCGTCGACCCGGCCGACCCCGTCGACCCCGTCGACCCGGCCGCGGTGCTGGTGCCGCATCGGACCGCCGGCCGGGGGCTGAAGATCGCTGCGGTGGCTGCGGGCGCCTTGTTCGTCGCCGCCGCCGCGTTCGCGGGTGCGACGCTGCAGCCCTACCTGGCCGACCGGGCCGCGGTGCACACCAAGTTCGTCATCGCCGAGACCGCGGCGAGCGCCATCACCACCCTGTGGACTTACACGCCCGAGGACATGGACAAGCTGCCGGACCGGTCGGCGAAGTACCTCGGTGGCGACTTCGCCTCGGACTACAAGCGCTACATCGATGCGATCGTCGCACCGAACAAGCAGGCCCAGGTCACGAACAACACCCAGGTCCTCGGGGCGGCGGTCGAGACGCTGACGCCGACGGAGGCCACCGCGATCGTGTACACCAACTCCGTGGCGACCAGTCCCGTGACCAAGGGCATCCCCTCGCTGCGCTATCTGTCCTATCGCCTGACGATGAAGCCGCAGGACGACCGGTGGCTGATCACCCAGATGGTCGCCGTCACGAAGCTAGACCTCACACCGCGGCTGTAGACCGCTCCGATGGCCGTCGAATCCCCTGTATCGCAACGTCTGACGGTCACCGCGCTGTTGTTGCTGACGTTCGCCACCGGCTTGGTCGACGCCGTCAGCGTTCTGGTCTTGGGGCATGTCTTCGTGGCGAACATGACGGGCAATGTGATCTTCCTGGGCTTCTGGTTCGTGGACCACTCCGGCGTCGACATGGCCGCCGCAGTGGTGGCGTTCATCAGCTTCGTCACCGGCGCCGTGGTCGGTGGCCGGCTCGCCCGGCACCTCGACGCCAGGGTCCGTCGCTGGCTGGTCGTCACCTTCGGCCTCGAAGTGGTTACCCTGTCCAGTCTTTCGATACTGGCGGGCGCCGGGGTGCTGCAGTACCACGGTGGGGGGCGGCTCATCCTGATCGCGGGGCTCGCCGTCGCCTTCGGCATCCAGAACGCCACCGCGCGGCAGTTCGGTGTGCAGGAACTCAGCACGACGGTGTTGACGCAGACCATCGTCGGCATCGGTTTCGACAGCAGACTCGCGGGCGGGACGGGCCAGCGGGAGAAACTGCGCTACGGCGTCATCCTCACCATGTGCAGCGGCGCCGTCATCGGGGCCACCCTGAGTCGATGGACGGTGGCCCCCGTGATCGGCATCGCGGCAGCGGTGGTGGCGTCGAGTGCGGCGATCTTCGCGTTCGGTCCCGCGAAGAAGGCGTCGGTCGTCAACGAGGCTCGGCCGTAAGACCCCGGCGGTGGACGACTACGTCAAGCGAAACCCGAACGCGCCAAGGGACTTCTTCACGTGCGAGGCCGCCGGGCTGCGGTGGCTGGACGCTGCGGTGGCCGGCGTGCCGTGCGTGCGGGTGATCGATCACGATGCCACCACCCTGACGCTGCAACGGCTGCACTCAGTGGAACCCCAGCGCGGGCACGCCTACGACTTTGGTCGCCGGCTGGCCCGCACGCACGCCGCGGGGGCGACCGCGTTCGGGGCGCCGCCCGACGGATTCTCGGGCCCCGGTTACTTCGGCCCGATGAGCCATCCTCTGCCGATGGAGCTGAACGCATGCGCCCGGTGGGGCGAGTTCTACGCCGACACTCGGCTGGCGCCGATGGCCGAGCTGGCCGGAGTGCAGTTGGGCGGTCGCACCAGGGACGCGCTCCAACGCGTCATGAGCCGTTGCCGGGACGGTGACTTCGACGACGACACCGCCCCGGCGCGCGTACACGGCGATCTGTGGAGCGGCAACGTCATGTGGACCTCCGAGGGGGCGGTCCTCATCGATCCGGCCGCCCACGGCGGACATGGGGAGACCGATCTGGCCATGCTCGCACTCTTCGGCTGCCCGCACCACGACGCGGTGCTGGCCGGATATCTCGCCGAGCGCCCACTGCGCGCCGGCTGGCGGCAGCGGGTGGGTCTGCACCAACTGTTCCCGCTACTGGCGCACGTCGTGCTGTTCGGCTCCAGCTACCTCGAGTCGACGTCGGCGGCAATCGTCGGCGCACTGACAGCTGATTCATAGCCGGTGGTGGGTCCGGCCAGGTGCACGCAGATGTGCAGGGGTTCGCACGGCTGGCAAATTGCGCGTCGGGTGCAGTAGCCGGACGCGAGCTTACATAGGTGGCCTTAGTTGCTCACGATGTCTAAAATTTGCGTGCGCGTCAATCTCGGAATGGCCTGGTGGCACGGTGAATTGACGAAACCGAGTACTAGACGGCCGGCCCGCGGTGATGGCCAGCAATGTGCAATTTGCCGCGTCCGTAGATGTTAGCGTCTTGTGACTCAGCGCACATCCGCGTGGAAAGGACAGGTCAGATGGCGGGTATGCACCGCACCAGAAAGCGGCGTCGGATGAGCGTGGCGTTGTTCAGCGCCGCCACAGCGACTGCCACGGCCCTGACGGTCGGCGTCGAACCGCCCCCCGTGCCCATCAACCGCGTCACCGCCGAGAACGTCGATCTGGCCGCCGCCGTAAGGTTGCTACCCAACCACGATCAGGTACCCGACATCACCGGTGGGCTGGGTACCGCCGTCTACGACGGCGGGCAGGCGTTGGCCGACGTGGTCATCAGGGCGGTCGTCAACGGGATCAACCTGTCGGCGTTCGCGCAGGCCGCTGGGGTCGATCCGCAAAGCCTCTTGACCGGGCTGCTCGCCGATCTGCCGGCGAACCTACTGCCAGGGATCTTGGCCAGCCTCTCCCTCGACGTGCCCGTGCTGGGCCCCGTCCTCGACCAGCTCAGCGGCGGAGATCTCGCCCTCCTGACCAGCATCCTGGACCTGTTGGGAGTCGACGAAGTCACCAACGGCGCGTTGACCGGGGTCCTGGCGCTGCTCGGCCTCAACCTCGCCGATCCGCTGAACCTCGGCGGCTTGGACGTCCCCGGCGTGAACGTCGTCACCGCGGGCCCGACGTTCACCGCGCTGAAGCTGTTTGGCCTGGATCTCGGTTGGGTGCCCGCGCTGCCCAATTCGGTGGCCAACGCGATCAACGGGACGGAGTACGCGCGCTTGGGCCTGGACGGCGTCCTGGACGAGCTGCTGGGCCGGCTGCAGGAGAGCACCATTCCCGGCGCGTCGGCCCTCCTCGCCCCGCTCGTGGCGTTGATCGCGAGCATCACCGATCCGCTGACCAGCCAGCTCCCCGACGTCATCGACGTCCGCGTCACGCCTACCGTCGGCGTCGGCCTTGGCGCGTTCGCCGCAGCGATGGCATACCAAAAGGTGCTCGCGGACCTCTCGATGCAACCCGGTGGGCTGAACCACGTCTTCGGCACCGATCCGATTCTCGGCAGCCTGACCATCCTGCCGCTGATCCTGATCAACAACCCCGCCCGGCCCGACGGTGGCGCCTTCGCGCGCCTCGGTCCACTGGCCGCCCTGTTCGGCATCGACACGGTCAACCCGACGACCAAGGCCAGCAGTAGCGGGGATGGCACGGGCGTCGCGATTCCGGTGATCGGAACCGGTGTGACGCTGGGCAATGCGAACATCCTGCCGATTCTGGTGGACGCCACCTACGAGTATCAGCCGCTGTCGGATCTGGCGGCGTGGCCCAATCCCGTGACGCTGGTCAACAACCTCACGGCGGCGCTGTTGCCGACCTACATGCTGCGGGGGTTGAACCTGGACCTCGACGGCCTCACCGGCCAACTCCTCGAGAGCGTCACGAACGCGGTGGACGGCATTGATCCGACCGACCCCAATTCGGCTCTGGCGCTGAACATCTACCTCACCCTGCACTCGGCGACCCTGCCGCTTCTCGAACCGCTGTACCTGGCGTCGGACTTCCTGAACCTAGTGGGCCTGAGCCCGCTGGCCCAGATCCCGATGCGACTGGCGAATGCGCTCGCGCCCGCACTGGGGATCCTCAACGACGTCGGCTACTCCAACGTCATCCGAAACGCCGACGGCACCTACACCCGGGACTTCTCGCAGGCGGGCGTGGAGACGCCGTTCCTGTCCTTCCCGAACCTCGATCCCGGTCTCGTGCTGAGCGACACGTTCAACGCGTTGATCGCCGGATTCCAGAAGGAACTGGGGCCCAACCCGACGCCGAATACGCCAAACGTCCTCGCCAACCTGCTCAATGCGTTTTTCAGCGGCGACCTGCTCGGCGGTGTCACCGGCGGTCTAGCGGCGCCGCTCGCCGCCACCACTCCGGTGTCGAGCCTGTCGAAGACGGCGGCGGGGGACGTTCCCGCACCCAACGCCCCGCTGGTCGGCATCGCAACGGCGGAGAGTACGACATCATCCGGCGGCGCTGAGACCAAAGATGCCATCGCGCAACGGGAATCGACGCCCACTGCCGACCCCGTCGACGAGATGCCGGACGCGGTGGACGCGGTGGGCGAAACCCCGGCCGCCCCCGCTGATCAGACCCCGGCCGCGGACGCCGACCCGGCGGCAGCCGAGGGGACCGACGCGGAGACCACGAAGCCACCGAAGCACGCCAAGCCGATCACCAACGAAACCCGCGACACGGCCAACGACTTCTCACCCAAGACCGTCGACAAGCCGGACACCGCCGCTGCGAAGGGCAGCGACGCCGGAAGTCCGGCCACCGCGGATGCGGACACGGGCGCTGCGTCGGACACGGGCGCCGCGTCAGACGCGGGCGCTGCATCGGACGCGGCGGCCTGAGGTCAGCTGAAGGCGAGCCAACTCGGGAGGGCTCGCTCACGCGAGTCGCAGAGCACCTCCATGGTGTCGCAGGAGCCCTTCGGCACCCCGGCACCCGCCCACATGCCGCCGGTGTCGCGGCGCAGGACGATCGCCGACGAGCCGCCGCCGTCCAGCAGGACGGCGGTGTCGCTGCCGAGTCCCCGGAAGAGGTCCTGGATCTGGTCTGGGGTGTAGCTGCCGCCCTGGAAGACGTACATCTCGTCCCGGTCGCGGGCGTACCCGATCGCCGTGCGGGCGGCGCTGGGGCCGACGTCGTTCAGCTGGCCGGTGTCACCGGGCGCCAGCAGTCCAAGGCCACTGACCGCGACGAATCGGGTGCCCTTGTCCATCAGGTCCTTGATCACGGGTGAGGCGGCGTCGTAGTCGTCCGGTGCGCGGGGTGACACCACGAAGGGGGCGCCGCCGACCGGCAAGATCATCGTGGTTAGCGCCGTCCACACTTCGTCGCCGCCCGACAGCGCCTGTTTGCCCGCGTAGGCGATGGTTCCGGTGAGCGGGACGTTGGCCTTGCCCTGGCCGCGGGTGGTGTCGACGTAGGCGCCCAGGGGTGAACTGCAGCCCGTCGTCTTCCAGGAACCACCCTTCTGTCCGCGCACGTCGAAGAAGTTCGCGTTGATCGCAATGGTGGGCTGCCCCAACGCCTTCCACGCCTGGATCGGTGAGTACGTCTCCGAGGCCTGCCAGAGTCCTTCACCGGTACGGGCGCCGGGCGTGCGCTCGCACCGGGCCTGGTAACCGGTGTGGGAGTCCACGAGCAGGCGTGGGGTGAGTCGCTGGGATGCGGACTTGATGATCATCAGATGGCCGCCGCTGCCCATCTCGTACCAGCTGCCTGCGGCGTTCAGCATCGGTGCGGGGTTGTTGCCGCCGAAGTTGTAGACGAGGTACGAACCGCGGGTGTTCGCCATCGCGTTGGCCAGCAGCTCGCGTCCGTCGGCGGCGTGTGCGGCGGGGGCGACCGTCATCGTCGCCAACACCGCACCGAGTGCCAGCACCGTCGCCGAGGCGACGAACCGCCGGACGTTCGCTGTGGTCGTTGGCACGCTGGCCCCCATCGATGAGTTGCTGGACGGCGTGAAAACGCCCTCACAGCCATCACAGCGGACGCACAGTCGACTTTGGTCACGGCGCAATGACGATTGCGCATCGACCGACGTCAGCTCTCCGGAGAAGCGTTTGCCGGAGTCGCTCTCAGCGACCGGGAGGTGCCACCCGGTAGATGGCATCCGCGGCGTCATCGGTGACGTAGATGGCGCCGTCCGGGCCCACTACCGCCGCGACCGGCCTGCCCCATCGGGATCCGTCGTCGGCCTGGAAGCCGCCAACCAAGGTCTGCTGATTGCCGAGGGTGCCGTTCGTCCAGGGGAAGAACGAGACCTCGGGGGCGCGCGGTGGTTTGCGATTCCACGAGCCGTGCACCCCGACCAGGGCTCCGCGAGCGTACGGCTCGGGCAGTGCGCCGTCGACGAAGTTCATGCCCAGGGGAGCGGAGTGCGCGCCCATGCTCTGCTCGATCGGTGGCAGGGCGGCGCAGTCGAGCTTGGACCCGTCGGCGTTGGTCTGGACGTCGCGGATCAGCGGTAAGTTGGTCGGGCCGCCATCGGGATTGCAGTAGGGCCAACCCAATTCGCGTCCGGGGGTCAGCTTGGCGACGGACTCGGGCGGGTGGTCGTTGACGTACTCGGGCACCACCTGGCCGTAGGACGGTCCCTCATCGGGGATCTCGACGTTGTCGCGGTTGTTGACCGCCGTCCACACCGTGCCGTCGGGGGCGATCGCCAACCCGGTGCCGTTGCGCACTCCGGTCGCGAAGGGGGCATAAGGCCCGCCGCCGGGTGGGACGCGCATGACGGTCGCCCGCTGCGGCGTCGCGGTACGGTCCTCCGCGGAGACGTTGCCCGTCGACCCGATCGAGAAGTACACCGCCCCATCGGGTCCCACCGCCACGCTCTTGAGGGCGTGGGCGTAGGCGCCGCCCAGGTCGGGACTTCCCGCGTCGGGCAGGTTTGCGGCGACGGTGCGCAGCGGCGCGGCCTTGGCGTCGGCGTAGTCGAATGCGTCGACCTGATCGCTCTCGGCGATGTAGAGCGTCGAGCCCTGGAACGCGAGACCGTGCGGCTGGTTCATGCCGTTGACGAGTAGCTGCATCTGCGGTCCCAGGCCCGATGGTTCGATGCGGACCACCTGGCCCGCACTGGGAATCGACACCAGCAGGGCGCCGTCGGGTGCCCAGGTCGCCAGGCGGGGTTTGGGGAGCCGCGCCCATACCGACATCGTCCAACCGTTGGGCACCAATGCCTTTCGCGGTTCGTCGAACGGCGCGGCGGCGAGGTCGCCGGGCACGTCGACCGTCACCTCGGTGAGGCCCACCTCCGCAGGCGGGCGGCTACTCGTCGTGGACTCCGACGCCTGCGGGGTGCTCGATGAGCACCCCGCCAGGAGAAGGACGCCGACCAGCCCGAGGGCCGCGGCGGTTCGGTGTCGCTTACGCTGCAGCCAAGCTCGCATGCATCTCCCAGACCAGGATTTCGGAGGGTTCGGTCGCGGTCACTTGCTGGCCGCCCGATGCCGTGAAGCGCACGGCGTCGCCTTCGTGCAGGGGGCCCGCACCTTCGAGCACGACCTCGCCGCGGGGGACGAACAGGTGCAGATACGGCGCCTGTGGCAGTTCGATGGTGTCGCCGGGTTGCAGCCGCGCACCGCGCAGTGCGGCGTACTTGTTGCTGATGGTGATGGCGGCGTCATCGGCATGCTCGGGCATTCCCGAGGCGATCGTCACCAGACCACCGCGCAACATCTCGTCGTCGATCTCGAGCTGCTGATACCCCGGCGTGATGCCTGCTTCGTCCGGGACCACCCACATCTGCACGAAGTGCACCGGTTCGGAGTGCGAGGGGTCACCCGTCAGCGTCCACGAGTCGTTCTTCTCGGAGTGCAGGATTCCGCGACCCGCCGACATGCGTTGTGCCAAGCCGGGATAGATGACACCGGAGTGACCGGTGGAGTCCTGGTGCACCAGCGATCCGCGCAGCACCCAGGTGACGATCTCCATGTCGCGGTGCGGGTGGGTGTCAAATCCCTTGCCCGGCTTGACCAAGTCGTCGTTGTTGACCAGCAGTAGCCCGTGGTGAGTGTTGGCGGGGTCGTAGTTGCCGCCGAACGAGAACGAGTGCTTGGAGTCGAGCCAGGAGATCTTGGTGGCGGC
This sequence comes from Mycolicibacterium sp. TUM20985, assembly GCF_030295745.1. Taxonomy (NCBI): domain Bacteria; kingdom Bacillati; phylum Actinomycetota; class Actinomycetes; order Mycobacteriales; family Mycobacteriaceae; genus Mycobacterium; species Mycobacterium antarcticum. The sequence goes on from NZ_AP027291.1 coordinate 186,856, forward strand.
ACGATCCTGTGCGCGCCGGATGTCGACGGTGTCGGTGGGGGTCATGCGATCACTCCTTGCGGATCATGGCCAGCCTAGGTGGCTATCACTAGACACGGCAACTTAAATGATGTGTCATATATTCCATGTGGCTCTCCGAGGAACAGCAAGGGGTGTGGCGCGACTATCTGGCGATGAGTGGCTCGCTGCAGGCCGCGATGAACCGGCAACTGCAGCGTGACTGCGGGCTCTCCCTCTCCGACTACGACGTATTGGTCGCCCTCGACGAGCGCGAGGTGTGCCGGGTGAACGAGCTCGGCGAGCGACTCGGCTGGGAGCAGAGCCGCCTGTCCCACCAATTGCGGCGCATGCGGTCGCGGGGCCTCGTCGACAGGCGCGGAGCCGACGATGACCGGCGCGGTGCCACCGTCGAGCTCACGACCGCAGGCCGCGCGGCACTGGAGTCGGCGGCCGCCGGCCACGTCGCGCTGGTTCGGGACATGGTGTTCGACGGGATGCGGCCGGCCGATGTCCGCGCAGTGGGCCGGTGGACGTCGACGGTGCTGGAGCGGCTGCGCGAGCGCGAACACCCGTCGGCTTAATCTGTTCGTCGTGGACATCAACGGAGCTAGTGCAATCGTCACCGGTGGCGCGTCGGGTATCGGCGCCGCCTCGGCCCGCCTCTTGGCCGACAGGGGAGCGCGGGTCGTCGTCGCCGACCTGCAGGCCGATCGCGGGCAGGAACTCGCCCACGAGATCGGCGGCGTCTTCGTCAGCGTGGACGTGACCAACACCGAGCAGATCGAAGATGCCGTCAACACGGCCGCCGATCTGGGCCCACTGCGGGCGCTGGTCAACTCGGCAGGCATCGGCTGGGCGCAGCGCACCATCGGCAAGGACGGTGAGTTCGCGTCGGCGCACAACCTCGACGCCTACAAGAAGGTGCTGGCCATCAACCTGGTCGGCACCTTCGACTGCATCCGGCTGGCCGCCACCGCGATGAGCCGAAATGAGCCCACCGACACCGGCGAGCGGGGTGCCATCGTCAACATGACCAGCGTGGCGGCGTTCGACGGGCAGATCGGGCAGGCTGCGTACTCGTCGTCCAAGGGCGGCGTCGTCGGCTTGACCCTGCCGGTCGCCCGCGACCTCTCCGCCGTGGGCGTCCGCGTCAACACCGTCGCCCCCGGCCTGATCGACACCCCGATCTACGGCGAGGGTGAGGCATCCGAGGCGTTCAAGGCCAAGCTGGGCGAATCGGTGCTCTTCCCGCACCGCCTCGGCAAGCCCGAGGAGTTGGCGTCGATGGTCGTCGAGCTCATCACGAACTCGTACATGAACGCCGAGGTGGTCCGGGTCGACGGCGGCATCCGGATGCCTCCCAAGTAGCACCCCCCGTCGAGTGGCCACTCATCGCACGGATTCTGGGCGATCGCGTGCCATAGGTGGCCACTCGCGGGTCAGAGCGTGGCGGGCAAACCGAAGCGGTCGAACAGCTGGGCGTCGGCGTGGAAGGCCACCACATGCGAGATGCCACCCGGTTGGACGGACAGCACGTGCAGCTGGAACGCCTCGTGCGCACCCGTCTCGCGGTTGAGCATGTACAGCGCCGCGGTGGGTTGCCCGTTCGCGGTGGTGGCGACGAACCGCATGTCGCCGGCGCCCTCGGCGGGACAGTGCACCGTCGACAGCGTGACGATGTCCGCCGGCCCCTGGTACCACCCGTCGAACGGCGGCATCTCGAAGATCGCCTCGTCGGTGAACAGCGTGACGAGCTTGTCCATGTCGTAGGTCTCGAACGCGGTGATGTACTTCGCCAGCATCTCCTGCGCCTCCGGCGACTCGGGCTCGGCGATGTCGTCGTCCTGGCTGGGCTGGACGTCGTTCAGCTGCGCGCGCGCCCGCTGCAGCAGGCTGTTGACGGCCGCGGTGGATACCCCGATGGCCTCGGCTACCTCGGCGGCCCTCCACTGCAGCACCTCGCGCAGCACCAAAACCGCCCGCTGACGCGGTGAAAGATGTTGCAGCGCAGCGATGAACGCCAATCGCACCGACTCGCGCGACTCCACGATGACCGAGGGATCGGTCGGATGGTCGCGCGGCGAGTCCGGCAGCGGCTCCAGCCAGGTGACCTCGGGGTGCTGGGCGATGTCGGCGGTGGGGTCGGAGTTCGGCGCGCCGAGTCCGGTGGGCAGCGGGCGGCGCTGGCGGCCCTCCAGCGCGGTCAGGCTTGCGTTGGTCGCGATCCGATACAGCCAGGTCCGGATCGACGATCGCCCTTCGAACCCCTCATAGGACTTCCACGCGCGGAGATAGGTTTCCTGGACCAGGTCCTCGGCGTCGTGAATCGACCCCGTCATGCGGTAGCAGTGCGCCAACAGTTCCCGCCGGTAACGCTGCGCATCGGCGAGGAAGGCGTCCTTCGAGTCGAAATTTTCAGCCAGCACGCTCACGGATTGGAGCCTACCGAGAAGGTGTGACAGGCGACACCGTCGTCGTCCCGGTCATTCAGCCCGGCCCGCTACTCTCCCCTGATGGCCACCACCCGCAGCGAACGCAGTTTCGACGGTGTCGGCGGAGTTCGCATCGTCTACGACGTGTGGACTCCAGAGGGCAGGAGCGGAGCGAACGGGGGATCAGCACAGCGCACCGATGCCACCGGCGTGGTGATCCTCTGCCACGGCTACGCCGAACATGCCCGTCGATACGACCACGTTGCCCAGCGGTTCGGCGAGGCCGGGCTGATCACCTATGCCCTCGATCTCCGCGGACACGGTCGTTCCGGCGGCAAGCGCGTCTACCTCAAGGACATCTCCGAGTACACCGCGGACTTCCACCACCTCGTCGGGATCGCCACCGCGGCGCACCCCGAACTCAAGCGCGTCGTGCTCGGCCACAGCATGGGCGGCGGGGTCGTCTTCACCTACGGCGTCGAGCACGCGGGAGACTTCGCCGCGATGGTGCTATCCGGGCCCGCCGTATACGCCCAGGACGCCGTGTCGCCGGTGATGATCAGGGTCGCCGGCGCGCTCGGCAGCATCCTGCCCGGACTGCCCGTCGAGAACCTGCCCGCCAGCGCGGTGTCCCGTGATCCGCAAGTGGTCGCGGCCTACGAGGCCGATCCGCTGGTGCATCACGGCAAGCTGCCCGCAGGCGTCGCCAAGGCGCTGATCCGCGTCGGGCAGACGATGCCTCGACGCGCCGCCTCGCTGACGGCGCCGCTTCTCGTCGTGCACGGTGGTCAGGACAAGCTAATTCCCGTCGACGGCAGCCGCCGACTGATCGAGTGCGTCGGCTCGACTGACGTCAACCTGAAGGTGTACCCCGAGCTGTACCACGAGGTGTTCAACGAGCCCGAGCGCGAAGTGGTGCTCGACGACGTGGTGTCGTGGATCGAGGTGAACCTGTGAAAACCGTTGCGCGAAGCTTCTTCTGGTTGATCGCGGTGGTGCTGCTCGCCGTGGGCTGCTCATCCGGGGGTGGTGGTGACGCGGCCCCGCAACGGCAGGGCTGGGTCGAGGACGACGTCAGCTTCACCGCCGACGGGTTGACCATCTACGGCACCTACCGGCATCAGGCGGACGCCGCACCCGGCCCGGCGGCCCTGCTGATCTCCGAGAGCGGCAATACCGATCGCAACGGTGACAATGCGGTCGCAGGACCCGTCGGCAACATGCGACACCTCGCGGAGTATCTCTCCGGCAAGGGCATCGCCACCCTGCGCTACGACAAGGTGGGCACCGGGAAGACCGGACTCGGCCCGTACGCACTGCGGCCCGCCGACGTCGGCAGCGCGATCTACGACCTGGGTGCCAAGGCCGCCATCCGTGACCTCGCCGGCCGACCGGGCACCGACCGGGCGGGCCTCTCCGTCTACGCGATCGGGGAGGGCACCGTGCACGCCATGTCGCTGGCCAACGACACCGCACCCGATGCACCGAAGATCCACTCGCTCGGGCTCTTTCAGCCTCTTGCGGGCCGATACCTCGACATCATCACCGGACGCGTGCGGACCGGACTCGACGCCGACGTGGCCGCCGGCGCCAAGACGCGTCAGCAGGCCGACGAGGTGCTGACGACGTGGAATGCCGCCGTCGACGAGGCACGCACCAAACGGACCGCGCCCGCGAAGCTGCCCGAGGGTCTCGGGGCCATCCTCAACCCGTCCAACGTCGGCGCCGTGGTCGAGGCCGACGCCATCGACCCGCTGACGTCGGCGGCCGCCCTGCCGGCCGGTATGCCGGTGCTGGCCACCTGTTCTGACTCCGACAGCCAGGCGACGTGCCCGGCCGACCAGCCGCTCTTCGACTCGCTCGCCCACACCGCGCTGACCGTCGTCCGGATGACGGGCGTCAACCACGTGCTGCGCGACGACCCGACCGACAACGTCGGCAACTACGCCAGGCAGGACCCGCTGTCACCTCAGCTGTTGACCGCGCTCGACGGCTTCGTCGACAAGTAGTGACTAGACTCGCGCCCATGACGAGAACAGTGGTCGCCACTGCCTACGGCGGGCCGGAAGTCCTTGCGGTGCAAGACATCGAGCTGCCCGCACTCGGCGAGGGGCAGGTCTACGTCGACGTCCGGGCCGCGGGCACCAACCCCGTCGACTACAAGCTGTACGGCGGCGAGATGGGCAACGACCCGGCCAGCCTTCCGATGCCGATCGGGTTGGAGGTGGCAGGTGTCGTCGCGGAGATCACGCCCGGCGCCTCGGGATACACCGGACCACTGACAGTCGGTGACGAGGTGGCGGTGACCAACATCAGCGGTGGCTACGCAGACCGCGTCATCGCCGACGCCGCTGACGTGGGCCACAAGCCTCCGTCGCTCAGCTTCGAGCAAGCCGCGGGACTCCTGCTCGCCGGCGGCACCGCGTGGCACCTGTTGACGAACACGCGGGTGGGGACGGGCGACACCGTGCTGATCCACGGGGCCAGTGGCGGCGTGGGGCTGTTGGCGGTGCAGCTCGCGGTGGCGCGCGGCGCGAAGGTGATCGCGACGGCGAGCCCATCGCGGCACGATCAGCTGCGCGGATACGGTGCCGAACCGATCGCGTACGGCGAGGGACTGGCCGACCGGGTGCGTGCGATCGGCCCCGTCGACGCGGCGCTGGACCTGGTCGGCACCGACGAAGCGCTGGACACGTCGGTCGAACTCGTCGCCGACCGCAGCCGCATCGCCACGATCGCCGGTTTCGGGCGAGCGGCGGAGCTGGGGATTGCGGCGCTGACCGGCGCCGACGGCGGCCAGGCCATCCGGGATGCCGCCCGCGTCGAACTGATCAGGCTCGCGGCGACGGACGGGCTGGACGTGACGGTGGACCGGGTGTTTCCACTCGATGAGGCGGCTGAGGCCCACCGCTATCTGCAGACCGGGCACGCCCGCGGCAAAGTCGTACTGGTGCCCTAACTTGAGCGCATGAGTGACAAGCGAGTAGCGGAGCGGATCCGCGCATGAGGTCCCAGCGAGTAGCGGAGCGGATCCGCGCATGAGGTCCCAGCGAGTAGCGGAGCGGATCCGCGCATGAGTGACGACAAGATGCTGGCGCGGATCGCCGCGCTTCTCCGCCAAGCCGAGAACACCGACAACGCCCACGAAGCCGAAGCGTTCATGTCGGCCGCGCAACGGCTCGCGACCACCACGTCGATCGACCTCGCCGTGGCCAGGGCGCACGCGTCGAGCCGCACGCCCGCGCAGGCGCCCGTCCAACGCACGGTCACCATCGGGGACGCGGGCAGCAAGGGCTTGCGCACCTACGTCCAACTGTTCGTCGCGATCGCGATGGCCAACGACGTGAAGTGCGACGTCGCGTCCAACTCGACGTTCGTCTACGCCTACGGTTTCGCCGAGGACATCGACGCCACCCATGCGCTGTACGCCAGCCTGGTGGTGCAGATGGTGAAGGCGTCCGACGCCTACATCGCGACGGGCGCGCACCGGCCCACCCCGACCATCACGGCACGCCTGAACTTTCACCTGGCGTTCGGGGCGCGCATCGGGCAGCGGTTGTCGGAGGCGCGCGACGAGGCCAGGCAGGAAGCCACCACCGGTCGCGATCAGCAGCCGGGAACGGCAATCGCGTTGCGCAACAAGGAGCTCGAGTTGAAGGGCTTCTATCGTCAGGCATCGAAGGCGCGGGGTACCTGGCGTGCCTCCAGCGCGTCGGCGGGCTATTCGTCGGCAGCCCGCCGCGCCGGTGATCGGGCCGGACGCCGAGCCCGGCTCGGGCCGAGCACCGAATTCGCCGGGGCGCGAAAGACCTTGGACCGGTAACGGGCCGGATGCCGCGGGACGCGCAGCGCTCGAAGGTCTACGCCGCAGAGCAGTTCGTGCGGACGCTCTTCGACCGGGCGGCCGAGCGGGGCAGTCGGTCCGTGGACTTCTTCGGTGCGCAGCTGACCCTCCCCCCGGAGGGGCGGTTCGCCTCGGTGGACTCGGTCCGGCGCTACGTCGACGACGTGACGCGCCTGCCATCCGTCCGGACGCGGTGGCCCACCGCCGAACCGCTGGCGGTGCGGGCCCGTCGCGGTGTCACCGCCGCGCACTACGAGTACGACCGCAGCGTCGCCACCATCGCGGTGCCCGATCGCCACAGCACGTGGGCGCTGCGAGAACTGGTCGTGCTGCACGAGATCGCCCACCACCTCAGCCGGGCGGCGCCGCCGCATGGTCCGGCGTTCGTCGCCGCGTTCTGCGAGTTGGCCGAGGCGGTGATGGGTCCGGAGGTCGGCCACGTGCTGCGGGTGGTCTACGCGAAGGAGGGCGTGCGGTGAGGTGGACCCGCTAGCGTGGATCGGGTGAACGACGCGGACCCACAGGCGCTCGACGCCATGTTCGGCGAGCTGCTGCACACCGAGGACGACGTCCTGGCCGCGGCGCGGTCGGCCGCCGACGCCGCGGGGATGCCGAAGATCGAGGTCTCGGCTCAGCACGGCAAGCTGCTGTCGCTGCTGGCCACGGTCACGAAGGCGACCCGCGTGCTCGAGATCGGCACCCTGGCCGGCTACAGCACGATCGCCCTGGCGCGCGGCGTGGGACTCGGGGGTCGCGTGGTCACGCTGGAGTACGAGCCCAGACATGCGGAGGTGGCCATGGCCAACCTGGTGGCGGCCGGTGTCGAGACCCGCGTGGAGATCATCGTCGGCGCCGCCCTCGACACGTTGCCGAGGCTGGCCGAGCGCGGTGACCGGTTCGACATGTTCTTCATCGACGCCGACAAGGAGAACAACGCCGCCTACGTGCAGTGGGCCGTCGAACTCGCGACGCCCGGCGCGGTCATCGTGATCGACAACATCGCTCGCATGGGGCGCGTCCTGGATCCTTCGCCCGACGACCACCAAGCCCGTGCCGTCAAGGACATGTTCGCGATGATGGGCGAGCACCCGCGACTGGACACCGCGGCGATCCAGACCGTCGGCACCAAGGGGTGGGACGGGTTCGCCGTCGCGGTCGTGCGCGAGGATCCCCGCGCATGACCGCCGCAGTCGCGTAGCGTCGGCCTGGTGCAGCCTCGGGGGAGGACACGCAGTATCGCTCCCGTGACCGTCCTGGTCGCGCTCCTCTTCATGGCCGCGGCCGCCCTGCGGGGATACGTCCCAGGCGCCGAACCCGCTCCGCGCGAACCCGCTGGCGACGACCCGGTGGCCCTCGTCGTCGTCATGGTGCTGCTGGTGGCGGCGGTCGCCGTCGTCGCCGTCGCGGTGATCACCCGGCTGCGCCACCGCGGCGAGGCACCGCCACGGGTTACCGCGAGACCCGACTGGCTGCGCGGGGACCGCGGCCGGCCGACGTGGCGGATCGCGATCATTGCGTTCGCCCTGCTCCTCGGCTGGCTCCTGCTCTCAGTGCTCCTCGGCCAACTGGGCGGCGGCACCGCGGGCGATGCGGACACTCCCGGTGCGACGCCGGACGCCGCCGACGCGCCGGACGCGAGTGGATCTCCGTCGACGTTGCCGACCGAGCCGGACGGCGGCTCCGATCTGCTCGGGTACTTCTACGGCGCGACCGTGATCTTCCTCGTCGTCATCGTGGTCGGGTCGATCATCGCCGCGCGCAGACGACCCCCTCCCGCGGGGTCCAACCCACTCGCGCCGCACGACCCGACCTCCGACCCGGCGGACGGATCCGAATCCCTGGCTCGCGCAGCCGAAGTCGGGCTGGCGGAGGTCGGCGACCTCACCCGCGAGCCGCGCAAGGCGATCATCGCGTGCTATGCCGCCATGGAGCGGCAGCTGTCACTCCTGCCGGACGCCGCGCCGCGGGACTTCGACACGGCATCGGAGGTGCTGGCTCGCGCGGTCGAGCACCATGCGCTGGCCCCCGACAGTGCGACTCAACTTGTCGACCTGTTCGAGGAGGCCCGGTTCAGCCGGCACGTGATGAACGAGGGGCACCGTGATGCGGCGGTCGCCGTCCTCACCCACGTGCTCGACGAGCTTCGGAGTCACGCGTGAAGAAGCTGGCCGCTGCGGCGTTCGTGACGATCCTCGGCGCCCAGCTGATGGCGCTGTCGCACCCCGACCGGCGCGTCGTGCTCTGGGCGGGTGCCGCGGCCGCCGTTGTCGTCCTCCTGGTGCTGCGCTGGTTCCTGGTGCGCAGCGCCGGGTTCACCGTCGACGACTCCCGCGCCCGCGATCCGGCCGAGTCGTTGCGCCGGTGGCGATCGAAGACCGAGATCCTCGTCGCGCGCGCCGACTCGACCCGGCTGGACTGGGACAAGTACCTGCGCCCCATGCTCGCGCGGCAGTTCGAACTCGCGACGGGATCCCGAAAGGCCAAGGATCCGAAGGCCTTTCGGGCGACCGCCGTCAGCCTGTTCGGTGAGCAGCTGTGGTATTGGGTGGATCCCGACAACGTATCGCGCAGCGGAGCCGAAGAACCCGGTCCCGGGCGCGCCGTGCTCGACGACGCCCTGCAACGCCTGGAGGCGATATGACCCAGTCGGTCACCACGACCGCTGCTCAGAGCGAGGCGGTGCTCGACGAGATCCAGCGCGTCGTCGTCGGCCGGCGCCCTGCGCTCACGCTGATCCTCACCGCGCTACTCAGCGGCGGGCACGTCCTCATCGAGGATCTCCCCGGTCTTGGCAAGACGCTGATCGCCCGGTGCTTCGCCGCTGCGCTCGGGTGCCAGTTCAAGCGGGTGCAGTTCACGCCCGACCTGCTGCCGGCCGATCTGCTCGGCTCGACCATCTACGACATGCAGTCCGGTCGATTCGAGTTCAGGCCCGGGCCGATCTTCGCGAATCTGCTTCTCGCCGACGAGATCAACCGCACACCGCCCAAGACCCAGGCCGCTCTGCTGGAGGCGATGGCCGAGCACCAGGTCAGCATCGACGGTGTCACCCACCCCCTGCCGGACCCGTTCATCGTGCTGGCCACCGACAACCCGATCGAGTACGAGGGCACCTATCCGTTGCCCGAGGCGCAACTCGACCGGTTCGCGATCAGGCTGGAGCTCCGCTATCTGACCGAACGGGACGAGGCGTCGATGCTGCGGCGGCGGCTGGACCGCGGCTCGGCGGAGCCGGCCGTCGAACGCGTCGTCGACGCCGGTGAGCTCCTGGCGATGCGCGAATCGGTGGAGCAGGTCACCGTGCACGAGGACGTCCTGCAGTACGTGGTGTCCCTGGCAGTCGCCAGCCGTCAGCACGCGCAGGTGGCGGTCGGTGCCAGCCCGCGTGCCGAATTGGACCTGGTGCAGCTGGCCCGCGCCCGCGCCCTTTTGGCAGGCCGCGACTACGTCATCCCCGAGGACGTCAAGGCGCTGGCCGTCCCGGCGATGGCGCACCGGATCAGTCTGCGCCCCGAGATGTGGGTCCGGCAGGTGCGGACCGCCGACGTCGTGGAGGAGTTGCTGCGGCGGATCCCCGTGCCGCGGGCGCGTGGTGTGACGTGATCGAAGTGCGCACCACCGACGTGGAGATGCGTTGGCGCCCATCGCCTCTCGCGCTATCGATCGCCACGTGCGCGGCGGTGGCACTCGCGGTCGCGCTGGTCGGGTCGCGATGGCAGCTGATCCTCTTCGCCGCACCGCTGCTCGGGGCGCTGGTGTCCCTGCGCTGGCAGCGTCCGCCGCCCAGCGTGCAGGTGCACGCGGAGCCGGCGATGGTGCGCTGCTTCGAGGCTGAAACGGTCCGGTTGGAGTTGTGGGCGACGGCTGATGACGGCACGCCGGTCGAGCTGACGGTCGGCACGGCGACGGGTGCGGTGCTGAAGGTAGTCGGATCCCCGTCGGGGCGGATCGAACTGGAGTTGTCCGCCGAGCGGTGGGGCCGGTATCCAATCACGGTGCGGGTCGACGTCGTCGGGCGGGGTGGTCTGCTCGCGGGGAGAGCTGCGGGGGATTCGACGGTGGCGGCCGAGGTGTTCGTATTCCCCGTCGCCCCAGCGCAATCCACCGCATTGCCGCGCACCGAACTGCTGGATCGACTCGGCACGCACATGACGCGGCACGTGGGAAGGGGTGTCGAGTACGGCGGTATTCGCGGCTACGTGCCGGGTGATCAGTTGCGGACGGTCAACTGGCCCGTCAGTGCACGCCGAGGCACCCTGCACGTCACCGAGCGACTGAGCGAGCGGGCCGTCGACGTGGTCGTCGTCGTCGACACCTACGACCAACCGCCGGGACCGGCCACCGAAGCGACCGAACGCACGGTGCGCGGAGCCGTCCAAGTGGTTCAGAGCGCCTTGCGCAACGGGGACCGGGCGGGTGTCGTCGCCCTCGGCGGTCAGCCACGCTGGTTGGGTGCCGACATCGGCCGCCGCCAGTTCTACCGGGTGCTCGATGCCGTACTCGGTGCGGGTGATGGGCACGAGAAGACTACTGGCACCTTGGTTCCGCGGGCGGCCGTCCCGCCGGGAGCCATCATCGTGGCGTTCTCGACGTTGCTCGACACGGACTTCGCGCTGGCGTTGATCGAGCTGTGCAGGCGGGGACACGTCGTGGTGGCGGTGGACGTACTCGACGGTGCGCCGTTCGACGATCTGGACGACCCGCTGATCGCGCGTATGTGGACCATGCAGCGCGCCTTCATGTATCGCGACATGCGCACGATCGGTGTCGACGTCGTCGGGTGGTCGACCGACGGCAACCTCGATCAGGTGATGGGCCTGGTGCCGCGCCGCCGTCGTCGCGCGTCGGCGCGGAGGTGACGAGATGCGCTCACTCTCGGCGGCATTCGGGTTGCTGATGGTGGCGGCGGCCACCGTGCAGTCCGGTGGGCCTGCGCTCGTCGCATCGGCGGCGGGGCTGCTCGCCGTCGCGGTGGGACTGTTCTGGCGTGTGGCGGCCACGCTCGCCGTGGCGGCCACGGCCATGGCGCTGGCACTTTCGCAGCCGTCGCCGGTGCTCGCCGCGATCGCCGGGGTGGCGGCGACGCTCTACCTGGTGATGCGTCATGCCGGCGGAGGTGACGCCGCAGTGGGACTGACGGCGCCGACCGTGGTGGGAACCCTCGGGCTCTCGGCCGTCGCCATGGTCGGCACCGCCGTCCCGCTCGGGCTGCCGTGGATTCCGTTGGTGGCACCTCTGGCGGTGGTCGTCGGGTACGTCATCGTGGTCGCGCCGTTGGTCGGCTAACGACCGGCCCGCTAGGGTGAACCCTCGATGACAGGTGTCAAGTTCGAGCGGCCGAGCTGGATCGCCCGACTGCTGGACTTCCAGCGCGTCGGTGACGACGTCTTCGTGGCCCCACAAGCACCGCCAGGCCCCAGCAGCCGACTCTTTGGCGGGCTGATCGCCGCGCAGGCGTTGGGGGCGGCCGGCGCGACCGTCGAACCCGACAAGCATCCGCAGTCATTGCACCTCTACTTCGTCCGCGGTGGTCAGTACGGCGTGGACGTCGAACTGAACGTCGTCCGGACGCGCGACGGGCGATCGTTCGACACGCGTCAGGTCACCGCGGTGCAGAACGGCAAGGCGATCCTGGAGATGACCGCGTCGTTCCACCGGCCGGAGGAGGGCGCCGACTGGCACCCGAGTCCGGCGCCGGGTGTCGAGTTCGACGATGCGGTGCCGAAGCACCCCGACCTCGGCTTCGCGGGACGATTCGACATCCGCACGATGGCTACCGACGATTCGCCATTCGTGTTGCCGCCGTTCTGGATTCGTACCAGGGACCGGATCGAGGACGCCCCTCTGATGCGCGCCTGCGCCCTGACCTTCATGTCCGACTTCGGGCCGGTCCCCGCGGCGCGGCCGCCGGGGACACCGACCGGACCCGGCGTCGGCTATGCGGCGAGCCTCGACCACGCGGTGTGGTTTCACCGCCCGTTCGTGCCGCACGAATGGCATCGCTACGAAGTTGGGCCGTTGAACAACAGCGACGCCCTCGGCCTCGTCGTCGGGTCGATGTACGACCTGTCCGGGTCGTTGGTGGCCAGCACCACCCAGCAAGCGTTGTGGCGCTTCTAGGGCGGGTCACTGCACTGGGCTGGGACACTGTGAAGTGTGAGCACACCCAGTACGCCTAGCGCGCCCGCGGCTCCGCCGAGCTGCTATCGGCACCCCGGCCGGGGGACCTACGTCAGTTGCACCCGCTGCCAGCGCTACATCTGCCCCGACTGCATGCGCTCGGCCGCGGTGGGCCACCAGTGCGTCGACTGTGTGAACGAGGGCGCCAAGTCGGTACGGCAACCCAGGACCGCCTTCGGTGGCAAGCCGGTGGGCATCCCGTACGTCACCTATGTGCTGATCGCCGTGAACGTCGTCATGTTCATCCTGCAGAAGGCCGTGCCCGGAATCTACGAGGCGCTGGTGCTCTGGCCGGTCGGGATCGCCGGGCGGGGGGAGTGGTGGCGCCTCGCGACGTCGGCCTTCCTGCACGCCGACATCATGCACATCCTGTTCAACATGTGGGCGCTGTGGGTGATCGGTCCGGCGCTGGAGCGCTGGCTGGGCCGGACCCGCTTCATCGTGCTCTACGCGTTGGGTGGGCTCGGCGGCTCGGTCTTGGTGTACCTGCTCACGCCCATCAACGTGCCGACGCTCGGCGCCTCGGGTGCCATCTTCGCGCTCTTCGGCGCCACGTTCATGCTGGCCCGACGGCTGAACTTCGACGTGCGGTGGATCATCGGGCTCATCGTGATCAACCTGGTCATCACGTTCATCGTGCCGTCCATCAGCTGGCAGGGCCATATCGGCGGCCTGCTGACCGGGGCGGCCCTGGGCGCGGTGTTCGCCTACGCGCCGCGGTCCAATCGTGTCGTGATCCAGACGGTGTTCTCCCTCGCCCTACTGGCGGTGTTCGCGGCCCTGGTGTGGTGGCGAACCGAGAGCATCCTCGCGATGTTCGTCTAGCGGCGGTTACGGGCTGGGCGGTGCGCCGCAACGGTTCTTGAGGTCGAGCAGCGGCTGGCGGATGCCGGTGATGTCGTTCTTGGTGTCCGGGTGAACGTTCAGGTAGTCCTTCATCTGCGACGACACCTGATCCTTCGGAATGCCTTCGAGACTGGTGACGAAGTAGTTGTAGTCCGGGTGGGTGAACAGGTAGGCCGACGTGGATGCGTCGACACCCGCCTTCACGCCCTCGAGGTCTGCTGCGCTGCAGTTGGGCGGATTGAGCGCCGGGTCCTCGTAGGCGAAGGCGGACGGCAGATTTCCCAGCAGGGTCGCGCCGATCAGCCCTCCGGCGAGGACGGCACCGCCGGTGAGGCGACGCGCGAGGCGGCCCATTGATGGGGTTGCAGATGATCCAGTTACTGACATGGACGTACTCCTTCGGTGTGTGAAATGAGTTTGCCGTTGTGGGCCCCGGATCGCATGCCCCACGAGTCGATTCACAGGTGATTGGCGCACGGCTCACAGCGGCCACGCGGGCGGCTCCCATGTCTCGATGCGTCGTCGTTCGCGAAACAGCTTGATAACGAGCCGAATACACGTGCGTGGGCGCCACGGCGTGCCGTCAGCGCGCTGCTAACTTCCCGATGACCGCAAGCGCGAAAGAAGGGGATCCAGCCGTGTTGGCGACGATCGTTGGTGGGTTTCGACGCGGGTGGCCGCGGCTGATGGGGTGCGCGCTCGTCGTCGCCATGCTGCCGGGTCTGATGGGCGCGGTCGGGCTGACGCCAACGGCGTCGGCGTTCTCGCGGGAAGGTTTGCCCGTCGAGGGACTGCAGGTGCCGTCGGCCTCGATGGGCCGCAACATCCTCGTCTCGTTCCAGGGCGGCGGGCCGCACGCGGTGTACCTGCTCGACGGTCTGCGCGCGCAGGAGGACTTCAGCGGCTGGGACATCAACACCCCTGCCTTCGAGTGGTTCTACCAGTCCGGGCTCTCGGTGGTGATGCCCGTCGGCGGGCAGTCCAGCTTCTACACCGACTGGTACCGGCCCGCGAAGGGCAGCGGCGGGACCAGCACCTACAAGTGGGAGACGTTCCTGACCCAGGAACTGCCCGCGTATCTCGCGGCGAACAAGGGCGTCGCGCCCACGGGCAATGCGGTCGTGGGGCTGTCGATGTCCGGCGGTGCGGCGTTGAACCTGGCCGCGTACTACCCGACGCAGTTCGTCTTCGCCGGGTCGCTGTCGGGCTTCCTCAACCCGTCCCAGGGCTTGTGGCCGACCATGATCGGCTTCGCGATGAAGGACGCCGGAGGCTACAACGCGACCGACATGTGGGGTGTTTCGAGCGACCCCGCCTGGCGACGCAACGACCCGATGGTGAACATCCCGACGCTGGTGGCGAACAACACCGCCATCTGGATCTACTGCGGTAACGGGCGAACCTCCGACCTGGACCTGCCCGGGGACTTCGGAGTCAAGTACAGCGCGCAGTTCCTGGAGAACATCACCATCAACACCAACAAGGAATTCCAGAAGGCCTACCTCGCGGCCGGCGGACGCAACGCGATCTTCAACTTCCCGGCGAACGGCACGCACAGCTGGGGCTACTGGGGCTCGCAGCTGCAGGCGATGAAACCCGATCTGCTGAGGGTGCTCGGCGCCACACCGCCGCCGGCGTGACGCAATTACGGTTGACGGAGGCCCCCGCAGGGTAGAAACGGGCATGGCCAGTGTCGACGTATCAGTGACCTCGAACCTCTCGCCGGACAAGGCGTGGAAGCTGGCGTCGGACCTCGGGCGCTTCGACGAGTGGCTGACCATCTTCGGCGGGTGGAAGAGCGCGATCCCCGACGTCATCGAGAAGGGGACCACCGTGTCCTCCTTGATCAAGGTCAAGGGCTTTCGCAACACCATCCACTGGGAAGTGACGAACTACGACGAGCCCAACCGCATCGAGATGTGCGGCAGGGGCTTCGGGGGCGTGCGGATCTCGCTGTTCACCGACATCGCCGACAACGACACCGGCACCACGTTCCACCTGGTGGCGCGGCTTAGCGGCGCCGTGCTGAACGGCCCGGTGGGCAACCTCGTCGCGCGGGTGATCAAAGGCGACGTCGAGCGGTCGGTGCAGAACCTCGCGCACCTCAGCTGAATCGCTCAGTCGTCGAGGAACGTGACGTTGTCGGCGAGCGGACTGCGCGGTACGTCGAGCGAATTGGCCGGGAAGTCCGGATCCGGGTAGCCGATCGACACACCGCACAGGATGCGCATGTCGTTCGCGATGCCGAGCTGCTCGCGGATGACGTCCGGATAGCCGGCGATCGATACCTGCACGCAGCTGCCGACGCCTCGCGCGGTCAGCGCCAGCATGAAGGTCTGGAGGAACATGCCGACCCCGAGGGCGTCGGCGTAGTCCAGGTCGCGATGCATGGACACGATGGCGCCGAGCGGGGCGCGAAAGAACTCCCAATTGCGCAGTACGGCAATGCGTCTCGCCTCCGTGTCGTGGCGGGGTACGCCCATGGTGCCGTAGAGCCTCGCGCCGAGGTCACGCCGGAAGTGAGCGAACTCGTCGGGCAGCGGCGGTACGCGTGGATCGCCATTCGCCGCCTTCTCGAGTAGCGCCTCGACCAGGCGGTCGCGGGCCGGCCCGGAGGTGAGCACCACCCGCCAGGGTTGGATGTTCGAGTTCGACGGCGCCCGAACGGCCAGCTCGAGGGCTTCGGTCACCAGCTCCCTGGGTACCGGCATGTCCCGCAGGAACAGCCGCGTCGACCGCCGGTCGAGGATGACCCGTTCGAGGTCGTACATCGTCGTCTCCCGTCACGAGTCCCGGATGACCAGGACCGTCTTGCCTGACCGCCGGGGCTCCTGGTCTCGGCTCTCGAAGGCTGCTCGGCCCCGCTCCAGCCCGAAGGTTCCGGCGACCGCGACGTGCAGTCGGCCGTCGTCCACGTACCTGGCCAGTCTGGCGAGTTGTCCTAGATCGGGGACGACGATGAAGAACGTCACCTCGACACCGAATTGATCCGCCATCCCCGCGGGCGGGGGCGCTGACAGCGTGACCAGCCTGCCCCCGGGGCGCAGCACGGTGAATGATCTGACCAGGGTGTCCCCACCGACGGTGTCGACGACCACGTCGTACGGCTGGCCGGGGGCGTCGAACGCGGTGGTGCGAGTGTCGATCACGTGGTCGGCGCCAAGCTCGCGCATCAGCTCGTGGGCGTCGCTGCGCACCGTCGCGGTGACGTCGGCACCGAGGATGGTGGCCAACTCGACGGTCAGTGCGCCGACGCCACCTGCCCCGCCGTGCACCAGAACACGTTCTCCCGGCTGCACTTTGGCGTGCTCGACGAGTGCCTGCCAGGCCGTCAGTCCGGCCAGCGGCAGGGCGGCCGAGGTGACGTGGGACACCGAGGTCGGGCGCGCGGCCAGGTCCGCGGCGGGCACGCTGACGTACTCGGCCGCTGCTCCGTCCCGGTCGAACCGGATCAGCCCGTAGACCTCGTCGCCGACTGCTGGGTCGGTGACACCGGGAGCGACGGCCGCCACGACGCCGGAGACCTCGTGCGACGGGATGATCGGCGTCCTGTCGATGCCGTCGCGCAGCCACGTCTCGTCCCACGTCAGCTCGTCGAAGGTGATGCCCGCCGCATGGACGGCCACCAGCACCTCGCCCTCGGCGGGGACGGGAACGGGCGCCTGCTCGACGGTCAGCACCTCGGGGCCGCCGCGACGGTGCGCCCGGAGCGCGGTCATGTTCGGCATCGGTGCTCAGAATCCCTTGGCCGCGAACCAGTCCAACGCGACGTCCGCGACGTCGCTCCAGCCGTGGTCGATCGTCAACGAATGGCCGCGGCCCTCGAACTCGTGAAACTCGGTGTCGGATTGACCGTGCGCGTACTTTCCGAACACTTCCCTGGTGACCTTCAACGGCACGGTGTGGTCCTCGGTGCCCGACGTCAGAAGCAGCGGGCCCCGATCGGCGAGGTGCGTGTCGACCGCGGCGGGGGAGTGCTTCGAGAAGTTCGCCGCGGCGTCCTCGAACAGCGGTAGCCCGGGGCCGGGGATCGTCCAGCGGTCGTGCAGCTCGTTGGACTCCTCCTCGGTGAGCGCGTTGCCGAAGGCGTACCGAAACTGCTTGGCGTTCAACGACACGGTGCGGCGCCGGTTCGCCGGGTTGCCCAACACGGGGAACGCCGAGCGCAGCTGCGCCAAGGGCAGCGCCTTGACGCCCTTGATGGGAGCGGGGTCGATCGCCACGGCGGCCGCGGCGAGGCCGGTGGCCAATAGCTCCTGGGCGATCAGCCCACCGAAGGAGTGTCCGACGATGATCGGCTTGGCTTCGTGCCTGCCTTCGGCGGATCCGATCAGCGACGCGTAATGGTCGACGATGGCCGCGATCCCGACGTCATTGAGGGCGTCGGCGTTCTCGCGGGTGTCGGCGACGGTGTCGCCGTCCCCCGGCCAGCCGGGTGCGGACACCGCGTAGCCGCGCTCGGCGAACAGGTCCAGCCACGGCTGCCACGCGCTGGCGTGGATCCAGAGGCCGTGGATGAAGATGACGGGATTGGTCTTGGTGCTCATCTACATTTCCGTTCGTGGGGGGTTAGACGGTCGGGACGTAGCCGCCGTCGATGCGGACGTCGGCGCCGGTGGTGTTGCCCGAGCGGCTGCTGGCCAGGAACACGGTCAGGTCGGCCACCTCCTGGGGGGTGGTGAAGCGACCCGTCGGAGCACCTGCGGACACCGAGGCGACGACGTCGTCGGCGGTGGCGCCGCTGGCCGCGGCGAATTTGGCCGCCACCCCGTCCTCGGCGAGCCAGAGGTCGGTGCTCACCGGGCCCGGGCTGATCGTGTTGACGCGAATACCCTTGGGGCCGAACTCCTTCGATAAACTCTTGGCATAGTTCGCCAAGGCGGCTTTGGTGGCGCTGTAGTCGACGATGTTCGGTTCGGGCAGCGTCGCGTTGACCGACCCGATCATCACGATGGCGCCGCCACCGCGGGTCAGCATCTGGGGGATGGCTTCGCGGGTGGCGCGGACGGCCGACAAGAAGTTCACCGACAGCGCTGCCGCCCACTCCTCGTCGGTGACCGACAGGATGCCCCCGAAGCGGGTCGCCACCGCGCCCGCGTTGTTCACCAGGACGTCGACGCCCCCTCGCTCGGCAGCCGCGGCCAGGAGGGTGCGCGGGCCCTCGGCGGTGGCGAGGTCGGCGGCGATGAAGGTGGCCGAACCAGCGGCCTCGAGGGCCTGAAGCTCGGGGCTGTTGTGCCGGGCGCCGGCGATGACGAAGGCTCCCGCTGCGGCGAAGGCCTGGCTGACGGCGAGACCGATGCCCTTGCTCGCGCCGGTGACGACGATGACTGCGTTGGTGAAGTTCGTGTCCATGCCATGACTGTCCACCCGAGGTACTGCGACGAACATCGGTCAAATGACTCAACCGGAAGGGCAGTAGCGAAGCGACCCGGGATTCGGCGCAGTGACGTACAACGATGAGGTGCGTGCGGAGATCGGTCTGATCGGCCGTGACGATGAGTTGGCCGCGCTGACTCGATTCCTCGGCGTCGCCGGCCCCGGCGCCTTGGCGATCAGGGGTGAGCCAGGCGTCGGCAAGACCGCGTTGATCGGGGAACTCTGCCACCGTGCCGAGGCCGACGGCTGGCGGGTGCTACGTGCCATCGGGGTGGAGGCCGAACGACCCTTCACGCTGGGCGGTCTCAACCAGATGGTGTGGGGCCTGCGCGCGTCACTGGCCCGGCTGGACGCCCCGAGCCGCGACGCGCTGGCACCGGTATTGGGGGCGGATCCCGGACGACCGCCGTCGCCGATGCCATTGGCGATCGCCCTGCTGGATCTGCTGAGCGTGACCGCGGCGGAGCGTGAGGTGCTGCTGGTGGTCGACGACGCCCAGTGGCTCGACGAGATGAGCGCGGCCGTCCTGAGCGCGGCGGGACGGCGGGCGTCGGACCCCAGGGTGCGGATCGTCACCACCCAGCGGCCGCACTCGGGTGCGGAGTTCTCCACCGCGGGCTGGACCGAGTTGACGTTGGGTCCACTCGAGGCGGCCGACGCGGCGTCGATCGTCGATCGACTGAATCCGTCATTGAGCGCGGGGACGCGGCAGACGATCCTCGATTCCGCCGAGGGCAATCCACTGGCCCTGCAGGAGCTGCCGCGTCACGCCGATCAGATCGACGCCTGGTCTACCGACGCGACGGGGCTGCCACTGACCGAGCGTCTGGTGACTGTATTCGGCGGCCGCCTCCGGCAGCTGGACGCCCGCGTTCGCACCGAACTGCTGCGCGCCGCACTCGACGGCGCGCGGGCGAACACGTCGACTGACTCCGGCTCGCGATACGCCATGGTTGACGTCCAAACCGGGATCGACCAGGCGCTGCTGACGGTGGATCCGTTGGGAGTCGTCGTCTTCCGTCATCCCCTGGTCCGCGCAGCCGTGATCCACCAGGCGAGCGCTGCCGAACGGCGTGACGCGCACGCTCATCTCGCGGGGCTGTACGGCGACGTGCTGGTTCGTCGGGCAGCCCATCTAAGCGCGGCGACGACCGGCCCCGACCAATCCGTGGCAGACCTTCTCGACGATGCGGCGCGAATGTCGATTCGGCGCGGCGGGGCGGCCGTGGCGGTCGACTGGTTGCGCCGGGCAGCCGAATTGTCGACGGTGCCGGCGCGGCGCGACGCATTGCGAGGTGAGGCGGCGTTCGTCGCGGCCCAGGCGAGCCGGTTCGACGACGCGCAGGCCATCGCCGATGAGGCGGAGTCGGTGTCGTCGGTGCTCGCCGGTTCCTACCTGGCGCTGTACCGCGACGGCGAGGTCCTGGACACGCACCGTCGAATCCTGTTGGCAATCAAGGCCGCCGAGGGCCTCGATGACGCGACCATGTCGCGGTTGGTCAAGCTGCTGCTGGCGATCACTCAATACGCGGCGGACCCGGCGCTCTGGCAGCAGACCGACGATGCGGTCGACCGCGTGGCCGACCGCATCGATTCCGCGGCGCTGCTGTACCGCGACGCGTGGGGCGACCTCGCGCGTCGCGGTCACACCGTCCGCGCCAGACTCCTCGAGCACCGCGATGCGCTGTCGGCTCTCGAACCGTGGGAGGTGATGCGGCTGGGCGTCACGGCCTACTACGTGGACGGACTCGCCGACTTTCGCGTCACCCTCACCCGGCTCTTCGAGCGTGAACGGGACCGCGGTGCCGTGACGAACGCGATGACGATGTTGCACCTTCTCCTGCTCGACCAGATCGCCTGCGGACGATGGCATGCCGCGCGGGAGTCGGCGCGGTTGGGGGCCGAACTGACGGCGGCCCACCACAATGAGCTGTTCCGTCTGCAGTTCGTTGCCTACGACGGACTGCGCGCGGCCAGCGCGGGTGACGTCGACACCGCACGGCGCCTTGCAGCCGAGGTCACCGGATGGGCCGGGCCGCGGCGGATCGGACTGCTGCTGGGGTTCGCCAGGCGCATCACGGTCCTGGTGGCACTCGCCGAGGCCGACTATGACGCGGCGTACGCGGCGGCGGTGCGCATCGGGCCCGCCGGCGAGTTCCCGCCCTACGCGCACCAGGCCGTGGCCGGCATCCTCGACATGGTGGAGGCCGCCGTGCATTCCGGGCGTCTGGACGAAGCGCGGGCGCATACCGACGCCGCCGGCCGGCTGCGACTGGCCGAGAACTCGCCACGCCTCGACGCATTGATCACCGCCGCCCGCGCGATGACCGCGGCCGACGAGGACGCGGGTCCGCTGTACGAGACGGCGTTGGCACACCCTGCGTTTGTCGACTTCCCGTTCGAGCACAACAGGATTCGGCTTGCCTACGGTGCGTGGTCGAGACGGCGACGGCGGCCCACCGTGGCGCGGGAGGCGCTGCAGCTCGCGACCGCGGGCTTCGACGCGTTGGGCGCAGCTCCCTGGGCCCACCGTGCCCGCGCCGAACTTCGGGCAGCGGGCGCAACGGTCAAGAGGTCAGGCGGTGGCACTGTCGTGCTGACCGCCCAGGAGCGCAAGATCGCCGAACTCGCCGCGGCCGGGCACTCCAACAAGCAGATCGCCGCGCAGCTGTACCTCTCACCGCGAACGGTGGGCGCACACCTTTACCGCATCTTCCCGAAGTTGGGGGTCACCAGTCGCGCCGGCCTTGGCCAGGCGATGCGGGAGTTGGGCGGCCCCTGACCCCGGCTCCTGCGATGATGACCACATGGGTGTGAAGGGAGCGGCGAGGCCGACGAAGGCCGACGTGGCGCGCCTCGCCAAGGTGTCACCCGCGACGGTGACCTACGTGCTCAACGACGTCGTCGGCCAGACGATCTCGGCCCAGACCAAGGCGGCGGTGCATGCCGCGGCGAAGGAACTCGGCTACCGGCCCAACCTTGCAGCGCGCAATCTCGCGGTCGGCGGCAGCGGCGTGGTCCTCTACGTCGTGCCGCGGATCTCGCTCGGTGATCTGCTGATCGAAGTCGGTAGCCGCCTCACGACCGCACTGGCCCGCCACGGTGTCGTCCTCTCGCTGCAGTTCGAGACCGACGACGGCCGCAACGTCGTCGACGCGATCGCCGACCTCAACCCGATCGCGGTGACGAGCGTGTTCCCGTTGAGCGGGCCGGCGCTGGACGCCGTCACCGAGGCGCGCGTCCCGCAGATCCATCTCGGCAGCGCTCAGCTGCACGCCATGGGCGAGTTGCACGAGACGATCGGCGAGCTGCGCGTCGAGCACCTCCTGGCGAGGGGGCACCGTCGCCTGGCGTTCGCGTTCTCCGACGTCGAGCAGGTGCGGCCGTTGGGCGAGTACTGGCTGGCGGGTCTGCGCACCGCGGCCGCCCGCCACGAGCTGCCCGACCTCGTCGTCGGCACGGTCGCCAGGGACGGGACCGATGCCGCCGAGGTGGTGCGCGGCTGGGTGGCCGATGGTGTCACCGCGGTGTGCGCGGACAGTGACGAGACGGCGATGGTGTGCTTGCACGGCGTCCGCGAAGCCGGGTTTCGGTGCCCCGACGACCTCGCGGTGATGGGCGTCGACGCCAGACCACTCGGCGCGGTCAGCGGGCCACCTCTGACGTCGGTCGCGTTCGACGCCGAGACCATCGTCGACGTCTCCACGGCGGCGATGATGACCGAGCTCGGCTATCCGCCCGTGCGCGAGCCGAGCAGTGACGACGTGGCGCGGCTGATCCAGCGCGCGTCGACCTGATCGATGCTTGTCGAGCGTTGGCCTCGCGGTGTAACTTACGCGTGTAAGTAGACTTCCCGGTATTCGAGAGAGGCAGATCCGTGACGGTCGGCGCCCCCAGTGACGTGTACTTCGACCCCTACGACGTCGGCATCAACGCCGACCCGTACCCGACATTTCGACGGCTGCGGGAGGAGGCGCCGCTGTACTACAACCCGCAGCACGACTTCTACGCGTTGAGCCGCCACGCCGACGTCAACAAGGCGATCGTCGACCACGGCACGTTTAGCTCGGCGCGCGGCGCCATCATCGAATTGATCAAGGCGAACATTCCCATTCCTTCCGGCGTCCTGATCTTCGAGGACCCGCCGATCCACGACATCCACCGCAAGCTGTTGGCCCGGATGTTCACCCCCCGCAAGATTGCCCTGCTGGAGGAGAAGATCCGCGGCTACTGCGCCCAGAGCCTGGACCCCGTCGTCGGCACCGGCTCGTTCGACTTCGTCACCGACCTGGGCGCCCAGATGCCGATGAAGACCATCAGCGCGCTGATCGGCATCCCCGAGGCCGACCAGGAGGCCGTGCGCGACCACGTCACCGGTCAGATGCGGACGGAGGCCGGCAAGCCGATGAAGGCCGCCGAGGAGGGTCTGGTCACCGGCGATATCTTCGCCGACTACATCGACTGGCGGGTCGACCATCCGTCCGACGACATCATGACCGAACTGCTGAACGTCGAGTTCGTCGACGAGGCGGGCACCACCCGCAAGCTGACCCGCGAAGAACTGCTCACCTACCTCAACGTGGTCGCCGGCGCAGGCAATGACACCACTACCCGCCTAATCGGTTGGGCGGGAAAGGTTTTGGCGGAGCATCCCGATCAACGCCGCCAGCTGGTGGAGGACCCGTCGCTGATCCCAAGGGCCGTCGAGGAACTCGTCCGGTACGAGCCGCCCGCCCCGCACGTGGCGCGCTACGTCACCCGCGACGTGGAGTACTACGGGCAGACCGTGCCGGAGGGCGCCGTGATGATGATGCTCATCGGCGCGGCCAACCGCGACCACCGCCAGTTCGGGCCGGACGCAGACGAATTCGACATCAACCGCGAACCGCGCGCTCATCTTGGCTTCAGCGTCGGTGCCCACTTCTGCCTCGGTTCGTCGCTCGCCCGCCTCGAGGGCCGCGTCGCGCTGGAGGAGATCTTGAAACGCTTCCCGGAGTGGGAGATCGACCTGGCCGGCGCCGAGTTCTGCCCGACGTCCACGATCCGCGGCTGGGACAAGATGCCGGCGATCGTCGCGTGACCGCCGCCCTGGCGGTGCCCAAGGACTGGGACCAGGTCACGCCCGACTGGATGACGACGACGCTCGCCGAACACCATCCCGGCGCCGTCGTCGAGAACGTTGGCGTGGACATGCGCGACGACGGCACCAACCGTCGGGCCAGGTTCGCGCTGACCTATTCGGCGGGTTCGGGTCCGGCGACCGTCTTCGTGAAGGCCGTGGACCCAGAGCACAAGGCAATGATCAAGATGACGAGCGGCCTGCTGCACGAGCCGCGCCTGTTCAATTCGAAACGGGCTCTGCCGCTTGAGCATCCACTCGTCTACGCGGCCGTGATCGACGAGGCCGAAGAGGACTTCGTGCTCGTCATGGAGGACCTCACCGCGCGTGGCGCCGATCCGCGCGACGCCACCCGGCCGCTCACCCCGCTGCAGGCGGCCAACGGCGCCCGCGGCCTAGCCCGCCTGCACAGTCGGTTCTGGAACCATCGCGTCGAGCAGCCAGAGCTCGACTGGCTCGAACCGTTCGTGCCGTGGGATGGCATGCAGTACGCGCCGCTGCCCGCCGCGCTAGACCGCCTCGGCGCCGACGCCCCGGACTCGGTGCACGCGCTGGGCATCGACGACCTGATCGAGAAGGTCTGGAAGCCCTACATCCGCACGCTCACCAGCTCATCGATGACGCTGTTGCACGGCGACGCCCACATCGGCAACACCTATCTACTGCCGGATGGTGAGGTCGGATTCCTCGACTGGCAGGTGGCACGGCGCGGCAACTTCGCCTTGGACCTTGGGTACTTCCTGCAGGGAGCGCTGACCACCGAGGACCGCAGGAGTCACGAGCGCGCGATCCTTGCCGAGTACCGCGATGGCCTGGACTTGCCCAAGGACGAACTGCCCTCCCCCGACGAGATCTGGCTGCGCTACCGCGCGTCCGTCGCGCATGGGCTGACGCTGTGGCTGTGCACCGCGAGCGCGGGCGAGCTGTGGCAGCGGCCCGACATCGCCCTCGCGCTGGCGCAACGCTATTCGGCGGCCTACGAGGACCTGCGGACCGCGGAGGCGCTGGCCCACCTCGCGTGACGTGGCGACCGTCCAGATCGACCGACCGTCTGGCACGTGGTCCGCGAGCCTGCGCGACGCGGCGGTGAGTCGTGTCGACGACGCGGTAGTGAAGGTCAGCGATCTCATCGATCGCGCGGCAGGTCAGGACACTGAGGACGGCGCTCGAGTCGAGGCACACTGGCGACACCTCTACGGTGGTGATGACGGGGAATGTCGAATCACCACTGAAGGGTGTCGAGGACGTTGTTGGGCCACGGATTGGTCGTCCTCTTCGCGCTGTGCTCGGCCGTCTGCATGGCCATCGGCATCGTGGTGCGGCAGCGCGCCACCATGGACGTGCCTTCCGACCAAAGCGTGAGCGCGCGCATGTTCGCCACGCTGCTGCGGCGGCCGATCTGGTGGGCGGGTACCGCAGTGGCCGTCGCCGGCTACGTGTTCCAGGCCCTCGCGCTGGTGAAGGGTTCGTTGATCGTCGTGCAGCCGCTGCTGGTGTCGGCGCTGCTGTTCGCCCTGCCGCTCAGCGCCCGGCTCGCCGGTCGCCGTGTCTCGCGTCGGGAGTGGCTGTGGGCGGGACTGCTCACGATCGCATTGGCGATGTTCGTCCTGCTGGCCCATCCCGGGCCGCCCGATCGGCCGGCGACGTGGTTGGTGGCGACGATCGTCGGTGTCGGTTGTCTGCTGCTCATCGTCGGCTGCTTCGTGGTGGCGCGGCGTGTCGAGGGTTCACGGCGAGCGGTGTTGTTCGCGGTGGGCGTGGGTGTGCTGTTCGGCGTGGTCGCGGTCGTCACGAAACTCGTCATGCATCTGCTCGACGAGCGCGGCGCCCTCGGGCTGCTGGCGACCCCCGCGCCGTACGCCTTGATCATCCTCGGCGTCGTCGCCACGCTGTTGCAGCAGTCGGCGTTCCATGCGGGCGCGTTGCAAACGTCGGTGCCGGCGATGCTGGTGCTGGAACCCATCGTCGCCGTGTTCCTCGGGGCCGTCGTGCTCGGTGAGGAACTCGACGTCAACACCTATGAGCTCGCCGCGCTCGTGGTCGCCGCGGTGGCCATGACGGCGGCGACCTTCTCCCTGGGCCGCGGCGAGGGTGCCTACGCGGCCGAATTGGACATGGAGGCGGCGCGCGCCACGGTGTGACGAGCGTGCGTCGACTCCGATTTCTGCGCGGCGTTTCGCCCGCAGACACGCACGCTCGCGGCAGGGGGCGGCAGAGAGGGCTCCAGCTAGGCGCGGGTCGAGGTGTAGTAGGTCACGCCGTTCATCGTGGGCTGGTCGTCGCCGGTCTCGGGGATCGCGTCGAAACCATGGGCGGCCAACAGGTCTCCCATCGGCGTGGCGACCGAGGTCCAACCCCTGGCGTCGAGGTACACCCCGACGTCGTGGCGGTCACCCTCGAAGGTCAGGTCGGTGAAGTCGAGCTCGAAACCGTGCTCCCGCCACTTCGCCGTGGCGTCCCGCATCCGCTCGCGCGCCTCGTTGGAGTTCACGTCCGCGTTGGTCGGTACGGCCTCGCTGCCCAGCCGACTGCCGGGCGCGCTGAGCGCGGTGACGGCGTCGAGCAGACGGTCCTGTGCCTCCGGGGGCAGATAGCCGTAGAGGCCCTCGGCGATCCAGGCGGACGGCTCGGTGGTGTCGAACCCGGCGGCCTTCAGCGCGGCCGGCCAGTCCTCGCGCAGATCGATGGCCACCGTGCGCAGGTCTGCACTCGGCTCGGCGCCAAGGCCCGACAGCGTGGTCGTCTTGAACTCGATGACGGCCGGTTGGTCGATCTCGAAGACCGTCATCCCCGCCGGCCAGTCCAGCCGGTAGGCACGGGCGTCGAGACCCGAGGCCAGGATGATCGCCTGGCGAATGCCCGCGGCGGCTGCGTCAGCGAAGAACCGGTCGAAGTAGCGCGTCCGCGCCGCCATCGCGGCGGGCATCTGCGCCAGCCCCCAGCTGGTCCCCTCTTGGTCGACGTCGGCGGACGTCAGCTCACCGGTCGCCCAACGTGTGAGGAAGTCCACACCGACGGCTCGTACCAACGGCGCGGCGAACGGATCGTCGATCACACCCTCGTCGGTCGCGATTGCCCGGGCCGCAGCCACCATGGTCGCGGTGGTTCCTACGCTGGTCGCGAGGTCCCAGGTGTCGTCATTGGTACGTGTCATCGTCTACCTTCCGTGGATTACTTAGTAAGCATAACCAACGATCTCCCCGAAGCCTTCCTTCACAGGAAACTCCCAGCTCAGGCGTTTGGGGCATATCTTTAGTTTTGCTAACGTTGTGTCGATTGGTGCGGCAATGACGCCCGCCCGCCAGCTCTTCTCGATGTACCTAGGGGAACCTTCATGTCAATCGAAACCCGCGACGCGCGCCTGCAGCGCCGCATCGCCGACCTCTACTCGAACGACGCGCAGTTCGCCGCCGCAAAGCCAGACGACGCCGTCAGCGCGGCCGCCGCCGACTCGGGCCTGCGGCTGGCCGACGTCGTCCGCACCGTGATCGAGGGCTATGCCGATCGTCCTGCCCTCGGCCAGCGCGCCGTCGAATTCGTCACCGAAGGTGGCCGCACCACGGCCGCCCTGGCATCGCGCTTCGACACCGTCAGCTACGGCCAGCTCTGGGAGCGGGTGCAGGCCTTCACCGCGGCGCTGCACCGCCGTCCCGTCGAGCCAGGTGACCGGATCGCCATCCTCGGCTTCACCAGCGTCGACTACACCGTCGTCGACACCGCCACCACCCAACTCGGCGCGGTGTCCGTCCCATTGCAGACCAGTGCCCCGCAAGCGCAGCTGCAACCGATCATCGCCGAGACCGAGCCCACCCTGATCGCGTCGAGCATCGACTTCGTCGACGACGCGGTCGACCTGATCCTCACCGGGCCCGCGCCGGCCGGCCTAATCGTGTTCGACTTCCAGCCCGAGGTCGACGATCACCGCGAGGCGCTCGACGCAGCCAAGACGCGGTTGCAGGGCACCGCCGTCGTCGTCGAGACGATGGCCGAGGTGCTCGCCCGCGGCCGTGTCCTCCCGGCCCCGCCGTCGGTGGTCGGCGACGGGAACGATCCCCTGGCGCTGCTCGTCTACACGTCTGGCAGCACCGGCGCTCCGAAGGGTGCGATGTACCCGGAGTCCAAGGTCGCGAACATGTGGCGCACTGCCGCCAACTCGCACTGGGACGAGAACCAGGGCGTGCTGCCCGCGATCGCCCTCGCGTTCCTGCCGATGAGTCACGTGATGGGCCGCGGTGTCCTGTACGGAACCCTGGCCAGTGGCGGCACCGTCTACTTCGCCGCCCGCAGCGACCTGTCCACGTTCCTCGACGACCTCGCGATGACCCGGCCGACGCAGCTCAACTTCGTCCCGCGCATCTGGGACATGGTCTATCAGGAATACGTCAGCGAGACCGATCGCGGCGCCTCCACCGACGAGCTTCGCCAAAGCCTGCTCGGCGGTCGCTTCGTCTCCGCCATCACCGGTTCGGCGCCCATCTCGCCCGAACTCAAGTCGTGGGTCGAGGAGTTCCTCGACATGCATCTGGTGGAGGGCTACGGCTCGACCGAGGCCGGCGCGGTGTTCGTCGACGGTGTCATCCGGCGCCCACCGGTGATCGACTACAAGCTGGTCGACGTGCCCGAACTGGGATACTTCGGCATCGACGTGCCACATCCGCGCGGCGAGCTCCTCTTGAAGTCCGACATGCTGTTCCCCGGGTACTACAAGCGGCCCGACGTCACCGCGGAGGTGTTCGACGCCGACGGCTACTACCGAACCGGTGACGTCGTCGCCGAACTCGGCCCCGACCAGCTGAAGTATCTGGACCGCCGCAACAACGTGCTCAAGCTGTCCCAGGGTGAGTTCGTCACGGTCTCCAAGCTCGAGGCGGCCTTCACCGACAGCCCGCTGGTGCGCCAGATCTACATCTACGGCAACAGCGCGCGGCCCTACCTGCTGGCCGTCGTGGTCCCCACCGACGACGCCCAATCCCGTTACGGCGCAGACGAACTCAAGGCCGCCGTCAGCGCTTCGTTGAAGGACGCGGCCCGCGCTGCCGATCTGCAGTCCTATGAGATCCCCCGCGACTTTCTCGTGGAGACCGACCCATTCACGCTGGAGAACGGTCTGCTGACCGGTGTTCGCAAGCTGGCGTGGCCACGGCTCAAGGAACGCTATGGCGCCCAACTCGAACAGCTCTACGTCGACCTGGCCTCCGGTCAAGAAGGCGAGCTGCGCGCGCTACGCCAGAGCGGCTCCGACCGGCCGGTGCTAGAGACCGTCAGCCGGGCGGCCACTGCGCTGCTCGGTGCGGCCGCCGCCGACGTGCAGCCCGACGCTCAGTTCACCGATCTCGGTGGAGACTCGTTGTCCGCGTTGACCTTTGCCAACTTGTTGCACGAGATCTTCGGCGTCGACGTACCGGTCGGCGTGATCGTCAGCCCGGCCAGTGACCTGGCGTCGATCGCGGCCTACGTGGAGGCGGAACGAACCGGCGGCTCCAAGCGGCCGACGTATGACGCCGTGCACGGCCGCGACGCCACCGAGGTGCACGCCCGCGACCTGACGCTGGACGAGTTCATCGACGCCGAAACCCTCTCCGCGGCTTCGTCGTTGCCCGGACCGACCGCCGAGGTGCGGACCGTGCTGCTGACCGGTGCCACCGGCTTCCTCGGTCGCTACCTGGCGTTGGAATGGCTCGAGCGGATGGACCTGGTCGACGGCAAGGTGATCTGCCTGGTGCGGGCCAAGTCCGACGAGGCCGCGCGGGCTCGGCTCGACGCGACCTTCGACAGTGGTGACCCGCAATTGCTTGCCCACTACCGCGAACTGGCCGCCGAGCACCTCGAGGTGTTCGCCGGTGACAAGGGTGAAGCCAACCTTGGTCTGGACGACGCGGTCTGGCAGCGGCTGGCAGACACCGTCGACCTGATCGTCGACCCGGCCGCGCTGGTCAACCACGTGCTGCCGTACAGCCAGCTGTTCGGGCCGAACGTGCTGGGCACCGCGGAGCTACTGCGCATCGCCCTCACGACGAAGATCAAGCCGTTCGTCTACGTGTCGACGGTGGCCGTCGGCGCGGGGATCGACCCGAGCGACAACACCGAGGACGCCGACGTCCGTGTGGTGAGCGCGACCCGCACGGTCGACGACAGCTACGCCAACGGCTACGGCAACAGCAAGTGGGGCGGCGAGGTATTGCTGCGCGAGGCCAACGAGCAATACGGCCTACCCGCCTCGGTGTTCCGCTGCGACATGATTCTGGCCGATACGACGTACGCCGGTCAGCTGAACCTGCCCGACATGTTCACCCGCATGATGCTCAGTCTGGTCGCGACCGGCGTTGCGCCGCAGTCGTTCTACCAGCTGGACGCCAAGGGTGACCGGCAGCGGGCGCACTACGACGGTCTGCCGGTGGAGTTCATCGCCGAGGCCATCTCGACGCTGGGCGTGCACGTGCAGGACGGTTTCGAGACGTATCACGTGATGAACCCGTACGACGACGGTATCGGCATGGACGAGTTCGTGGACTGGCTGATCGAGGCCGGCTACCCGATCCGCCGCGTCGAGGGCTACGCCGAGTGGCTGCAACGCTTCGAGACCACACTGCGGCAGCTCCCCGAGAAGCAGCGGGCCGCGTCGCTGCTACCGCTGCTGCACAACTATCAGTCGCCGGAACACCCGGTCAACGGGTCGATCGCCCCGACGGACCGGTTCCGGGCGGCGGTGCAGGACGCAAAGATTGGCCCCGACAAGGACATTCCGCACCTTACCTCCGAGGTGATCGTCAAGTACGTCACCGACCTGGAGCTGCTCGGCCTGCTCTAACCCCCGCGATTTCGGCGCGGAAACGTTCGCTCAACGAACGTTTCCGCGCCGAAATCACTCAGTTGCCGAAGCCGATCAGGCTGTGCACCTGCGGGAGGGTGGCCGTCGTCGCGAAACCCGGTGCGGCCGCACACACCGCGGGCACGGCGTTGAGCACCTGCATGCCCGTCGCGACGTTCGCCGAGTTGACGTGCTCGAGCATCGACACGTCGCGTTCGAAGCTCGCCAGCGACAGGAAGTGCGCGCGCATCGACGGATCGCCCTCGATGGTCAACGTCCAGCCGTGCTGCGGTTTCGGCCAGTGCGACGGGTACTCGTTGCCGACGGTCCACAGCGTCTCGATCTCCACCAGGGGGCGGCCCTGCCGTCGCCCGACCCAGTTCCACCGTTGACCCGACGTGGTTCCGGCGCGCAGAACGTGGTCGAAGATCTCGTGATCGTGCTCGGCGGCGACGGCCTCGACGTCCGCCGTCACCTCGTCGATGCCCGCGTGCAGCGCATCGGCCAGCAGCCACACCTGTTCGGTGAATATCGAGCTGTTGAAGGCGAGGAAGTCGTTGGCGGTGACGCTGATCTCGTCGACGGGTTGCCCGAAGCGCATGTTGTCGAAGGTGATCGCGGTGCTGTCGTACACCGACCAGTCGGCCCGCTCCTGGAGCTTCAGCGTCTCGATGGTGCGACTCATCCCCGACAACGCCAGCGGAAGCGCGCCCGACAGGTTGCCGGGGTTGAGCCCGCACCCGTGCACGCTGGTCCCGCCCCGAAGGCACGCGGCCAGCACCCGGTCGCGATCGCGAAGCCGAATGCGGTTGGGGTGGAACAGGAATGCCGTCGTGACGACGTTCTTGCCGCTGGCGAGGATCGCGCACACCTCGCTGATCGACGTGAGGCGCGGGGTGTACACGACGCAGTCCGCCTCGATGGCGAGGGCCTTATCGGTGTCCTTCGTCGCAATCACCCCCACGGGCTCGCGGCCGATTAGCGTGCCCGCGTCGACCCCGTCCTTGTCGTCGGAATACGCCTTGACGCCGACCAATTCGAGCCCGGAGCGCGGATCGAGGACCGTTGCCAGAACTTCCTTGCCGACCGCGCCGGTGCCCCACTGGATGATGCGATGTGCCATGCCCTCACAGTCGCACGTCGACCGACGGCGCGTCCGCCGATCGCGTCACGCGTGCCAGGACGACCAGCGGCTCACTGCCACGGTGACCACCGGGCCGTCGAGAGCGACCCGTTCGTACTGGGGATACTTGCGCCTCAGCTCCGCGTATCCGATCGCCATCTGCTCACCGCTGCCGTGCACGGTGGCCACCCCGTCGGCGCGGACCCACCACAGTTGCGCCCAGTCGGCGTCGTAGTGGTCGACCAACAGGCTCACCCTCGGGTTTGCGGCGATGTTCGCCAATCGTCGCAGGCGATGGGTCGACTTTCGCTTGGCGTCGACCGCGGTGTAGACGAATGCGTCCGCACCGACGACCCGCACCGCGAAGACCACCGGCACCACGTGCGGTACGCCGTCTGCACCGACTGTCGCGAGCGCCGCGACGGGTGCCTCCGCGAACTGGGCGGCCGCGTCCACGGTCACCGGGATGGCTTCTGCGGGCTCACGCTCAGCGGCGAGCGGGTGACGTTGATCTCCGGTTTCTTGGTGGGCCGTGGCGGTCGGCGCTCGGCGACCGGCGCACGCTGGATCTCCGAGGCCGACGGCGGCGGTGGCGGTGGCGGTGGCGGCGGCGGCAGGGGCACGTTCCGCGTGGTCGACGGAGCCGTGGAAGGGGTCGGCGCCGTCGAGGTATCCCGGGTGGGGACGGGCTCGTCGTTGGAGGGGCCGCGGAATGCGAGCAACACCCCAGAGACGACGAGGGTGATCGCCGCCAACGACACGACGACGAGCACTGCCAGCGACTTCCCCGTCCGATACCACGGTGTCGGCATGGGTTTGAAGTTCCAGGTGCTGGCATCGAAGGCGTTGAAGGCGTCGACGGTCCGCTCCTGCGACTGCATGGGCGGCGCCGATTCGACCCACTCCGGGCCGTCGCGCACCTCGGCGGCCGCCACCTCGTCGGGCTCGTCGAACAGGTAACCGAAGTCGCCGTCCGCGGCCGGGGCCTCGACGTCGCCGGGTTGGTCAACGGCCAACTGATCCGTGTCGACGGTGTCGTCGACAGGATCATCAACCCTGGCTTCCCCCGAGGCCTCGCTCTCAGCCACCCCCTGATGCTAGGGGTCCACCTGCGCAAATGTGCGACCGAATGCCGAATTCGCCCGGCGCGTCGACGAACCTGCGACGTCGTACTCGAACCGCTGCCGCGGTACGGGCCCACCGGTAAGGTCCCAGGCGAGTCCATTGGTTCACGGTCGCGACCCAGCGGCGCCACCTCCGCGTCACCGTCACGCCACCCGCCCAGCAGAAGGTTCGCCCATGAAGAAAACTCGGCTCACCAGCGCCCTGGTCCTCCTGCTGGCGAGCGGTCTCGTCGCCTGCGCCCCACCCGAATCCAAGGACGCGGGCGAGAAGACCGACTCGGGCGTGAACGCCAGCGAGGCGACGTCGGCGGCCGACTTCGGCGGGTCCGACCTGTCCGGCCTGATCGACGCGGCGAAGAAGGAAGGCGCACTCAACGTCATCGCGTTGCCGCCGGACTGGGCCAACTACGGCGCCATCATCAAGGCGTTCGGTGACAAGTACGGCATCAAGGTCAACTCCGCCCAGCCCGACGCCGCGAGCCAGGAGGAGATCAACGCCGCCACACAGCAGAAGGGCAAGTCGACCGCGCCCGACGTCTTCGACCTCGGACAGGCCGTCGCCCTGGCCAATACGGCGATGTTCGCGCCGTACAAGGTGGCGACGTTCGACGACATCTCCGCGGACATGAAGGATCCGGACGGCGCCTGGGTCAACGACTACGGCGGCTACATGTCGATCGGTTACGACTCGGCCAAGGTGCCGGAGATCAAGGGCGTCGACGACCTCCTCGGACCGGACTTCAAGGGCAAGGTCGCGCTCAACGGCGATCCGACGCAGGCAGGCGCCGCGTTCTCCGGCGTCATGATGGTGGCCCTGAGCCAGGGTGGTTCGCCCGACGACATCGCCCCCGGGGTGGAGTTCTTCGGAAAGCTCAAGCAGGCGGGCAACTTCCTGCCCGTCGACCCGACCCCGGCCACCGTCGAGTCGGGCCAGACGCCGGTCGTCATCGACTGGGACTACCTCAACGTCGCGGAGACCAAGAAGCTGCCGTCGTGGAAGGTGGTCATTCCGCCGAACGCCGCGCTCGCGGGCTATTACTACCAGGCCATCAACAAGGACGCGCCGCATCCGGCCGCCGCTCGCCTGTGGCAGGAGTTCCTCTACAGCGATGAGGGCCAGAACCTGTTCCTGCGGGGCAGCGCCCGCCCGGTACGGGCCGACAGCATGGTCACCGCGGGCACCATCGACCTGGCCGCCTACAAGCAGCTGCCGCCCGTCGACGGGGCCGCGACCTACGTCTCCGAGCAGCAGAGCGACGCGGCGAAGAAGTACCTCGAGGCCAACTGGGCGAAGGCGATCGGCTGACCGTCCTGCGCCGTCTCCGCCAGGCCCTGCCGCTGCTGCCGTTCTTTGCAGTGGTCGGGATCTTCCTGATCGTCCCGACGGTGACCGTCGTCGCGAGCGCGATGACCGAGGATGGCCGGTTCTCGCTGACGCGGCTGGCCGCGTTGTTCTCCGAGACCGCACTCACCGCGCTCGGCAGGAGCGTGTTCCTGTCGGCGAGCACGGCGCTGCTCGGTGCGGTGTTCGGCGCGCTGCTGGCCTGGTTGATCGTGTCGCGGCCCGCGACGTCGATGATC
This sequence comes from Mycolicibacterium sp. TUM20985, assembly GCF_030295745.1. NCBI lineage: Bacteria > Bacillati > Actinomycetota > Actinomycetes > Mycobacteriales > Mycobacteriaceae > Mycobacterium > Mycobacterium antarcticum. The sequence continues at coordinate 221,292 of NZ_AP027291.1, forward strand.
CGTCGCGGAGTCATCTCGTTGTGCAGCGTGCTGGCCCAATTCGGTGGCGTCGCATTGGCTTTCGCGTTCCTCGCCACGATCGGCCTGAACGGCGTGCTCACGCTCTGGGTGCAGGAGTACCTCGGCTGGAATCTCGCCGGTTCCGGCTGGCTGTACGGGGTGCCGGGACTGGTGTTGGTGTACACCTACTTTCAGATCCCGTTGATGGTCATCGTCTTCCTACCCGCGCTGGAGGGGCTGCGAGCGCAGTGGCGCGAGGCCGCCGTCAGCCTCGGGGCGTCCACGTGGCAGTACTGGCGCCAGGTCGCCGTCCCGTTGCTGACGCCGGCGTTCCTCGGTGCGGTACTCCTGTTGTTCGCCAACGCCTTCGCGGCCTATGCGACCGCGGCGGCACTGGTCAGCCAGGGCAGCCCCATCGTGCCGCTGCTGATCCGCTCAGCGCTCACCAGTGAGGTCGTCTTGGGCCAGTCCGGCTTCGCGTACGCGCTGGCGCTGGAGATGATCGTCGTGGTGGCGGTGGTGATGGGCGCCTACAGCCTGCTGATCCGTCGCACCTCGCGGTGGCTGCGATGACGCGGGCATTCAGGGGTGCGCTGTGGGTGGCGTTCGGCCTGTTCTTCCTCTTCCCGCTCTACGCCATGGCCGACTTCTCGACCCGCAACCTGCTCAAGGGCGGCCGGACGATGCAGGCCTGGTCCAACCTGGTGACCGACGATGCGCTCTATCAGTCGATCGTCACCTCGCTCTTGCTAGCGGTGCTGACGGTGGTGGCCATGCTGCTCCTCCTGGTGCCGACGATGATCTGGGTGCGACTGCGGACGCCGTGGGCGAAGGGCGCCGTCGAGTTCCTGTGCCTGCTGCCGTTGACCATTCCCGCGCTGGTGGTCGTCGTCGGGCTGAAGAACGTCTACCTCTGGGTGACGTACTTCCTCGGCGAGTCGGCGCTAACGCTGACGTTCGTCTACGTGGTGGTGGTCCTGCCGTTCGCGTACCGGTCGATCGATGCGGCCCTGTCGGCGATCGATCTCGAGACGCTGTCGGAGGCGGCCCGTTCGCTCGGCGCCGGCTGGACGACGACCATCGCCCGCGTCGTCGTGCCCAACATTTGGTCGGGTGTGCTGTCGGCGGCGTTCATCTCGGTGGCCGTCGTCCTCGGTGAGTACACGATTGCTTCATTGTCTGGCTATCAGACGTTGCCCATTCAGATCGTCGCGCTCGGCAAGACCGACGGGCCCACCTCCGTCGCGGCCTCTCTGGCGACGTTGCTGTTCGGATTCGTTCTGCTGCTTGCCCTTTCACTCGTTACCCGACGGAGGCGTCACGCATGAGTACCACGGGCGTCAGCGTCGAACTGACCGATCTCACCAGGATCTACGGCACGGTCAAGGCGCTCGACGGTCTGACGCTGAAGATGGAGCCGGGTGAATTCGTCGCGCTGCTCGGCCCGTCGGGCTGTGGCAAGACCACCGTGTTGCGCATCCTCGCCGGCCTCGACCAGGCCACCTCGGGCACGGTGACCGTCGACGGCCGCGATCTCACCAACGTGCCTGCCAACAAACGCGACATGGGCGTGGTCTTCCAGGCCTACAGCCTCTTTCCGCATCTGACCGCTTCGGAGAACGTCGAGTTCGGGCTGAAGATGCGCGGCGGTGCGAAGGGGGACCGAGGCAAGCGCGCCGCCGAGATGCTCGACCTCGTCGGGCTTTCCGAACACGCCCACAAGTACGCCTCCGAGATGTCGGGTGGTCAGCAGCAGCGGGTCGCGTTGGCGCGCGCACTGGCGATCCGCCCGCGGGTGCTGCTGCTCGACGAACCGTTGTCCGCGCTCGATGCGAAGGTGCGCGCCCAGCTCCGCGACGAGATCCGTCGCGTGCAACTCGAGGTCGGGACGACGACGCTGTTCGTCACCCACGACCAGGAGGAGGCCCTGGCCGTCGCGGACCGGGTCGGCGTGATGAGCCAGGGCCGCCTCGAGCAACTCGCGCCGCCCGCCGAGGTGTACGCCAACCCGGCGACTCCGTTCGTCGCGGAATTCGTCGGGCTGAATAATCAAGTGCCTGCCCAGGTTTCGTCGGGACGTGCCCACGTGTTCGGCGAGGAGCTCCCCACCCTGGCGGGGTCGATCACCTCGGGCTCGGGCACCGCGATGGTGCGTCCGGAATCGGTGACGGTGACCGCCGACGAGGCGGGCGCTGCGACGGTCAGGTCGGTGGCCTTCCTCGGACCGATCTCGCGGGTCTACGTCGAGGTGGGCGACGGCGCCGTCGTCCACGCTCAGCTGAGCAGCTCCCAGGCCAGGCAGTTCGCCACCGGGCAGCGGGTGACGGTGGGCGTCCAACCCACCGACGTGCTCGTCGTCCCCGCGCCCTAGACGGCGCGACGAGTGTGGGCGCCATGCACGCGATTGCGTCGGCGAATTCAGGCGGTCGATGCAACAGTTGGCGGTTTTGAGAGTAGTTCGTTGAGTGCTTCGGCGGGTGTTCTCCAGTTCAGGGTTTCGCGGGGACGGCCGTTGAGTTCGGCTGCGACATTGTCCAAGATCCCGGGACCGTGCAGCGATAAGTCGGTTCCCTTCGGAAAGTATTGACGCAGAAGCCCATTGGTGTTCTCGTTGGTGCCCCGTTGCCAAGGAGAGTGCGGATCGCAGAAATAGATGTCGAGATCGGCTGCGACGGCGATGGCAAGGTGATTGGCCATCTCCTTGCCCTGATCCCAGGTCAAGGAACGGCGTAGATGCTCGGGCAGCTCGGTCATCTTCTCCACGATGGCGTCCTGAACCGCGACCGCACCGTGGTTGTCGGGCAGATGCAGCAGCATCACGAAACGGGTGGAGCGTTCCACCAGGGTGCCGATCGCCGATCCCGATGTGGTGCTGCCGATGATCAGGTCACCCTCCCAGTGCCCGGGTACCGCGCGATCGGCGACCTCGGCCGGGCGTTCACTAATGTTGACCATCCCCGGAATGCGGCCGCGCCGGGTCCCGGGCTGATGCCGAGGCCGGCGGATCGCTCGCTTGGTCCGCAAGCACTGGTGCAATTCCCGGCGCAGCGACCCCCGCCCTTGAACGTAAATGGCCTGGTAGATGGCTTCGTGTGACACCCACATCTCCAGATCGTCGGGAAAGTCGATGCGCAACCGCCTGGCTATCTGGCGCGGACTGTGACGCAGCTCCAACCGAGTCTGCACCTCATCACGCAACGTGTCAGCGACGGCGAACTTGCGCACCTTGGGGCGCCGCGCCCGCCTCGCGGCTGACCGTTCACCTGCCAACGCGTCGTAACGCACCGTCGAGCTGATGCCTGTTAACGACGGTCTAAACGTAGGCCAGGAGCGACGGTGAAAAGTAGGCCACGTGGTCGTGGTTTATTGTGCCGTGTTGTCGGCTCGGGCGGAGGGCAAGGTGTCTATTCCGGTGTCTTTGAGGCGGTAGCTGGATCCCTTCAGTGTGAGGACGTCGGCGTGGTGGACGATGCGGTCGATCATTGCCGCGGCGACGACCTGGTCGCCGAACACATCACCCCAGCGGGCGAACGGCAGGTTCGAGGTCAAGATCAGCGAGGCATGTTCGTAGCGGCTGGAGACCAGCTGGAAGAACAGGTTCGCGGCGTCCTGCTCGAATGGGATGTAGCCGACTTCGTCGACGACGAGCAGTCCGATGCGCCGCAGCTTGGCCAACTCGGCGGGCAAGCGACCCGCGTTGTGGGCGGCTTTGAGGCGGGCGACCCAGTCCACTGCGGTGGCGAACGCGATCCGGTGCCCGGTCTGGGCGGCTTTGATGGCCAGGCCGGTCGCGAGGTGAGTCTTGCCGGTGCCCGGCGGGCCGAGGAGCACTACGTTGCGGGCCTTGGCCAGAAAGACACCGGTACCGAGGTGGGCGATCATGTCACGGTTGAGAGCAGGTTGGTGATCGAAGTTGAAGTCCTCCAGTGACTTACGCGTCGGGAACCCTGCTGAGCGGATACGGGTCGCTGCACCGGAGGCTTCGCGGGCGGCGACTTCACGGGACAGCACCGCAGCGAGATACTCCTCATGACTCCAGCTGGCTTCACGGGCTTGCTCGGCCAACCGGGCTGCCGCATCCCTGATTCGTGGCGCCTTCAGCGCTTGCGCGTAGTGCAAGATGTCCTTGATCGGATCCTCCGCCATCTCAGGCCACCTCCCCGTCGAATCCGGTTGCACTGCTGGTGAAGTCGACACCGAAGGCACGGTCGTACTCGGCCAAGTCCCGCGCCAGATGCTCGCCTGCCAGTGGAGCCGGGCCCGTCTGGAATTGGCGGCGCATCGCCGCGGCGGTCGCGACGTGGGCCGGGTCGGTCAGGGTTTGACGTGCCGCCCAGCAGCGGTCATGAGCCGCCAGCAGATGCCCGGATCGGCTCACCGTCACCTGGGCCAGGGTGGTGCGAACGTCGACGAGTTGACCGATCGCCGTCGGATCCACCGAGTAGTCATTGCCGGCCACCCGGACGTAGTAGTCCCGTCCCAGCCGTTGGTGCGCCACGGTGTCGATCACCGGAGGCACGGGTGGCAGGACCAGCATCTGAGCTCGATCACGATCCAGGAAATCAACGGGACGCCCGTCGAGGACACGCACATGACGACTGTTGGCGGTCGGAAGCCATTGCCCCAGTTGACTATTGAAGTCGTGCGGGGAGTCGAAGCTGCGTCCGGGCAGGAACGAGGTCTCCAGGTAGCGGTTGGCTCGTTCCACCATTCCCTTCGATTCGGGGTCATAGGGTTTGAGTTGCACCATCCGCGATCCCAGCGTGCCCATCAACGCAGTCACCGGATCGGCCAACCGGCCCCGACGTCCGATCCCGGCTTCGTTGTCCCACCACAACTCGTGCGGCACCGCGGCGAAGCTGCTCGCCAGCAGCTGCCACATCCCGGCCACCAGATCCATCGTTTGGCGCGACGGCAGCATCACCGCGGCGATGAACCTTGAGAACGCCGCCACCATCACCAAGACCGGCAGCATCGCCTCCTGACCGAACCCCACCGCGATCTTGGGCGCCGGGAACCACAGATCGCACTGCGCCACCCGACCGGGCGGATGCTCGAGGCGATCCACCGGATCAGCGGGCAGGTACTCCGGGCGAACCGCCCGGACCCGCTCCCGAAACCACGAGATCGAACCCGTCCACCCAATCCGCTCCGCGATCACCGTCGCCGGCATCCCGGGATAGGCCGACAACAAAGCCCGAATCCGTGGCTCCACGGTATCGATCGCCGGCGTCACCGCCCGCCGCTCATATTTCGGTGGGACGTCGCTGGCCAACGCCCCAGCCACAGTGTCGCGCGCAATACCCATCTGCCGTGCGATAGCCCGCTGCGACAGACCCTCGCTGCGGTGAAGATGCCGAATCAAGGCCCAATCTTCCAAGGAGATCACCCATCCAATCTGTATGGGTGGCCTACTTTTCACCGTCGCGACTGGCCTAGATTTCAACCGTCGTCAACAGATGCCGCTTTGACGGGCTCCGAAGGCCTCCTTGCGTCGATAACCCGACGCACGTCCGTCGTAGCGGTTCTCGACGTTGCGATCCAACTCGCGTTTGATCGTCGAGGCTGGCCTATGCAGTCGTCGCCCCATCGAGCGAAGGGACTCATTGCGGCCCACACCGACCTGAATTTCGATCCGTTCCGACACGGTCAGTCGGGGTCGTGGCCCATCCGTCTTGGGTTCGTGCACACGTGGTTTCACGCCACCAGCGTCGGTCAACCATTTCCGCGCCGCCCCGAGCGACACGCCGACAATGACCGCAGCCTCAGCCGGACCAAAACCCAGCCGAACCTGCCCCCAAAACGCACTCACCGTCACCGGCTGAATCGCATGAGATCCCATCACAACACTCCTCGAGCAGAAGGGTGTTGCATCGATCCCTTGAAACCGCCGTCGTTCTGCGTGCACGACCCCCACAGTCGGCAGCCGAGCTAGACGTCCTTGACGGGTTCGATCCCCAAGTCGCGGTAGGTGACGAGCGCCGCGAACGGCACGTCGCGACGAGCGAACCGACCGGCGGCCACGTTGCCGCGGTCCACCATCGGGATGACACCGGTCACGACGGCACCCGCCGCGACGACCCGGTCGAAGGCGATCTCGGTGGAGCCGCCGGTGCTGATGACGTCGTCGACGAGCAGCACGCGCATGCCCGGCTCGATGCGGGTGCCCTCGATCCACTGCTCGCGGCCGCGCTGCTTCTGCTCCTTGCGAACCGAGAACCACGCACTTCCGGTGACCATTGCGATGCCGTGGGCGAGCGGATCGGCGCCCATCGTCAGGCCGCCGACGGCGTCGAACTCGATGCCGGTGGACGCGGCGAGGTCGGCGACGGCCCGGCTGACCGTGGTGAGCCGCTCACCGGTGTCGATCGCATACTTGCCGTCGATGTAGTCGTGGCTCAGCTGACCGCTGGCCAGCTTGAACGGCTCCTCGCGGTGTTCGTACCCGCGGGTGCGAATGAGGTCGAATGCGGCTTGCCAGGTGTCGGGGCGGTCGGGCACGCAGCGATCGTATGACAGATCAGACGGAGCGGGCCCGTCTGGTCAGTTCCGCGGCTGCCGACCGCAATTGGTCGGCCGAGTCGAGTCGGTCGAGGTACCCGACGCGCGGATACGCGATCCCGCGCTCGGTGGTCACCTTGAGGTCGAGGCCGTAGCGGTCGACCCCGGTGCAGACCGCGGCGATGGCGTCGGGGTAGCCGGCGAGCGTCCTGGCCATGGCGGTCAGTGACTCGGCATGGTCGGCGTTGAGGTGTTCGATGGCGCCGGCCGCCATCGCCTGCACCGGATCCGGCTCGGCGGCGGCGTAGTCGACGCCCGTGGCCGAGTCCATGCGGCCGTAGCCACCCACCCAGCGGACCCGGTCGACGCGCAGCACCCACAGGGTGAAGTCGCTGTAGTCCACGTAGTACTTCGCGGCGGGGACGGCATCGAGGTGAGCCTGCCGGGCGGTGGCGAACTCGTCACCCGTCGGCTTCTCGACGACCCCGGCCAGTGTGATCCGCGAGTTGGCCAGTGGGTCGCTGTCGGTGGCGGCGGCGACGATCGCAATGCTGGCTCTCGGGTCCCCGGCCAGGTTGCGGCCATGCTCCGCGAGGTTGGACACGCACAGCACCGGCGCACCGCCGAGCAGACCGTAGGTGACGAACGAGGCCCATGGGTCGCCGGCGGCGGTCAGCGTTGCCAGCGTCCCGGTGTTGGTGGAGGCCGCGATCGTGCGGGCCTCCTCGGCCGCCGTGGGGCGAGTCGTGGCGGCGGGTGCGATCAATGGGGGCGGGATCGACGGGGCGTCGCCAGGGTCGCCGTGGTCGCGCAACGAGTCACTGGATGCCACCTGCGAAACCCTACCGCTGGCGTCACCGGACCGTCGATCGTGGTCGTAGGATCCCTTCACCGAAACCCAATCGAGAACGGCGAATTCATGGGCGCAGCGATCGTCGATCCCGACGGAGTCCCGTGGACGGTCCGCCGTCGGTGGTATCCGTGGCGGCGGGCATTGTCACTACGCGACCTCTTGTCGTCCACGCCCGGCACCAAGAAGGCGGACGCCAGCGAGTCCTCGGAACCGGACGACACCGCACTGCCCAGGAACGTCCTCCTCAAGGTGCTCTTCGTGGTGGCCGCCGCGATCGTGTGGGTCGTGTACAGCGTGGGCAAGGTGCTGTTCTACGTCGCGGTCGTGGTGCTGTTCCTCGTCGGGTCGGTCGTCGAACTGTGCCTGGCACTGGTGGTCATGCCAATCACGTTGTTGCTCAGAGTTATTGGACGGAGTCGGTGGCCCGTGGAGATCGGCAGGCAGGGTGAGCACGTCGCGACGCGTCACGCCCACGACTTCGCCGCGGCCGGGGCTCTTCGCGATGCGACGATCGCCGAGATCGAGCGCGGTGTGCTGCCCATGGAACCAGTGGAACGAACGGCCTGATTCAAACGGGCGCACCATGGGTAGTTTCGAACACTGATGACTGAGGCGATGAAACTTCCGTTCGACCAGTGGCTGCCGACGCAACGGTGGTACGCCGGACGTGGCCGCGAACTGACCGACGTGCGGACCGACGAGGTGGTCTCCCTACGCGACGGTCTGGATCTGATGCTGCTCGACGCCGACTACACCGACGGCACGTCGGCCCGCTATCAGCTGCTGGTGCGGTGGGCCGACGACGGCGCCGGCGGTGCCGGAACCGCCGCGATCGGAGTCTCGGGAACCCGCACGGCGCACGATGCCCTGTACGACCCGGCGGCCGCGCAGTACCTGCTGTCGCTCGTCGACGAGTCGGCCTCGGTCGGACCGCTGCGCTTCGGCAAGGAGCCCGCGGCCCAGCTGCCGATGGATGCGGTGGGTCGGGTGATCGGGGCCGAGCAGAGCAACACCAGCGTGGTGTTCGGCGACGCCGCGATGTTCAAGGTGTTTCGCCGCGTCACGCCGGGGATCAACCCCGACATCGAACTCAACCGCGAACTGGCCAGGGCGGGCAATCCCCACGTCGCGCGTCTGCTCGGGTCCTACGAGGCGACCGTCGCCGGCGAGTCGTACTCGCTGGGCATGGTCACCGAATTCGCGGCGAACTCGGTCGAGGGCTGGGACATGGCCACCGCGAGCACCCGCGACCTGACCGCTATCGAGGCGGGCATCGAATTCGCCGAGGAGTCGCGGCAGCTGGGCGCGGCGGTCGCCTCCGTGCACCGGACACTTGCCGACGCGCTGGGCACCACCCGCGAGCCGTTCCCCGCGGACACGCTGCTGCGGCGGCTGCACGAGGTCGCGGCCATGGTGCCCGCCGTCGAGCGCTACCGGGAGTCGATCGAGGAGCGCTACCGCGCGCTCGCCGCTGGCGCGGGTGACGGGATCACGGTGCAACGCGTGCACGGCGACCTCCACCTCGGCCAGGTGCTGCGGACGCCGGAACGGTGGCTGGTGATCGACTTCGAGGGTGAACCCGGACAGCCGCTCGACGACCGGCGTCGGCCCGACTCGGCGCTCAGGGACGTGGCGGGTGTGCTGCGGTCCTATGAATACGCCGCCTATCAGCGCCTCGTTGGGGGCGGCGCGGAGGCCGACGACCGGTTGGCCGTCGGCGCCCGGGAATGGGTCGACCGCAACTGCGCGGCCTTCTGCGACGGCTACGCGACCGAGGCGGGGGCCGACCCGCGGGACTCGGCCGGGTTGCTGGCGGCCTACGAACTCGACAAGGCGGTGTACGAGGCCGGCTACGAGGCCAGGTACCGGCCCGACTGGCTGCCGATTCCGATGGCGTCGATCGCCCGGCTCGTCGGCTAGCCCCGCGCCTCTATGCGAGCGCCTGCACCGCCGCCTGGGCGGGTTTCGGCGTCCAATCCGACCGGTACAGCCCGAACGTGTCGTCCGGGGCGCCGCTGCCGGTATTGCGGTCGCGGGTGGTGTAGACGTAGGCCGGGCCCGCGTAGGGCAGGGTGCGCCACGTGGCGAGGAAGTCGGTCAGGTACGCGGCCTGGGTGGCCTCGTCCGCGCTGGAGGTCGGCTCGCCGTACTCGGTGGCCCAGATCTTCTTGCCGCCGTCGCCGTTGGCCGACATCCGGTCGTGGATCGCCGCCACTTGCAGGATCGGCGAGTTGGCCAGGTTGCCACCCGCCGAGAACATGGTCGTGTACTGGTACGGGTGGTACGACAGGGCGTCGAATGAACCCTTCGCTCCCGCCGCGTACATCTGCTCGATGAACGTCACCGGATCCATCGTCAGCGAGAAGAACGACACGACGGCTCCGACGACGCCGCCGAGGACCAGGGCCGACGGGTCGGCACCCTTGATCTTCGGGTAGGCCGCCTTGAGCAGACCGGCGTACACGGCGGGTTCGGGACCCTGCGGACCGGACGTCCACGACATCGCGGCGTTGGGCTCGTTCCAGATCTCGTAGGCGGCGACGCGGCCGCGGAAGTGGCTGGCCGTGGCTCCGGCGAAGTCACCGTAGGTGCCCGCCGAGGCAGGCGGGCTGGAGACGGCGGGCAAGCCGGGCTCGACGGCCCACCCCGGGGACGACACCAGCGTGCCCAGCACCGACATCCCGCGGGCGTTGGCCGCGTCGACCATGAGGTCGACCTGGCCAAAGTCGTACTGCCCGGGATTGGGTTCCATGCCGGCCCACGGCATCATCACTCGTACGTTGCGGATGCCGGTGGCCGTCATCAGGTCGAAGGTCCGGTTCACGTCGTCGGGTGACATGCCGTAGATGTCGGAATCGGAGATGCCGACCGTGCTGCCGGAGGTGTTGATCGACGCCGTCTCGATGAACGGCAGGGTCCGCGACTCGGGGTGGATCACCGCGGTCGCGGTCGCCGATACGACGGCGACGGTCGCGACGGCAGCGACGATCTTGAAGACGTTGCGCACACTTCCCCCTCTTGGGCCCAGCCTCGAGACTTGAACCTAACAAAGTCCAGTCCTAGACACTTCGTCAGCGCGGTGGCCTGGCGTTACCTACCGCACCAGACGGCACAGCAGCATCGAGGCGCTGAAGACGCCCAGCGCCGCGGCGACGAGCAGCACGGTGACGTCAAGCCACGTGTTGCCGGGCGTCCCCAGCAGCAGGGCCCGAAGCGCGTTGACCTCGTAGCTGAGCGGGTTGACCGCGGACAGCCAGCGCAGCCACTGCGGCATGAGATCGACGGGGTAGAGGGCGTTGGACGCGAAGAACAGCGGCATGGTGATGGCCTGGCCTATCCCCATCTGCCGGTCGCGGTTGCGCACCAGCCCCGCCAACGTCATCGACAGGCAGGCGAAGAACGCCGAGCCGAGCACCACGACGCCCATCGCGGCGAGGATCCTCAGCGGGTTGGCGGTGAGATGGATGCCCATCAGGTAGGCGATCACCATGACGCCGACGACCTGGGCGACCGACCGCACCCCTGCCGCGAACGCCTTGCCGGTGATGAGCGCCGACGCTGGCGCCGGGGTGACCATCAGCTTGGCGAGGATTCCGGCGTCGCGGTCCCACACGATCTGGATGCCGTAGAAGATCGAGATGAACAGCGCCGACTGGGCGATGATGCCGGGGGCCAGGAACGCCAGGTAGGGCACGTCACCGGTGTCGATGACGTGCAGCCGCGAGAACGTCTGCCCGAAGATCAGCAACCACAGGGCGGGCTGCACCATGCGGGTGAGGAGTTCGCTGCGGTCGTGGGACAGCTTCTGCAATTCGACGAGTGCGAACGCGCCCATGCGGCGCAGCAATCCGTTCACGCGACCGATGCCGCGCGGGGCGCGGATCAGCTCGACGGTGACTGCATCAACTGACACGGCGGGCCGTCCTTCTGCTGGAACGGATCTCACTTAGTTGGCGGCGCGCGGTATCTCCGGTGAGGGTCTCACCTGCGTAGTGGCGGAACACGTCCTCGAGCGTTGCGTTCGGGGCGGCGTCCGAGCTGAGGGCGGACTTGAGATCCTGTGGCGACCCCACGGCCCGTAGCGCGCCATGGTGCATGAGGGCGACGCGGTCGCACAGCGCGTCGGCCTCCTCCATGTAGTGGGTGGTCAGCAGGACCGTCATCCCGTACTCCTCCTGCATGTCGGCCACCTGCGACCACACCGCGTCGCGCGCAATGGGATCCAGGCCCACGGTGGGCTCGTCGAGGATCAGCAGCGAGGGCCGGTTCACCAGCGCCTGCGCGAGTTCCAGCCGTCGGACCATGCCGCCGGAGTACGTGCTCGCGAGATTCTCGGCGACGTCGAGCAGGTTCATCGCCGAGAGGGCCTCGTCGACGCGGCCGCGGCGTTGCCGGCGGGGAACGTCGTACAACCGGGCGAACAGGTCGACGTTCTGCCGGCCCGTCAGGGCTGACTCGATCGAGAGTTGTTGCGGGACATAGCCAAGGTTGTGGCGGATGTCCATGGTGTCGCGCCGGGCGTCGAGACCGAAGATGCGTACCTCACCGTCCTGGACGGGGGTGAGCGTGGTGAGCACCCGCACCACGGTGGTCTTGCCCGCACCGTTGGGGCCGAGCAGGCCCACGGTCTCGCCGGCGCGGACCTCGAGGGTGAGGTCGTCGACGGCGGTGAAGTCGCCGTAGCGGTGGGTCAGGTTCCGGCAGTCGATCGCCGGGGGCCTCGCTGCGGGTGGCTTCATGCGGGCTCCTCGTGTAGTAGGCGGGTGACTTCGGCGAGCACGACGAGACCCTCGCTGAGCCGGTCGCGCTGATCGGGATCGAGTCGGGCGAGCGCGGCGCCGAGGGTGGCCCGTCGGGTAGCGCGGGATTCGTCGGCGATGCGCTGTGCCGGTGCGGTGAGCCGGAGCCGGCCGACCCGCCGGTCGTCGGGGTCCGCGGTGCGGATCAGCAGGCCGTCGGCGGAGAGTCGTGACACCAGGGTCGAGGCCGTGTTGGGTGCCAGGCCGAGTTCCGTCGCGGCTTCCCGCACCGAGATGCCGGGCTGGCGACCCACCAGTCGCAACAGCTCCGCCTGCGACTCGGGGAGCCCGGTGCCGATCCTCGGCCCGCCGCCGGCCCGGCGCACGTGGCGGCGGAAGCGGCCGGCAGTGGCCAGGAGTTCACCGGCGAGATCGGTCTGGGTGTGCACCCGCTCCACAGTACCTCTGTTACAGAGCTAACTATCGCGACTTCGGCGCGCACACCGTCGCTCACCGAACGTTCCCGCGCCGAAATCGCGGGGGTGGGGTGGGCGTCGGGCAAGATGGCAGCATGTCCACATCCGATTTCGACGACTTCCCGCTGTCACAGTCCGAGGAGCTCGACTCCGACGAGATTCGCAACGCGGACGGTGATGAGGTAGTCGACCCGCCCGAACGCTGGATCCCGGCCAAGGACGACGAAACCCTCGACGAGCGACTGTCCGAGGAGGAGCCCGACGTCACCGCCGACACGGAAGCCGGTGCCGACGGTGCGGACGAGGATGATGCGACCGAAGCGCACGACTCCGACGCCGGCGGTGGCCTCGAGGTCGTCAGCGGTGACGAACTCGACCACCTCGACACTCAACGCCATGGTGTCGAGAAGGGTCAGATCGACGGGACTCCGGAGGACGGCGCCTCGTTCTTCGACGTCATCGAGTAACGGGGGCTACTCGGCTTCGGCCGCCTGAAGCACGACGACGGACCGCGCCTGGACAGTCAGTGTGGCCTTGGCGGAAACGGGACTGAAGGCCGCAGGCTCCGCCCCCTCCACCGTGTAGATGACCGGCTGCCACGCTGCGCCGAATTCCTCGGGCGGCAGGTTGAAGTCGATGGGCTCGTGGTGGGCGTTGAAGCACATGACGAACGAGTCGTCGGTCACGCGCTGCCCGCGGGGATCGAGGTCTGGGATGCCCTGGCCGTTGAGATAGACGGTGATGGACTTGCCGAAGCCGGAGTCCCAGTCCTCGTCGCTCATCTCCGAACCGTCGGGCGCGAACCACGAGATGTCCGGCAGGCGCTCCGACCCGCGAACGCGGACCGGACGCCCGTCGAAGAACCGTCGCCTGCGGAAGATCGGATGCGCCGCGCGAAGGGCGGCGACCGACTGGGTGAACTCGATCAAGGCGGCGTCGGCGGTGGCCCAGTCGATCCAGGTGATCTCGTTGTCCTGGCAGTAGCCATTGTTGTTGCCACCCTGGGTACGTCCCAACTCGTCGCCGTGACAGATCATCGGAACGCCCTGGCTGAGGATGTTCGTGGTCAGGAAGTTGCGCACCTGCTGAGCCCGCAATGCGCGGATCTCCGGGTCGTCGGTCTCTCCCTCGACGCCGCAGTTCCAGGAACTGTTGTTGCTCTCCCCGTCGTTGTTGCCCTCGCCGTTGGCCTCGTTGTGCTTGTCGTTGTAGGACACCAGGTCCCGCAACGTGAAGCCGTCGTGTGCGGTGACGAAGTTGATCGACGCGACAGGCCTGCGCGCCGTGTGCTCGTACAGGTCGGCCGACCCGGTGAGCCGGGATGCGAACTCGCCGAGGCTGGCATCCTCACCTCGCCAGAAGTCGCGGACGGTGTCGCGGTACTTGCCGTTCCACTCGGTCCACTGAGGCGGGAAGTTGCCGACCTGGTATCCGCCGGGGCCGACGTCCCATGGCTCCGCGATCAGCTTCACCTGGCTGACGGTCGGATCCTGCTGGACCAGTTCGAAGAACGTCGAGAGCTTGTCGACGTCGTAGAACTCGCGGGCGAGGGTGGACGCCAGGTCGAAGCGGAACCCGTCGACGTGCATCTCGGTCACCCAGTAGCGCAGCGAGTCCATGATCAACTGCAGCGCATGCGGATGGCCGGCGTTCAGGCTGTTACCGGTGCCGGTGTAGTCCATGTAGTAGCGCTTGTCGTCGTCGACCAGCCGGTAGTACGCCGCGTTGTCGATACCGCGCATCGACAGCGTGGGACCCATGTGGTTGCCCTCGGCCGTGTGGTTGTAGACCACGTCGAGGATGACCTCGATGTTCGCCTCGTGCAGCGCCCGCACCATGGCCTTGAATTCTTGGACCTGACCGCCGGGGGTGGCGCTGGCACCGTACTTGGAGTCCGGCGCGAAGAAGCCGATGGTGTTGTAACCCCAGTAGTTGGACAGCCCCTTGTCGATCAGCGTGGAGTCGTTGGCGAAGTGGTGCACCGGCATCAATTCGATCGCCGTGATTCCCAGGTTCTGCAGGTGCTCGATGATGGCGGGGTGGGCGATGGCCGCGTACGTGCCGCGGCTGCGCTCCGGGATGTCGGGATGCGTCTCGGTCAGGCCCTTGACGTGCGCCTCGTAGATGATCGAGTCGGCGTACTCGTGCTGCGGCGGTCGGTCGGTGCCCCAGTCGAAGAACGGGTTGATGACCACCGACTTCGGCATGCTGGCTGCGGAGTCCTCGTCGTTACGGCTGTCGGGATCGCCGAAGTCGTAGGCGAACAGCGACTGGTCCCAATGGAACGCGCCGTCGATGGCCTTGGCATAGGGATCCAGCAGCAGCTTGTTGGGGTTGCAGCGCAGTCCCGACGGCGGGTCGTGCGGGCCATGCACGCGATAGCCGTACCGCTGGCCCGGCTCGACGTCGGGGACGAAGCCGTGCCAGACGAAGCCGTCTACCTCGGGGAGCTTGAGCTTGGTCTCGGTGCCGTCGGCGTCGAACAGGCAAAGCTCGACCATCTCCGCGACCTCACTGAACACGGCGAAGTTGCTGCCCGACCCGTCATAGGTGGCGCCCAGCGGGTAGGCCTTGCCGGGCCACATCTCCCAATCCATGGGGATCGTTTCCTTGTCAACGGCATCGGGTTGCGAGGCCGGCATGACGGGAGACGTTGCGGTGTCCTTGGAACTGGAGGCGGGGGTGGCGGGGGTCAAGTCAAACCCTTCTGGTGAAGCTGGTGAATGGATCAAGACGACGATATGGCACGACGGGGTGGGGCACCATGGCGGGCGAGTGGCTCGACATGGAGGTACGCGGTTTTGTTTACCGGCCCTGAACTGCCCGTTTACCGCACGCTGCAAACCACCGTGTCCGGTCCAGTGGTGACCATCACCCTGAACAGGCCCGATGTTCGCAATGCGATCGGCGACGGCATGCGCGAGGAATTGGCCGACGCCTACCTGCGCTGCAACCGGGCCGACGCGGTCCGGGTGATCGTCCTGACGGGCGCCCCGCCGGCGTTCTGTGCGGGTGCCGATCTCGGCGCAGGCGACCGCACGTTCGCCGCTCCTGGATCCGGTTTCAGCGCCGCGGGTATCGACGTGCCCGCGTGGACACTCGACAAGCCGGTGATCGCGGCCGTCGACGGACATGCGCTCGGCCTGGGGTTGACGCTGGCGCTGCAGTGCGACATCCGCCTGTTCGCGGCCGACGCGAAGTACGGCGTCGTGCAGGTGCGGCGCGGGGTGGTCGGTGACGCGTACTCCCACTGGATGCTGCCGCGGCTGGTGGGGATCGCCAACGCCGCGGAGGTGCTGTTGACCGGTGCCACGTTCGACGGGCGCCGTGCCGTCGAGCTGGGCCTGGGCAGCCGGGTGCTCGACGCCGATGCCGTCCTGCCGGCCGCCCTCGAGATCGCCCACGACATCGCCGAGAACACGGCCCCGATGTCGGTCGCGGCCAGCAAGCGGCTGCTGTGGGATTCGTTCGATCTCGACCGTGCGGCGGTAGGCGCCCGGGAGACCGACATCCACCTGCGGTTGATGGCACACGACGACGCCAGGGAGGGCGTGCGGGCGCATCTGGCGGGCCGCCCGCCGCAGTGGACCGGCCGCCCCGCCGACCCCACCCGCTGAGTGACTTCGGCGTGATCGGTCGCGGTGCGCGCGACCGAACACGCCGAAATCGTCAGGCGATGGCGACGCCGGAGGCGCGGAGCGACGCGACGGCCTCGGCGGTCGTCGTCGGTGCCACCCCGGCGGTGAAGTCCAGCAGCACCCGGGTGGTGAACCCGGCGGCGATCGCATCGTCCGCCGTCGCCTTCACGCAGTAGTCCGTGGCGATGCCGACGACGTCTACCGTGTCGACGTCGCGCTGGCGCAGCCAGTCGGCCAGCGTCGTCCCGGAGTCGTCGGTGCCCTCGAAGCCGCTGTAGGCCGCGGAATACTCGCCCTTGGTGAAGACGGCCTCGACGGCCGCCGGGTCGAAGTCCGGATGGAAGTCCACGCCGTCGGTGCCGACCACGCAGTGTGGCGGCCACGACTCCCGGTAGTCGGGTTGGTCGGAGAAGTGTGACCCGGGGTCGACGTGGAAGTCCATCGTCGCGACGACGTGGTCATAGTCGTGATCGGCGAGCATGTCGGTGATCCTGCTGGCGACGGTCGCACCGCCCTCGACGGCCAAGGAGCCGCCCTCGCAGAAGTCCCTCTGCACGTCGACGATGATCAATGCGCGCATGGGTTCAAGGCTATCCGCCGAAGAGCAGGTACAGCCCGGTGAAGGTGTAGCCGACCATCACCAGCATCATGGCGAGCTGCCCGGTGACCTGATGCCGTTTGGGCAACAGGGACAGCGCCCGGTCGTGCGCGGCGATGACGCCGGCGACGTGTCCACTCACGACGAAGCCGACTTTGAGGGTCGCGAGCACCGACGGATGTGCCGACAGCAGGTAGTACGGCTGGACGTCGGGCAGGCCGACGAGCCGCAGCACGGTCTGCTGGCCGCGCTCGACGAGATAGGTCAGGTAGTGCGCGAAGACGTAGCCGATCACGATCGGGATCAGCGAATGGGCCATCAGCCCAGGCAGTTCGCGGCGGCGCTGGGCGTCGACGCCGCCGGTCGCCCTGGCCGCCAGCGAGAACGTCACCGCCACCACCGTCGCGAAGAGCAGCAGTCCGGCGGTGCGCAACAGCACGGCGACCGTTGTCGAACTGCCGGACAGATCGTCGACGAGGTTGCGCCACTGCGGCATTGCCGAGAAGCTGTCGAACGCCGTCGAACCCAACAGGATCGCGAGCACCGCGACGGTACCCGCGCGCACCGGCATCGACGGCAGATGGTCGAACGGGTTGCCGACCGCGATGTGCCCGTCGGCGTTGCGGCGCAGCGGTGACAGTCGCGACGCCACCACCCCGTACACCTCGAAGGGGTCGGCCCTGGCGTTCCAGCGGGGGCCGAAGACGCACGCCCCCGCGAGCGTCACCATCACGTACGTCGCAAGCCAAATCTCAATGGCGACAAGCGATCCCGGATCATGGCTGGCGAGCTCGAGCCACACGAACGCAAAGAGCCCGACGGCCGCGGGCCAGTAGCCCCATGCGCGCGGGTACTGCCGTGGCGGAGGTCTGCGCGACGGTGGCAGCACACGGTAGACGGTCCGCACGGGCGACAGCACGCGCCACACCGGGCCGAACGCCAACGAGACTGCTGCCAGCCCCACCCACATCAGCACGTAGAACACGCCGGGCAAGGCGTTCTCGTCATCCTGCGGGCCAAAGACGGCGGCGACCGTCACCCACAGCGCGAACAGCAGCCCGGCCACGGCCGCGGCCAGGCGCGTCGCGGGCGCGTCCACCGCCCTCGTCACCCATTGCGGTAGCGGGTGGCCCGCCCTCGCCGGGTCGAACCGCGGCGTCCTCCAAGCGAGCACCACGACGGCGAAGGTGAACGTCAACGCCCACGCCGCGCCGATCAGCGCATAGGTGTACGGAATCGGCAGATCGCCTGAGCCGCCCAGGCCGTGCGCGAGGATCACTGCACGGCGATGGAGGCGACCGTTCGACTCAGTTGGTGCAGCTCCACGTCGACCTTGCCGGGGACGGTGACGGTGAACTGGAACGACTGACCGGACTTCGGCTCGATGTCGAAGGTGTGCTCGGGGTTGGAGTGCACGTGCAGCTGGTCGGCCACGTCGCTGTTCACCCGCACGACGATGGGATCGCCGACCTTGGCCTGGAGCTGCTCGTTGGTGGGCGTCACCTCGCCACCGGCAATGGTGACGTCGACGATCAACCGTTCCGGGGGCGCCTGTTCGTCGGACATCTGCGGGACGCCGGTCGAGCTGGGGCCGGCGGACGGGCTGCTCGCGGCGTCGTCGGAGCCGTTCGATCCGCCGCAACCCGCGACGAGCAGGGCGGTGGCGGCCAGGGCCACGAAGGTCTTCGAAGTCGTCGGCGTCATCACGGGGAACCATCTTCGCCGGTGGATCCTGGACGCTCACTGTGGGTCTCGTCGTCCTCGTCGTCGGGCATACGGCGGTCGCGCCGAGCGACCCAGATGACCACGGCCACCACCAGGATCGCCGGTGCGAACGCCGGGATCGCCAGCAGCGCCGAGTGGTCGGCGAGGACTTGGACGTGGGGCGCGGCGAGGGTCGTCGTCATGCCTGCGCTGAGGGCTCGAACTCAGCCTCGGTCTTCGTCGGCTCGTTCTTGTTGAGCCGGCCCGCACCCCAGGCGAGTCCAGCGATCATGACCAACGTGCCTGCGAGGACGGTCAGGCAGCCGATGAGCCACAGCACCTGCGGCGTATCGGGGTTGCGCTCCCGCTGCAGGATGGTGATCTCCGAGACGAACGGCCTCGTCATCTGCGCCTCGGCGGGCACTTCCGCCGCCCCGATGCCTGGATCTCCGTGGAGGTAGATCGGGACCGCGGTCAGGGTGCGTCCATCGTGGATTCGCAGCAGCGTCTTCCACTGGCCCGACACGGGCATGGGCGCGGTCGACCGGTAGTGGCCGGGGCCCAGCTTCTCGAGGTGATCGACGAAGATGCCGCGCTGGTTCGCCAGACCGCCCTGCCAGCCCAGCACCGACACCCAGTTCGGGTCATCGCTGATCAGGTCCGGCGGGTTGATCCGGATGTCGGCGGTCACCATGCGCTGATCGCCGACGCTCGGTGCCTCGGTCAACGTGAAGGACGCGGTGGCGTTCTGTGGGACGTCGTAGCGCAGGCCGTTGGCGGTCGCGCCGCCGATGGCGATGACGGCGAGCGTCACGATGCCGATGGCGATCCCGCGGCTGGGGAGCTTCTGGTTGGTCAGCACCATGCCGACCATCGCGCCGCACACGCCGACGAGAGCGGCGACCGGCACCGCCATGGCCAGCGCCTCGGGCCAGATGCTGGTCGGCCACGAGTACCGGTAGACGGCGTCGATCCAGAACGACTCCAGCCACAGGCCGAGGGTCGCGACGCCTATGCCGCCGACGAGGCCGAACAGCAGGGGCTTCCTGATGAGTGGGGTCAGAGCGAGCAGCTCGATGACCACGGCGGCGCCCACGTAGACCGGGAACCAGTTGATCGGCGCGCCGAGGACCGGCCCCACGATGAGCGCGACCAGGCCGCGCAGTGCGAGCGCCAGCACTGCCGCGATGATGGCGGCACCTCGGCCGAGCATCATCCGTCCGGCCACGAGTGCGAAGGACCCCGCGGCGGCAATCAGCATCGGCTCGAACACCTGGCGGAACTGCATCACGCCGAAATCGAACTCCACCTGGAAGACGGACAGGCCGATGACGATGCCGCCGAACGCCAGGTACTGGATGAACTTGATGCCCGGCCCGTCCTTCGGCTTGTCCTCGCCGACGGCGCGGCGGCCCTCGTGCTCGAGGTACAGCGCGCACAGCGTGGAGAAGCCAGCGCCGCCGATCAACATGAGGTGGGTGGAGCC
Source organism: Mycolicibacterium sp. TUM20985 (assembly GCF_030295745.1). Classification (NCBI taxonomy): domain Bacteria; kingdom Bacillati; phylum Actinomycetota; class Actinomycetes; order Mycobacteriales; family Mycobacteriaceae; genus Mycobacterium; species Mycobacterium antarcticum. The sequence continues at coordinate 241,287 of NZ_AP027291.1, forward strand.
CCACAGCGTGACGTCTTGCCCGAAGATGCGGTGCCAGACGTCGTCCAGCGGGAAGCCGATCAGCGCGTAGAGACCGCAGCCGGCCATCAGGATGCCCCCGACCGGGGCGTACCAGTGTCGGGTGATCCGGACCGCCGACGGTCCCGGCTTGTCGTAGGGCAGTACGCAGGCCAGGCAACCCGCGACGAAGAGGATGAACAAGCCGAACAGGATGAAGTAGTGCGCGGGGTTCGCCAGCGGGCCGGGGTCGCGCCCCTTGCCGATGTGCAGGCTGACGTCCCAGATGAACCCGAAGAGCGCACTGATGATGGTGGTGATGAACAGCGCGACGGGCAGTGCGACCCAGGCCGGCCGGTTGAACTTGCGCCCGGCCCACTCGCCCAGATCGTGAAGCCACGTGATCTTGCGCATCCTGTGTAGGTAGCCGATCCAGATCAGCGCTACGCCGACGACCAACCCACCCACGGACAGGCCAATGATCTCGTTGAGTGCGGCTCCACCGCCCTCGGTACCCGCCGCGACGAATTGCAAGGACCCCGTCGTCATCGCCTGACTCCCCTCCACCATGTAGAGCAACCAACGTTACCGGCGAGTAATATTGCCAGAAACGCGTATGTGAAACCAGTGGTACCGGGTGACAAGTGCACCAACTGTCGGTGAGGTACCCACTCCGGCGCATTCACCACCGTGGAATCTTCGCCGCCGGTTACTTCTGCGGAGGCCTCGGGCCCCGTCTGCGACAGGTCCCGGCCTACCCTCGGACGCGTGAAGCTCGCCGCGCTGCGCCTCCGCCAGCGCGACGGCGTGTCGTGCGGGCCCGCGGTCGCCGTCGTGGCGGGCGCGATGCTCGACGCCGACTATGGCGCCGGTCTCGAGGACGCTCGCTGGTTCGACCGCGAGCAGAACAGGGTGCACCTGGCGGCCAACCTGATCTGGCCACGCACCCTGGGCACCACGCCGTGGGGCATGGCGCGCACGATCTCCGGACACAGTGCGAGACACGGGGTGAGGTACGGCTGGCGCCTACCGCGCTGCCGGGACGCCTTTGCCGACGTGCAGCGCGCTGTTGGGGCGCACTGGCCGGTCGCCGTGCTCATCGGCAGTGACCTTCCATGGGTGATCCCGCGGCACTGGGTGCTCATCGTCGCCGGTCACGGCGAGACTTGGGACTGCTACGAGCCGTCGTCCGGTCAGGTGCTCCCCGTGTCTACGGCGGCGGTCCGAGGCGCGCGGCTGGGCGCGCTCGGGTTCCCACGGGCCTTCGCGTTCGTGCTTCCGCGGTACCGCTTGCCGCACCCTTGATCGAACATATGATCGAACGATGGGCGAGATGCAGTCGATCGGCTATCACGGTCAGCCGGTGCAACAAGCCTTCCGCCGCGTCGATCCGCCCGTGTCCGTGTTGATCGACCTCGCCGCGGTGTTCCCCCGCGAACCGCACCGGGCAGGCGGCTATCAGCCGGCCGGTTTGCAGATGCATGCGATCGTCGAGGGTCTGCTCAGCTACTGGGGGATGTGTGAGCAGGGTTTCTGGTGGGGGTTGGTCACCTACGAGATCGCCTACGGCGCCCACCGCAAGGCCGTCACCCACTGGATTCCGTCCTGGACGCTCAAGCGGAAGTGATGGGCGCCGCCGGACAGTTCCACTCGTTAGGGTGGACCGATGGCACGCAAGCTGGCTACCGCCGATGCCGTCGACCGGGCGGCGCTGCTCGACTTCATCAGACCCAGGCATCAGATGGTGTTGACGACCTACCGTTCCGATGGCTCGCTTCAGAGCTCGCCGGTGACCGGCGGCGTGGACGACGAGGGCCGGATCGTCATCGCGAGCTATCCGCAGCGGGCCAAGTCGGCGAATCTTCGCCGCGATGCGCGCGCGAGCGTGACCGTGCTGTCGGACGAGTTCAACGGGCCGTACGTGCAGGTCGACGGTGACGCAGAGGTCATCGAGCTGCCCGAGGCGGTCGAGCCGCTGGTGGATTACTTCCGCTCGATTGCGGGCGAGCACTCCGATTGGGACGAGTACCGACAGGCCATGATGGATCAAGGTAAATGCCTGATCAGGATCGCTGCGGTGCGATGGGGACCGGTGGCGACGGGTGGCTTCCCGCCGAGCTGAACCGTCCGTCGGCCGCGGACCCGGTTAGCCGGCCGCGGTGGCCGCGTTGCGGCGGCTAGCTCGTCAAACTATAGTCTGGACACATGTCCAGAGAGAAGATTCCGACTCTGGCCGCGGTGAATTAGCCATGCGAATTGCCCTGCTTTCATACCGAAGCAAGACGCATTGTGGTGGGCAGGGCGTCTACGTCCGCCATCTGAGTCGCGGTCTCGTAGAGCTTGGCCACGACGTCGAGGTCTTCTCCGGCCAGCCCTATCCCGAGGGTCTCGACCCCCGGGTGCGCCTTACCAAGGTGCCGAGTCTCGACCTCTACCGCGAGCCCGATCCGTTCCGCGTCCCGCGGCCCAGCGAGATCCACGACCGCATCGATCTGCTCGAACTGCTGGCGACGTGGACGGCTGCATTCCCCGAGCCCAAGACCTTCTGCCTGCGCGTGGCACGGATCCTGGCCGAACGTCGCGGGGAGTTCGACGTCGTCCACGACAACCAGAGCCTGGGCGACGGTCTGCTGACGATCGCCGACCTCGGCCTGCCCGTCGTGGCGACGGTGCACCACCCGATCACGCGCGACCGCGTGCTCGACGTCGCCGCCGCGAAGTGGTGGCGAAAGCCGTTGGTGCGCAGGTGGTATGGCTTCGCCGAGATGCAGAAGCAGGTGGCGCGCCAAATTCCGGAGCTGCTGACCGTGTCATCCTCCTCTGCGGTCGACATCGCCGAGGACTTCGCCGTCGAGCCCGATCAACTGCACGTGGTGCCCCTCGGTGTGAACACGGAGTTGTTCCGGCCCAGCGAGCACCGCGTGCGCAACCGCATCATCGCGATCGCCAGCGCGGACGTTCCGCTCAAGGGTGTCAGTCACCTGCTGCATGCGGTCGCTCGGTTGCGGGTCGAGCGCGACCTCGACGTGCAGCTGGTCTCGAAGCTCGAGCCCAACGGCCCGACCGAGAAGCTGATCGCCGAGCTCGGCATCTCCGACATCGTGCACAGCTCGAGCGGACTGAGCGACAGGGAACTGGCCGATCTGCTGGCCAGTTCCGAGGTCGCCTGCATCCCCTCGCTGTACGAGGGCTTCTCGCTCCCGGCCGTCGAAGCGATGGCCAGTGGTACGCCGATCGTCGCCAGCCGGGCGGGGGCGCTGCCGGAAGTCGTCGGCGACGACGACGTGTGCGCGCGCCTCGTCCGTCCCGGCGACGTGGACGACCTGACCAGGGTGCTGGGTGAGCTGCTGGACTCACCGCTGGAGTTGCGTCGGCTCGGGGCCAACGGCCGGAAGCGGGCCGTCGACGTATTCAGTTGGGAATCCGTTGCCGCACAGACGGTTACGGTGTATGAACGGGCGATGAAACGGGTGAAGGCATGCTGACGGTCGACTTCGACAAGCTTGGCGTCGGCGCAGGCAGCAGTGTCATCGACGTGGGTTGCGGCGCGGGCAGGCACTCCTTCGAGGCGTTTCGCCGAGGTGCCGACGTCATCGCGTTCGACCAAGACGTCGCCGAACTCAACAACGTCGACGCGATCCTGCAGGCCATGCAGGAACAGGGCGAGGCGCCCACTTCTGCGAAGGCCGAGGCCGTCAAGGGCGACGCGCTCGACCTGCCCTACGACGACGGCAGCTTCGACTTCGTGATCGCCTCCGAGATCCTCGAGCACGTCCCCGCGGACGACCGCGCGATCGGCGAATTGATCCGCGTGCTCAAACCCGGCGGACGATTGGCCGTCACCGTGCCACGCTGGCTGCCCGAGAAGGTGTGCTGGGCGCTGTCGGATGAATACCACGCCAACGAGGGTGGCCACATCCGGATCTACCGCGCCGACGAACTGCGCGACAAGATCACGGCCCGCGGGCTGCAGTTCGACCACCGCCATCACGCGCACGCGCTGCACGCGCCCTTCTGGTGGCTGAAATGCGCTGTTGGCATTGACAAGCCGGATCATCCGTTGGTGGCGGCGTATCACAGGATGCTGGTCTGGGACATGATGTCGCGGCCGTGGTTGACCCGCAATGCGGAGTCGCTGCTCAACCCGTTGATCGGAAAGAGCGTCGCACTGTATTTCGAAAAGCCACCCACTTCCCCAACCCTGGCAACCTGAATGCTGCGGCGTCACGAAATCCCGGGTGTAGCAGGCATCTTGACGCCGGACCAGTGCCGGCAAACAGCTGAGTCGATTGCCGCCACGCAGGAGTCGTCGGGGGCGTTGCCGTGGTTCTCCGGCGGTCACACCGACCCGTGGGATCACGTCGAGAACGCCATGGCGCTGACGGTGGCGGGGCTGTGGGAGGAGGCGCGGGCCGCCTTCGACTGGTGTCGCACGGTACAGCGAGCCGACGGGTCGATGCCGATCCAGATGCGCAGCGGCGTGCTCGAGGATGGCAACAGCGATAGCAATTTCTGCGCCTACGTGGCCACCGGCGTATGGCATCACGTGCTCGTCACCGGCGATCGTGGCTTCGCCGAAGCCATGTGGCCGGTCGTCAGCCGAGCCATCGACTTCGTGCTGACACTGCAGCTCGATGGTGGCGAAATCGCTTGGGCGCGAAGTGATTCCGGTATCCTCCCCGAGGCGCTGCTGACCGGTTGCGCCAGCATCTATCACAGCATCCGGTGCGCGCTGGCCCTGGCGAACTACATGGGCGAATCACAACCCGAGTGGGAGGTCGCCGTCGGGAGCCTGGGCCATGCGATCGTCGAGCATCCGGAGTCGTTCAACCTCAAGGACGACCACGCGATGGAGTGGTACTACCCGGTGCTCGGTGGTGCCCTACGCGGACCTGCCGCCACGGCGCGCATCGACGATCGGTGGGAGCGCTTCGTCGTGCCCGGTCTGGGCATCCGCTGCGTCGACCACCGGCCGTGGGTGACGGGCGCCGAGACGTGCGAGCTGGTGATGGCCCTGGACGCCATCGGCGACACCGGGAGGGCGCGCGAGCAGTTCGCCGCCATGCACCATCTGCGCGAGCACGACGGCTCGTACTGGACGGGGCTGGTCTTCGCCGACGGCAAGCGTTGGCCGGTGGAGCGCACCACCTGGACCGGCGCGGCGATGATCCTCGCGGCGGACGCCCTGTCATCGACCACCGCGGCCAGCGGAATCTTCCGCGCCGACGAACTCCCGCGCGGCCTGGAGGGCCAGTTCGACTGCGCCTGTGCGGCCAGCGGCCGCTGACGAGGAGTCTGTCAGTAGGCTCGATCGTGGTGGTGAAACCCGTTGCCGCCGCTGCGCTTTGCCTGATACATCGCGTTGTCGGCCGCACCGATCAGGTATTCCAGCAGTGGTTTGTGCTGTCGGGCCGGGACGCCGTCGAGTGGAGCACAGGCAGTGCCGACGCTCGCGGTGACCGAGATCGGCAACTCGGCGATCGCCTCGCAGATCCGGTTGGCGAGCGGAGCGGCGTCCCCGGTCCTGGACGTGTCGGCGACGATGAACTCCTCCCCACCGCTGCGGGCGATGACCGCGGTGTCGTGCGTGCTCGCGCGCAGGGCGCTCGCCACCTCCACCAGCACGCGATCGCCGACCAGATGACCGTGACTGTCGTTGATGTTCTTGAAGTCGTCCAGGTCGATGACGGCCACCAGAATGAACATGTCTGGCGACGGTCGGGCCACGAGCAGACCGAGCACCTCCAGGTGGAACGCCCTCCGGTTGCAGAGATTGGTCAGCGGATCCAGGTGGGCGTGCACGAGGTCATTGCCCAACGCGCGGATCACCACCTGGATGGCGAGTGGCAACGCGATGTTGACCTGCAGGACCAGGAACAGGTCGACGCCGGCGAGCGCGACATGTCCCTGCTCCGCCATCCGCACCGCCGCGTAGACGGCGACGACGGCCGCGACGGCGAAGTTGTAGACGACGAACTTCGAGGTGTGGAAGAAAGCGATGTAACCGCCTGAGGTCGCGAACGCGATGCAGCCGACGAGCGAGGCCATCGGATCCGGGTACGCCAGGCAGGCCAGGGCGATCGAGGCGTTGGTGACGAGGGCGAAGGCCACCGATTGCTGGGGCGTCGGCCATCGCAGCGTCCACAGGATCGCACCGGCTACCCCGCCTATGAAGGCCATGCCCATCATGGCCACCGGGAGGTGCGCCCGCGGCCCGTCCGAGCCGGCCAGAAGCGCCACCAGACACGCCGCGAGCGATCCCGCGATGGATGCCATCATGGTCCGCGTGGCGCCACTCATACCGCGTGCACCGAGGTAGCCGCTCAGCCAGTCGTAGTGGCTGGGCTGCAGCCACCATCGAGTGAATGCTCCCGCCACGTGCGCTCCCCGGTGTTGGTGAGCAGATTATGCCCGACTGTTACTTCGCCGATGAGCGGATTAGCTGTCAGCCTAACGATGAGCAGGAAGGGAGCCGATGAGCATGCACGAGTCCAAGGGGCGCAACCTGTGGGAGCTGTGGACGTGCGGGCGCCGAGGGCACGTCACCTACGCGCCCGACGACGACGCCCTCGCCGAGCGGCTCAGCGGCACCACCGGGCTTGGTGAGGTGTGGCGCTGCCTGCGTTGCGGCGACTTCACCGTGGGCCCGCCGCACGGCAGGGGGGCCGCGGAGGACGCACCGTTGGTGATGCGCGGCAAGGCTCTGCGCCAAGCGATCATCCTGCGTGCGCTTGCCGTGGAACGCTGGTTTCGCGCCGTGCTGATCGCGTTCGCTGCGGCGGCGGTATGGAAGTTCCGCGGCGCGCAGGGATCGATCCAGGCCGCGTTCGACCGCGATCTGCCGCTGCTGCGCACCTCCGGGCTCAAGGTCGACGAGATGACGGTGATCCACGAACTGGAGAAGGCGTTGACCGCCAAGCCGTCCACCCTGGTATTGCTGGCGCTCGCGCTGGTCGTCTACGCGGTGCTAGAACTCGTCGAAGGCATCGGACTGTGGCTGCTCACCCGCTGGGGCGAGTACTTCGCGGTCATCGCGACCTCGATCTTCCTCCCGCTGGAGCTGTACGACCTGAGTCGAGGTATCACCACGACCCGCATACTGACGCTGGCGATCAACGTGGCCGCCGTGATCTATCTCCTGATCTCGAAGCGGCTGTTCGGACTTCGCGGCGGTCGCGCGGCGTATGACGCCGAACGTCGTGGCGAGCAGCTCCTCGACGTCGAGAGGGCCGCCGCGGGTTAGTCCAGGGCGTCGCCGGGGGTGCCTGTCGTGCGCTCGAGGATCCGCATGGAGCCCATCGCCGACACCTCGCGGAACGCGCCGGTGTCCAGCGCGCGCCGGTACACCCGGTAGGGAGCCTGCCCGCCGTCGTCGGGGTTGGGGAACACGTCATGGATCACCAGTGCGCCGCCGACCGCGACCCACCGCGCCCAGCCGTCGAAGTCCTGCTGCGCGGCGGCGTCGGTGTGCCCACCGTCGATGAACAACAGCTGCAACGGAGTTCGCCACGATCGTGCCACCAGTGACGACTTGCCGACGATGGCGACGACGTTCTCGTCGAGTCCCGCGGCGTCGAGGGTGTGCCGCAGTGTCGGCAGGGTGTCGAAGAGGCCCGTCACCTCGTCCACCATCGAGGTGTCGTGGTATTCCCAGCCCGCCTGGTGTTCCTCGGACCCGTGGTGGTGGTCGATCGTGAAGAGCACCGCGCCGGTCTGCTGAGCCGCGGCACCCAGCATCACCGTCGACTTGCCGCAGTACGTCCCGATCTCGACGCCCACGCCGTCGTGCAGGTACGCGATCGCCGCGTCGTAGAGGGCGCGGCCCTCGTCGGCGGGCATGAACCCGATGACCTGCTCGGCGAGTTCGAAGAGGCGCGCGGCGGAGGGTGGCAGGGCAGTCTCGGTTGAGCTCATGACGGCCAACCTACCGTTGCCGGTGGATGCCAGTTGTAGTAGCGTCCGGACACGTGTCCGATCCGGCTCGGGAGTCGACTCGGCGCCGTCTGACCGCAAAGCAGGCCGACACCGTGGAACGCCTCGGTCGAGCCGCCGTCGACATCCTGCACCGGGATGGATTCGCCGGCCTCACCGTGCGTCGCGTCGCCGCCGAGGCGGGCGTGGGAGCCGCCACCGCCTACACCTACTTCTCGTCGAAGGAACACCTCGTCGCCGAGGTGTTCTGGCGCAGGCTCGCCGGAGCGCCACCGGTTCCCCACGAGTCCGACGATCGGGCGACCCGCGTCATCGACGTCCTGCAGCACATCTCGCTCCTGGTCGCCGACGAGCCGGAGTTCGCCGGAGCCGTGACCACCGCGCTGCTCGGCCGCGATCCCGACGTCGAGGCGCTGCGTCAGAGGATCGGCCTCGACATCAGGGCGCGGTTGGTCGCGGCGCTGGGCCCGGAGGTCGACGAGGACGTCATCGACTCGCTGGAGATGCTGTACTCCGGCGCGCTGGTGCGGGCGGGGATGGGCTACGCCTCCTACGAGGAGATCGTGCAGCGCTTGGAGAAGTCGGCGCGCCTCATCCTGCACTAGGCAGGCCGAGGAGGGCGCGCGCCGCGGTGACCGCGGGCTCGACGACACCCCGGACGTCTCGGTCGTCCTCCACGAGGAGTGCGGTGAGCTCGCGGAGTCCGCCCAGCAGGATGAGGGCGAGCTGTCGCGAAATCGGCTGCAGCCCAGCGTCGACGAACCCGGGACTGGTACTGATGTCGACGAGCATGTCGGTGAGGTGTTGCATCGCAAGCCGATTCAGCGGTCGGGCCAGATCGCCCAGCGCGGGTGCCTCGCGAATCCAGCTCAACGTCATGGCGGGCCGTGACTCGATGTGCTCGACGTAGGCCTCGACCGCGGCGCGTACCTGGTCATCGGGTGCGGCCTCGGCGTCGACTGCCGTCGTGATGCGGGCGATCATGTCGTCGTTGTTGGCCGACAACAGTTCGATGAAGCACTCCTCCTTGCTGGCGAACTCGTCGTAGAAGGTGCGCTTGGAGGTCTTGGCGCTACGGACGACGTCGGCGACGGTGGTCGCACGGTAGCCACGCTCGGCGATGGAACCGGCGAGGCCGTCGAGGAGGCGGCGCCGGAATGCGGTGGCACCCGCGGCCTCCGTGGTGTCCGCGTCCGCGGCAGGAGGCCCGCTGCTCAACTCGACGTCCGTCCTCCGAACCTTGCGCAAATCCGGTACTAGGCGGTACCGTACTACACGACGGCCCGGTACGGCGTAGTACCACGACAGTCTGGAGTGCTCGATGAGCGAAACGACGATCGCAGGACCATCTCGCGGATCCGCGGTGGACGGCGCCGCTGCCGTGCACATGCCGCCGCGGTCAGGCCTGCCCAGCGTCGTCGAGGCGGCCGGGTTCGTGCTGTCGCGCCGCCGCATGGTCGAGCACATGACGCGTCGCCACGGCGGGGTCTTCCGCCTCAAGGTGCCGGTGTTCGGCAACATGGTGACCGTTGCCGACCCGCAGATCGCCAAGCAGCTGTTCGCCGCCAACACCGATGACGTCGGCAACATCCAGCCGAACCTGAGTCGCATCCTCGGTTCGGGTTCGGTGTTCGCGCTCGACGGCTCGGAGCACAAGCGGCGTCGCAAGCTGCTCACGCCGCCGTTCCACGGCAAGAGCATCAAGAACTACGAGGTGATCTTCGAAGAGGAGACGCTGCGGGAATCGGCGTCATGGCCCGAGGGGCAGCAGTTCGAGTCGCTCGAGCCCATGATGCGGATCACGCTGAACGCCATCCTGCGCGCCGTGTTCGGTGCCGACGGCGAGCAGTTGGACGACCTGCGGCGGATCATCCCACCGTGGGTGACCCTTGGCTCGAAACTAGCCGTGCTGCCGTCACCGTCGCGCACCTACGGGCGTCTGAGCCCGTGGGGCCGGCTCGCGGCCTACCGGCGCGACTACGACGCGATCGTCGACCGGCTGATCGACACGGTCAAGGCCGACCCCCACTTCGACGACCGGGATGACGTCCTGACGCTGCTGCTGCAAAGCTCCTACGAGGACGGCTCGGCGATGTCGCGCCGTGACATCGCCGACGAACTGCTGACCCTGCTGGCGGCCGGACACGAGACGACCGCCGCCACGCTGGCCTGGGTGCTGGAGCGGGTCTCGAGGCATCCGGAAGTGTTGCGCCTCCTCGAATCCGAAGCCGCGACCGAGGGCAACGAGTACCGCCAGGCCACGATCCTCGAGACGCAGCGGGCGCGCACCGTCATCGACTTCGCCGGGCGGCACGTGTATGCGCCGACGTTCGAATTGGGTGAGTGGGTGATCCCCCGGGGGTACTCGATCTTCGTCGCGATCGACCACATCCATTCCCGCGCAGAGGATTTCGACGACCCGAAACGCTTCGACCCGCAACGCTTCATGGGCAAGCGGCCGTCGGTCTCGGCGTTCATCCCGTTCGGTGGCGGTACCCGCCGCTGTGTGGGAGCGGCGTTCGCCAATGTGGAGATGGACGTCGTCCTACGAACGGTGTTGCGCCACTTCGCGATCGAGACGACGACCGCACCCGACGAGAAGGTCCACTCACGCGGAGTGGCCTACACGCCGAAGGCCGGCGGGCGCGTGGTGCTGCACCGTCGGCCGACGCCGCTCGCCTAGCCCCCAGCCCCCAGCGCGAGCAGACGCAAAAGGCCCTGAATCGCGGGGATTCAGGGCCCTTTGTGTCTGCTCGCGGAGGGGGTGGGGCTACTGCGAGGCGGTCTCGCGCCTCGGCAGCTTCCAGCCCGCCCGCGGGAAGTGGCAGGTGTATCCGTTGGGGAACTTCTCCAGGTAGTCCTGGTGCTCTGGCTCGGCCTGCCAGAAGTCGACCGCCGGAGTCACCTCCGTGACGACCTTGCCGGGCCACAGACCCGAGGCATCCACGTCGGCGATGGTGTCCAAGGCGACGGCCTTCTGGTCGTCATCGGAGTAGAAGATCGCCGACCGGTAGCTGCTCCCGACGTCGTTGCCCTGGCGGTCCTTCGTCGTCGGATCGTGGATCTGGAAGAAGAACTCGAGCAGCGCGCGATAGTCGGTCTGCGCCGGGTCATAGGTGATCTCGATGGCCTCGGCGTGCCCCGGATGGTTGCGGTAGTTGGGGTTGGCGTTCTTGCCGCCGGTGTAGCCGACGCGCGTCGACACGACACCGGGTTGCTTGCGGATCAGATCCTGCATGCCCCAGAAGCAGCCGCCTGCCAGGATCGCGGTCTTGGTAGTCATGCCTGTGCCTCCTGAATTGGTGAAGAGCGTCGTGTACTCGCCGTAACCCTCGGCTTCGAGGTCGTCGAGATGGATGAATCTCAGAGAAGCGGAGTTGATGCAGTAGCGCAACCCTCCTGCCTCCCGCGGGCCGTCCTTGAACACGTGCCCGAGATGGCTGTCGCCATTGTTCGAGCGGACCTCGGTACGCAGCATCAGGTGGCTGAAGTCGCGCTTCTCGACGACGTGGGCCGTGCCGTTCGGCTCACGAATGGGCTGAGTGAAACTCGGCCAGCCCGACCCGCTCTCGAACTTGTCGGTGGAGGCGAACAGGGGCTCACCGGATACCACGTCGACGTAGATACCGGGCTCGTGGTTGTCCCAGTACTCGCCGGTGAACGGCCGCTCGGTGCCGTTCTTCTGGGTCACCTGGTACTGCTCCGGCGAGAGGGCGTTCACTGCCGCTGGGTTCTTGTCGTAGGTCTTCGCCACGTGTCCTCCTAGGGGTTGACACTCCTACAACCTCAGGCGGTGTTGCGTTAGTTCCCGGTACGGACCTCGTCGACCACCGTCATGATCTCGTCAGCAATGGCCCGAGGTTCGTACAGCATCTGGTTGTGGCCGGTGCCCGGAATCACGACGTTCGTCGTGCCGAGGGCCGCGGCCAGCATGTCGTTCGACTGACGGATCTGCGCCTGGGTGTAGTTGTCCGGCTTCAGCGTCGACGGCGCCGGGAACTTCTCCGCGCTCAGCACGATCGCCGGCACGCGAGGCAAGGGTGGGGCGTCGGCGATGGCCGCGAAGGCGTCCTCGGCCAGGATCGCCTCGTCGCCGGCGGGGCCCGCGCGGCCGTCGGCGTCGAACGCCGCGTCCTTTTCGGGCGTTCCGATGCCCCAGATGAACTCCGAGGTGGGTTCAGAGAACACCAGCCCGCTGACCAGGTCCGGGTGCTGGCGCGCGAGCAGGTCGAGGATCAGTCCGCCGTAGGAATGCGCGACGAACACCATCGGCGTCGGAAGCTGCGCGGCGTCGACGAGGCGGACCACGTCGTCGACGTCGGATTGCAGGGTGTGCGGCTGCGGCACCGGCGTGGACAGCTCGGTGCCGTCGGGCCGGGTGTTGGGCCGGTCGTAGACGCAGATCCGCGTCGTCTGGGCCACGATCGGTTGGGCGGACTCCGGGTCGAGCGCTAACTGCGCCTGGTCGATGACGTCGTAGGGCGACGAGCGGATCGGGTCATCGGGCGGAACGGCCGCATTCCAGGCTTCGGCGTAGCTGCCCTTGCCCGGGATGACGAACACGGTGGGTGAGCCAGGAGGGGCGTTGCCCTGGCAGTTCAGATAGAGGCTGCGGCCGCCGCCGATGTCGACGAGCCCCGCGACGTCGTCCGCCGAGGCGCTGGGGGCCGTGACCAACGCCATGTTGAAGGCGAGGGCCATACCGACTGCCATCGCTGGCAAGACGTTCATCCAGGGAGGATACGGCGGCTCGACAAACTCAGGTAGAACGTGTTCTAGTTCTGGGTGTGACGGGCACCACCTTCGGCCGCGACGAGCTGACCGCGGCATTCGCCGGCTTCGAGGCCACGGTGGCCCGGGCCGCCCAGACGCGCGACTGGGATCCCTGGGTTGACCAGTACACCGACGACATCACCTACGTCGAGCACGCGGCGGGCACGATGCACGGGCGCGAGCAGGTACGCCCCTGGATCTGGAAGACGATGGAGAACTTCCCCGGCAGCTACATGACGTCGTTCCCATCGCTGTGGACGGTGATCGACGAGGCCACCAACCGCGTGCTCTGCGAGCTGGACAACCCCATGCGCGACCCCGGCGACGGGACGATCATCAGCGCCACCAACATCTCGATCGTCACCTACGCCGGCGACGGCAAGTGGTGTCGGCAGGAAGACGTCTACAACCCACTGCGGTTCGTGTCGGCGACGGTGAAGTGGTGCAAGAAGGCCGAGGAGCTGGGCACGCTGCCCGACGAGGCCGCCGCGTGGATGCGCCGGTTCGGGGGCGGTTCGTGACCGCGCTGGTGATCGGCGGCAACGGCTACCTCGGGTCGCACGTCACCCGGCAGCTGGTCGCCGACGGGCAGGACGTTCGCGTGATGGTGCGGGCCGGCGCCAACACCGTCGGAATCGACGACCTGGACGTCACGCGGTTCATCGGTGACATCTGGGACGACGCCGTGCTGCGCGAGGCGATGACGGGCTGCGACGTCGTCTACTACTGCGTCGTGGACACCCGCGGGTGGCTGAAGGACCCCGCTCCGCTCTTCCGCACCAACGTCGAGGGCACCCGCAACGTGCTCCAGATCGCGAAAGACGCTGGGCTACAGCGCTTCATCTTCACCAGCAGTTACGTGACCGTGGGACGCAAACGCGGTCGCATGGCCACCGAGGACGACGTGATCGAAGACCGGCGGCTGACGCCGTATGTCCGGTCGCGGGTCCAGGCCGAGAACCTCGTCATGCAGTACGTCCGCGATCACGGTTTGCCCGCCGTCGCGATGTGCGTGTCGACGACCTACGGCGCGGGCGACTGGGGGCGTACGCCGCACGGGGCGATCATCGCCGGAGCGGCGTTCGGCAAGTTGCCCTTCGTAATGAGTGGCATCGAGTTGGAGGCCGTTGGGATCGACGACGCCGCAAGGGCTTTGGTCCTGGCGGCACAGAAGGGACGCGTCGGCGAGCGCTACCTGATCTCGGAGAAGATGATCTCCAATGCCGAGGTGGTTCGCATCGCCGCGGATGCCGTCGGGGTGCCGCCGCCAGCGAAGTCCCTGCCGCTGGCGATGTCGTGGGCGTTCGCGGTGCTCGGCAGCGCCAAGGCGCGACTGACGGGGACCGACGAGCAGCTGTCGATTGGCTCGTTGCGGCTGATGCGCGCGGAGGCGCCGGTCGACTGCACCAAGGCCAAGCGCGAACTCGGTTGGCAGCCAGGGCCCGTCGAGGATTCGATCCGGGAGGCCGCCACGTTCTGGGTCCGGCTCCGAGACACAAAGCGCAGGAGCAAGCAGGCTGGTTGAGGAACGGGCAGGATGGTGCCCGCGCAACACCGTGCACCGCCACCGGACGGAGACTCGACTTGTCGGATCCAGGGACGGCGGTAACCCTCCGCGGCGTGCTGACCGCAACCGTGACGCCGCTGGCATCCATCCTGGGGTCGGGGCTCCTCATCATCGTCCCGGTGCTCGAGCGGACGCTTGGTGCCCTGGCGGTGCTGGGAGCCATCGCCGTGTCGGCCGTCGCCTGGTGGGCGGGCACCGCGATCCGGCACTGCGTGCGGGTGGTCGAGCCGCTGGACGAATCCGGCGAGCTGGACAAGGTCACCGATCGTCTCGGCTGGTTGGGCGACGCCGTGATCGTCATCGCGTACGTCATCTCGGTGGCGCTGTACCTGCGCATCATGGCGGTCTATCTGGTCGACTACGTCGTCGACGGGGGATCGCCTATCGCCCAGCGCGTAATCGCTTGCACAGCAGTGGTATTGATCGTCGCCATCGGTATCGTGCGCGGTTTCTCCGGGCTCGACAAACTCGACCGGGTCACCCTGTGCGCCGTGCTCGCCTTGACCACGGTGCTCGGCGCGACGTTGCTGCTCCACGACGGCCGTTTGCTGCTCGGGGATTCCGGGTTGACGTTCCCGCCGGTGGCCGCGATGGGTATTCTGCAGACCCTGCTGGTGCTCGGCGGCATCGTCATCACCGTGCAGGGATTCGAAACCGTGCGCTACCTCGGCGACGAGTTCAACGCCGAGACCCGCGTCTGGGCTTCACGGTTGGCCCAGGGCATCGCAGCGTCGATCTACATCGGCTTCGTGGCGGTGGCGACGCCCGTGATGGGCTTGGGCACCGATGCGGGCGTCGATGACACCTTGCTGAACATCACCGCCCGAGTCGCACCCTTCCTGGCTTTGCCGCTGGTCGTGTCGGCGGTTCTGAGCCAGTTCAGTGCGGCGGTGGCCGACACCGCCGCCGCCGACGGCGACCTGCGCCGGCTGTCCAGCGGGATGCACGGACCCCGACCGTTCCTGTTCAGCGGGGTCGCTGCCGTAGCGCTCGCCGCCACCGTGGACACCTACGTGATCGTGGCCATCGCCTCTCGGGCCTTCGCCGCGTACTACGCGATTCAGGCGGTCATCGCGCTGCGCACCACGAAGTCGGTGCCGAAGAAGCTCGGGTACGGCGCGCTCGCCGCGGTCATGTGCGCCATCACGCTGTTCGCCGAGCCAGCCGGCTGAGATCTGCCGGGTCCCGACGGATCTCGGTGCAAGGAGCGGTAGACCGCGATGAGGCCGTCCTCAGGCCTCGAGCCGGCGGCGGACGGCTGAAATCCGCTGCCGTAGTTCGCCTTCGGAGATGACTCCCCGCGCCATCAGGGAATGGGCCAACGACACCAGCTGGTTCTCCGGGTAGGGAAGCTCGGAGTACACCGTCGACGACAGCGCGTCCTCCTCGTCGCGTCGCTCCTTGAAACTCGGTGCGTTCGCCTCACACGAGGCCCGGTCCAGCGCATCGCAGAGGCCGTCGAGGCTGGTCTTCCACGGCGGCACGGGATTCTCGACGCCGTACTTCGCGGCCATCCTCGGCCATACCTGGTTGCGGTCGACGATGGTCCGAAGGACGTCGCCGTCCAACTCATTCACGTCATTCTCCGGTCGGGTGCATCGCGGCGCGGGTCGCGGTGATGACGTTGGTCGTCACGCCCGGCTTCGGCAGTGCAACGCCGATCAGGCAGTCGCGCGTGATGATCTCGACTAGCTGATCCTCGGTCCAGCCGTCGGTTCCGGCCGGCCGCATGGGCATCACCATGAAGCGGTGCTTCTGGTTGGAGTCCTGCACCCGGACCTCGACGTCGTCGCCGAGGTAGAGCCCGAACTCCGAGAGCACCTGACGCGGCCAGCGGACGAGTCGCCTGCGGTAGTTGGGCGTGCGATACCACTCGGGGGAGTTCCCGAGGATCGGCCGCGGGTAGCACGAGCAGAGCGCGCACACGATCACGTGGTGCACCGTGGGGGTGTCCGCGAGGATCTGGAAGGCCGTGAAGTCACTGGGGGTGCCGAATCCGGTCGGCTCGAGCCAGTCGACGCCGACTTCCTTGCTGGCGGTCATCGGTTCGTCGAGTGCTAGCCGATGGAAGTCGGGATCGAGCCACGCGCGGGCCACCAACCGGGCTGCCGGAGTGGGGCCGATCTGCTCGGCGAACTCCGTGAACAGCCGGTGCTCCTCGGCGGTGAAGATGCCCTTCTCGATGCACAGCTCGCGGAGCGCGATCTCGAGGACTTCGAAGTCGGTGACCTCGTCGACCATGGGCTTGACGGTGCGATCGTGATCGTGGTCGTGATCATGGGCGTGATCGGTCATGTGCGTCCGTTCAGTTGGCGGCTTGCAGCCAGCGCTCGGGGATCTCGGTGCGGAGGCTGTCGGTGGCCGGACCGTTGAAGTCGTCCCACAGCTCGGCCATGCTGAACTGCACGACGTAGAACCACTCCGGTTTGGCGTCGGGGATGTCCCAGGTCTCGTCTTCGGCCGCAGGGCTCTCGTAGGCCACGGCGGCGATCTCACCCCGTGCGCCGCGCACGTATTCGGGTGTGCGCGTATAGAACAGCACCGGCAGCTCACGTACGACGACCGGGTCGCCCACGCTGAACTTGGGCTCGTCCGCCTTGCCGGCATAGACCTGCGGATCACCCTTGCCTCGAGCGTGCACGATGTGGCTGTTGCGCTTGACCTGAGATCCGTCGCCTTGGAACCGGGGGTGCGCCGCCAGGGTCTTGCCCGCGAGCCCGCCGGCGTAGCGATCCTGGACTTCGGCCATCCGCTCGGAGAGCTCGGTCAATCCGATGTGATGCTTCTCGACCAGCACGCGTGCCACCGATAGCAGCCATCGGCCGTAGTACGGAAGGCCGAGATACATGGCGCGCTGCACGTCGACGTTGCCAATGCGTCGCCGCTCCTCGGACAACCAGATGCCGCGCCAGGCAAGGACTTCGCACATCACGTAGGTCATGTGCTCCCAGTACTCGTAACCCTTGTTCTCGTACTTCATCGGCGCGTCGGGCTCACCACCGACGTCGTGCACGGGCTTCGTGTACGCGACGAACCGGCCGTGGTCGACGAGGTCGGGGGTAGGTGCGTCGGGAAGCTCGGGGTACGACGACTTCAGCCGCGCGACGAGTTCCAGTTGGGTGGCACGTTCAGCCGCGTTGCTCATTGGCGGTCCTTCGCTGTCCCGGCCAGTTTGCCGAGCTCCCTAAGGACCGGAGATTAGCATCGGCGCAGATGGGGGGCAATGGTCACGATCGACCCCAGCCGGGTCTCAGCCCGCGGTGATCCACTGACGTGCGGCCTCGACGTCTCCGGCGGGGAAGTGTCGGATCTCAGCCGAGATGAAGTGGATCGCCAGATACTCTGCGACGTCCCCCAGGTGGGAATCGGTGACGACGGCGATCTTCTTGACGTCCTTGTGATGGTCACGAACGAAGCGGATGTGGGTGACCATCGCGCCGAAGCTCTCCCAGCCCGGGAACTTCGGCGCATCGATGATGAGACCCGACAGGCCACCGACCGTCTCGATGAAGGGATCGACGATCGTGGCGAGCCGCGTGAAGTCACCTTCCTCCAGCGAGGATTCCGGCCTGATGTGCAAGATCGCGTGCTCGGTATCCAAGTCGACGTCAATCATGTTGCGCTCCTCCACTAATCGATTACTGGCAACGCATCTTCATGTCATGAAGGGGCTGCCGGATTCCGGCGAGCTCGGCTTTCGTCTGCGGGTTGGCGTCGAGGTAGGTGACCGCCTGGTCGCGACTCTGCTCCCGCGGCTCACCCTTGAGGCTGGAGAAGAACGCATTGACGTCGGGATGGGTGAACATGTACACCGAGGTGGCCGCAGCTACCCCGGCGGTGATCTGCTCGAAGTCCCCTACCGAACACCCGGGGACCGGCGGCGGTGGGTCGGCGAACGCGGACGGGCCAGCGACGACGAGCGTCGCTCCCGCGATCGCACCGGCTCCAATCGCGGTGGCTAGTGCGCGGCGCACGGAATGCGTTGGTGACGACATGTCTCGATCTCCTAGAGTCGTGAGCCCAAGGGGCAAGCGGTGATTGGCGTTGAACCGATGCGGACGTCAGCGGCGTCCACCGCCACCACCGCCACCGCCGCCACCGCCGCCACTGCTGGAACCGCGGTCGGTCTGCAGCGCCGTACTGCCGCCGGCGGGATTGAAGTACCACTCGTTGTCATAGGGGTATTGCTCGTCCGGAGCGGACACCGTCGGCGAGTAATCCGCTGAGCTGCCACCTGATTGGACGTCACCTGATTGAGCGTCGCCGCCCTGACAGACGGTGACCGCGGGATCGCAGGAGTCCGCGACTGCGCCCGGCGAAGCGAGGAGTGCCGCCGCGGCACCCGCAGCACTGAGGGCCGCCACCCCAAACCGTTGGATTCGCACGATGAACCCCTCCCCTCGTCGGCCACGATGTCTAGCAACGCGGTCAACGTTGCCCACGCCGCGGCCGACTGGACAGGGTATTTCTCCCCTAACTGCGCGGCGAACGCCCCTAGCTCGGGGTCAGTCTCTGCGCCCGGCGTCCTCCACGCGCAGCACCGCGACACCCTCCTCGTCGGATGCGGTCAGGTCCACCACGACGTCCAAGCCCCAATCATGGTCTCCGGCAGGGTCGTCCAGGATTTGACGCACGTTCCACACGTCGGGTTGACGGTCGATGATCAATAGCGCCGGTCCACGCGCGTCTGCGCCGGTACCGACGTCGTCGTGCTCGTCGTAGTACTCCCGCCCGACCTCGGCCCAGCGTTCCGACGTCCAACCGGAACCGCCGTCCAGCTCCCCGAGGTCGTACCAGCGGCCGCGGGCGAACAACTCCACCCGACGGAAGAGCGCGTTGCGGACCATCGCGGTGAACGCCCGCTCGTTGCCGGTCATCGGACGAGGGCGGGCGGGCACGGCCACCGGCGCGTCCAGCGGCTGATCCGGACTGGTCAGCTGCTCCCATTCGTCGAGCAGGCTCGAGTCCACCTGGCGGACGAGCTCGCCGAGCCATTCGACGACGTCGGTCACCTCCTCGGTGCGTGCCGCCGCAGGGACGCCGGACCGCAGCGCCTTGAACGCATCGGAGAGGTAGCGCAGGACGGCTCCCTCGGAGCGGGTCAGCCCGTAGACGCTGACGTACTCACGAAAGGTGAAGGCCCCCAGCCACATCTCGCGCACGATGGACTTCGGCGACAGCTGACCGTCCGCGGCCCACGGGTTGCTCTGCAGGTACAGCGCGAAGACGTGTTCGAGCACGTCCGCGAGAGGTTTCGGATAGGTGACCTCGTCGAGCAGCGCCATCCGTTCGTCGTACTCGATGCCCTCGGCCTTCATCGCGGCCACGGCCTCGCCCCTGGCCTTCTTCAACTGTGCAGACAGGATCTGCCGCGGGTCCTCCAGCGTCGCTTCGATCACCGAGACGACGTCCATCACATAGGTATCCGACGCGGGGTCGAGCACGTCGATCGCGGCGAGCGCGAACGTGGACAGCGGCTGGTTCAGGGCGAAGTCCGGCGGCAGGTCGACCGTCAGCCGGTAGCGGCGTCCGTCGGCCTCGGGCTCGTCGAGCCGTTCGAGCACTCCGGCCTGCAGCAGCGAGCGGGCGATGCCGACCGCCTCGCGGATGTGCCGCAGTTGTCGCTTGCGTGGTTCGTGGTTGTCGGTGAGCAGTCGCCGCATCGCGACGAACGGGTCGCCGGGACGGTCGACGACGTCGAGGATCATCGCCGTCGAGACCCGCATGTTGCTGGTCAACGGTTCGGGGGTGGCCTCGACGAGCCGTAGTTGAGTCTTCTCGCTCCACGGCACCATACCCTCGGGTACCTTGCGGCGCACCAACTTCCGGCGCTTCTTCGGATCGTCGGCAACCTTGGCGAACTGTTTGAGATTCTCCACCTCGTGCTCGGGTGCCTCGACGACGACGGTGCCGGCGGTGTCGTAGCCGGCCCGTCCGGCACGGCCCGCGATCTGGTGGAATTCGCGGGCGTTGAGCAGTCGCGTGCGGGTGCCGTCGTACTTCGACAACGCCGAGAAGACGACGGTCCGGATGGGCACGTTGATGCCGACGCCGAGGGTGTCGGTACCGCAGATGACCTTGAGCAGCCCGGCCTGTGCCAGCTGCTCGACCAGTCGGCGGTACTTGGGCAGCATTCCGGCGTGGTGCACCCCGATGCCGTGTCGCACCAACCGCGACAGGGTGGACCCGAAGGCCGACGAGAAGCGAAAGGCACCAATGAGTTCGGCGATCGCCGCCTTCTCCTCCTTGGTGCTGACGTTCACGCTCATCAGCGCCTGCGCCCGCTCGAGTGCCGACGCCTGGGTGAAGTGGACGACGTAGATCGGCGCCTGCTTGGTGTCGAGGAGGTCCTGGATCGTCTCGTGCATCGGCGTCGTCGCGTAGTAGTGGTGCAGCGGAACGGGGCGCTCGGCGTTGGCGACCAGCGCCGTCGGCCGGCCGGTGCGGCGGGTGAGGTCATCGCGCAGGAACGTGACGTCACCGAGCGTGGCGGACATCAAGAGGAACTGGGCCCTCGGGAGTTCGAGGAGCGGGACCTGCCAGGCCCAGCCGCGGTCCGGGTCGCCGTAGAAGTGGAACTCGTCCATCACGACCAACCCGATGTCGGCGGACGCGCCCTCGCGCAAAGCGATGTTGGCAAGCACCTCGGCGGTGCACGCGATGATCGGCGCTCCGGCGTTGACGCACGCGTCCCCGGTGAGCATGCCGACGTTGGCCGCGCCGAACACGTCGCACAGGGCGAAGAACTTCTCGCTGACCAAGGCCTTGATGGGTGCGGTGTAAAAGCTGCCGCCGTGCCCTGCAGAAGAGCGAGCCAGCGCGGCGTACAGCGCGCCGGTGGCCACCAGGGACTTGCCGGAACCGGTCGGGGTGGCCAAGATGACGTTCGCGCCGCTGACCAGCTCGATCAGCGCCTCCTCCTGCGCCGGGTAGAGCACCGTGCCACTGGCCTCCGCCCAGGCGGCGAACGAGGCGAACAGGTCGTCGGCATCGGCGCCCTTGGCGCGCAGCGCCGCCAGGTCGGTGGGGTCCAGCAGGGGAGGGGCCATCGTCATCGTGAGGACCAGCCTGCCCGATCGCCGTCGCGGGCGTGTCGGTCAGCCCTCGGGAGCGTCTCCCGGAGGGGAGGAGTCCGCCTCGTCGCGCTCCTCCTCCAGCCGTTCCTTGCTCCGTAAGAGCCGCAGGAGTGTGACCAGGCCGAGGCCGCCGAGCATGTTGCCGAGCAGGTTGTACCAGAACCAGCTCAGCCAATCCAGATAGCCGAACGGGGCGTCACCGGTGAACAGTGCGCCGAAGATCAGCAGCGAGTCCAAGATCGAGTGGAACATCTGCAGACCGGCCAGGAGGAAGGCGCCGGCGACGGCGGCGGCGATCTTGCCGACCATCGAATCGGTGCCGTGCTGCATGCGGGTCATCAGCGTGATCACCATGCCGCCGAGCAACGTCAGGGCGACGGTCTGCGCCGTGATGGGCGCCGCAATGAAGTGCGTGGCCGACTCGACGGCCTCGTCGTGCAGCTTGGGGAACCCCGTCATGATCAGCCACATGATCACCCAGCCACCGAGCAGGTTGGCCAACAACGTCCCGGACCATAGTTTGGCCAGCTGAGCGACGCTCGCGCGCTTGGCCACCACGGTGGTGACGGGGATCAGGAATCCCTCGGTGAACAATTCGCTGCGGCCCAGCAGCAGCGCGAGGAAACCGATGGAGAACGCCAACCCGGCCAGCAGCGGGTCGTGGGTCGCGTACGAGACCGAGAGGTAGGCCAGCACCCCCATGGCGACCTCGGTGCCGCCGACGAATCCCGTCACCAGCACCTCGCGCCACGTCCGGTGCAAACGCTGGGTGCCCTCGCCGATCATGCGGACGAAGGCGTCCTCGAGCTCGTCCTCCAGGGGACTGTCGGTGGCCCCGAGGTCACGGTTGTTCGTCTCACCCACCCGGGAGAAATACCCGGTCCGGGCGGTTCCGAAGCCGCGGGGTGCGGACGATGTCGCCGCCCTGCCAGACTCTTGGGGTGTCTCCCGTGAACGGTCACATCTCGCACTGGTTCGACAAGATGCCCTCGCCCCGGTCGTGGCTGCCCGGCGACCGCGACGCCGACGTGTGCATCGTCGGGGCCGGCTACACCGGGCTGTGGACCGCCTACTACCTCAAGCGGGCCGACCCCTCGCTGCGCATCACCATTCTCGAAGCGCGGTTCGCGGGCTTCGGCGCCTCGGGTCGCAACGGCGGCTGGCTGTCGGGGCTGGCGCCCGGTGACCGCCACGCCATGGCTCGCCAGCATGGCCGCCAGAGCGTGCTCGACTGGCAGCGGGCGCTCAACGACGCGGTCGACGAGGTCGCGGACGTCGCTGCGCGCGAGGGGATCGACGCAGGCATCGTCAAGGGCGGCACCATGCAGATCGCCCGCAACCCCGCCCAGGCGAAGCGGCTCGCCGCCGAGCTCGCCGAGGAACGCGAATGGGGTGTCGACGGGCTCACCGAGCTGACGACGACCGAAGCGGCGCAACGGATTCGGTTCTCCCGCGTGGTGGCGGCTTATCACACGCCGCACTGCGCCCGGATCCAGCCCGCAGCGCTGGCGAGGGGACTCGCCGACGTCGTCGAGGCGCTCGGCGTGCAGATCTACGAGCAGACGCCGGTCACGGAGATCGCCCCGGGCCGAGCCACGACTGCCAGGGGCACCGTCAAGGCGCCCATCGTGTTGCGCGCCACCGAGGGCTTCACGGCGGCGCTGCCCGGCCTGAAACGGCGGTGGCTCCCGATGAACAGCTCGATGATCGCCACCGAGCCCATCAGCCCCGAGGTGTGGGACTCCATCGGCTGGGACGGCCGCGAAACGGTCGGCGACATGGCGCACGGGTTCTTCTACGCCCAGCGCACCGTCGATGACCGCATCGCCATCGGCGGGCGCAGTGTGCCCTACCGCTTCGCCTCGCGGACCGACGTCGACGGCAAGGTTCCCGGCCGTACGATCCGGCATCTCGCCGAGGTGTTGCACGACGTCCTGCCGCAGGTGCGCGACGTACCGATCGCCCACGGTTGGTGCGGTGTACTCGCCGTCCCGCGGGACTGGTCGGCGGGTGTCGACCTGGACCGGGCCACGGGTCTCGGCTGGGCCGGTGGCTACGTCGGCCACGGTGTCACCGCGACCAATCTGGCCGGGCGCACGCTCGCCGATCTGGTGCGCGAGGAGAAGACGCCGTTGACCGAGATGCCCTGGGTGGCTCACCGTTCGAAGACCTGGGAGCCCGAACCGTTGCGGTGGCTCGGCGTCCGCAGCCTCTACGTCGCGTACAAGGTCGCCGACCGACACGAGTCCGGCGGCCGCGCCACCACGTCGCCGATCGCCGGTGTCGCCGACCTGATCACCGGGCGGCCCTGAACTCGGTATCTCAGGCGGTCTCGGCCCTGGTCTTCAGACGCTGGAGCGTGACCTCGATGTGCTTGGCGTTCGCGCCGGTGCGGTCGCTCACCCCCGTGGCCAGTCCGGCGGGCTTGCGGAACCACGCGGGCCGGCGGTCCCACGTCTGCTCGGTGACGCGGCACCCGCCGTCGACGGGCTCGATGTCGTACCGCCAGTGGGCCACCGGGATGATGGCGCTCTTGACGTCGAACGCGAACACCCGGCCGGGCTCGGCGTGGGTGACCGTGCACTTGGTGGTCCACGACTTGCCGCCGTTGTTGTTACGACCCTTGAACACCGCGCCGGGGCGGGCGGCGTCACCGTCGACCCACTCCATCGCGGAGGTCTCCTCGGCGAGCGTCGCCATCGTCGGGAGATCGGTGATGATTGCGTAGACGTCGGCGCAGCTTGCGGCGATGGTGACCGAGGCCTGGGCCGAGGGTTCGCTCATGCGGTGATCGTAGCCAGCCGTTCCCGTATTCGGGTCGCTCCGGACCAGGAACCAGGGCCCGCTCCGCGTACGTTGGCCTTACATGACCGATCGCACCGTTCACGAGCCCACCGCCAGCCATCCCATCACCGTCACGCCGACCGGCCGACACGTCGTCGTCCGGGTGAACGGCGAAGTCGTCGCCGAGACCGACGCCGCGTTGACCCTGCAGGAGTCGACGTACCCCGCGGTGCAGTACGTACCGCTCGCCGACGTCTCGCCGACGGTGCTGACGCGCAGTGACACCACCACCTACTGCCCGTACAAGGGCGAGGCCAAGTACTACGACGTGGACGCCGCGGGAAACACCGTCGCCGATGCGATCTGGACCTACGAGCAGCCCTACCCGGCGGTCGCCGAGATCGCCGGTCACGTGGCGTTCTACGCGACCAAGGCCGACGTCACCGTCGCCTGAGCCCGATCCGGCCTAACCTTTGGCGGTGCCCAGTTCCACCGGCGTGACGCGCAGCGTCGACTTCGGTGCGGATCGGAGGGGGCCCGCCAGCCCGGCGATGACGCTGTCACCGCAGCGTCGCGGCGCCGGTGACCCCTGCTACCAACTGGTCGAGGGCGCGATCTGGAAGACCAGCCTGCTGCCCAGCGGACCGGTGACCGCGCGAATGGTGACGTCGGGCCGCGTCACCGTCGACTGCGAGGCGTGGGGTGACGGGGCCGAGGAGTTCGTCGAGCGCCTGCCCGCGCTGTTGGGCATGCACGACGACGCGGCCGGGTTCATGCCCGAGGAGCCGACGATCGCGGCCGCGTACCGTCGCGTGCCCCATCTACGCCTCGGCCGTACGGACCGCGTCATGGAAGCCCTGGTGCCCGCGATCCTCGAGCAGCGGGTCGCGGGCAAGGACGCGTTCCGGGCCTGGCGCCTGCTGGTGGCGAAGTTCGGTACGCCCGCTCCGGGACCCGCTCCGGCCCGCATGCGCGTGCCCCCTCCCGCCGACGTGTGGCGGCGCATCCCGTCGTGGGAGTTCCATCTCGCCAACGTCGACCCCGGCAGGGCGCGGACGGTGGTCGCCTGCGCGCATCGCGCGGACTCGCTCGAGCGGCTGTCGTCCCGCCCCGCCGCGGACGCTAGGGCGGCGTTGATGACGCTGCCGGGGGCCGGGGTGTGGACCGCCGCCGAGGTCGCGCAGCGGGCCTGGGGTGACGCCGACGCGCTGTCGATCGGCGATTACCACCTCTCCAACGTGGTCGGCTCGACGCTTCTGGGCCACCGGATCGACGACGAGGAGATGGTCGAGCTGTTGGAACCGATGCGACCACATCGGTACCGCGCCGTGCGATTGCTGGAGGTCAGCGGCCTGGCACGCAACCCGCGCTTCGGTGCGCGGCGGTCCATCCCGGATCTGCGCAGCCTCTAGCGAGGGTTAATCGCCGCCCCGGGCGGGTAGGACATCGGGGAGTCAAATCGAAGGAGCTTAACCATGACCCAATTCACCGTGCCCGGAATGTCGGCCAAAGAGGGCAAGGACGTTGCCACCCTGCTGCAGAAGCAGTTGAGCGCCTACAACGACCTGCACCTGACGCTCAAGCACATCCACTGGAACGTCGTCGGCCCGAACTTCATCGGCGTTCACGAGATGATCGACCCGCAGGTCGAGCTGGTCCGCGGTTACGCCGACGAGGTTGCCGAGCGGATCGCCACCCTCGGCGGGTCGCCGAAGGGCACGCCCGGCGCGATCATCAAAGACCGCACCTGGGATGACTATTCGATCGAGCGGGACACCGTGCAGGCGCACCTCGCCGCGCTGGACGTCGTCTACAACGGCGTGATCTCCAGCACTCGTGAGGCGATCGAGGCCACCGACGAGCCCGACCCCATCACCAACGACATGCTCATCGGGCACGCCGCCGAACTGGAGAAGTTCCAGTGGTTCGTGCGCGCGCACCTGGAGAACTCGGGTGGCCAGTTGATCACCGAGGGTGAGACCACGGAGAAGGGCGCGGCGAAGTCCGCCAAGAACGGCCGGAGCGCCCGAAACGGCAAGTCGAAGTAACCCGAATTCCTGATCGAGGCCCGCACCGAGAGGTGCGGGCCTTCGTCATTCTGCGGCCGCCTCGTCCAGGGCGTCGTCGCGGACGGGGCGATCGGCCAGTTCCTCGTTGCGGCCGAACAGGTATGGATAGGCCACCCCCGCGATCGCCGCGCCGACCAACGGGGCCAACCAGAACAGCCACAGCTGGGCCGGTGCCCCGTCGCCGTTGAAGAAGGCCACCCCGGTCGAGCGCGCGGGGTTCACCGAGGTGTTGGAGATCGGGATGGAGATCAAGTGGATCAGCGTCAGGGTCAATCCGATTGCCAAGCCCGCGAAGCCCTTTGGGGCCCGATCATCGGTGGCGCCGAGGATCACCAGAAGGAAGATGAACGTTAGTAGTACCTCGGTGATCAACACCGCGACCATCGAGTAGCCGAACGGCGAGTGCTCGCCGTAGCCGTTGGCCGCCATGGCGCCCGTGGGTTCGAAGTCCGCCCGGCCGTTGGCGATCACGTAGATCACGAGCCCGGCGAGCAGCCCGCCGACGACCTGGGTGATCCAGTACGCGGGCAGGGCCTTCCACTCCACCCGCTTGGCCAGCGCGGCGCCCAGCGTGACGGCCGGGTTGAAGTGTCCGCCGGAGATGGTGCCGAACGCGTACACGCCGGTGAGCACGGTCAGGCCGAAGGCGAGCGAGACGCCGAGGAACCCGATGCCCACCGACTTGTCACCGGCCGGGTCGGCCGCGAATACCGCAGCGCCACAACCGCCGAGGACCAACCAGAACGTCCCGATGAGCTCCGCTGCCAGGCGATGGAACATCGTTGGTGTTGTCATGACCACGAGCCTCCCTTGGCGCCTCTGAACTGAAGCGTCCGAGCAGAGGATCGCATGGCGTGGCGCCGAAGTGAGGCGTGTTCGGTGAATCTTGATCTTGTCGTCATCCAAGGCGTGCGCTGAGCCAGTCGACCAGCGGCCGGGTGGCCGTCCAGTCCGCGCGCACGGCACCGAGGAGGTCGGCGCTATGAATGATCGGCTCGAAGCCGTATTCCTTGCCGACCGTCAGGGAACGGTGCCGCAGCAACTCGATGCGTGGGTGGTCGGCGTCGTATCCGCGTGGTGCGGTCTTGAGCCGGTCACCGCCGACGGTGAAGCCGGCCTTCGTCAGTTTGGTCAGGATCCGTTGCAGCTGCTTGCCACCGGACTCGTCGACGATCGACGCCCGGATGCGGGCGAGGTCATCCCTGCTGGCGTCATAGAAACCGGCACCGGTGCGGACGCCGCGGGCCGCGATCTCGACGTACCAGCCGCAGGCGGGGCCGGCTCCGACGAAGGCACCCTGATGCGTCTTGTACGGCGTCTTGTCCTTGGCGAACCGGACATCGCGAAATGGGCGAAAGACCTTGGCGGGGCCGAACTCTGATTCCAGACCGGCACACAGCGCGGTCATCGGCGCCTTCACGCACCGTACGTAGACGTCCTGGTTCGCCGTCCAGAACGACTTGGTGTTGTCGACCTCGAGGTCGTCGTAGAAGTCGAGCGCGGTCTCGGGGAAGCCATCGAACACGGGCACCGGTTCGGTCATCTACTCGAACTCGTCCCTGGTGATCCGCGGCTCACCCCGCCGCTCGGCTTCGGCACTCTCCCGATTCAGCCGTTGGGACTGGTAGATCGACACGCTGCTGCGGGTGATCAGGAGGTAGGCGATGCCGACGGTGATCATTGCCCCGGGGAGGACTGAGAAGGACCCGGTCATCTCGGCCACCATGATCATCACCGCGAGGGGCGCATGCGCGACGCTGCCGAAGCAGGCCATCATCGCCACGACCACGAATACCCCTGGGCCAGAGGGAATCCCGGGCATACCGGCGAGATCGGCCAGCCTCCAGATAGCGGCGCCGACGAACCCGCCGATCACCATCCCGGGGCCGAAGATGCCACCGGAACCGCCGGTGCCGATGGACAGCGAGGTGGCGAGGATCTTGGCGAACGGCAGGATCAGCACGATCCAGAGCGGAATCGCCGCGAGGGTGTCCTCTGCCGACGCCAGCTGCACCCAGCCGTAGCCGCTGGACAGGATCTGCGGAATGGGCAGAGCCAGCAGGCCGACCAGCAGGCCTCCGATCGCGGGCTTGATCACCTTGTTCCCTGGCAGGCGGCGCGTCAGTGCCACGGTGCCGTAGAACACCCGCGCATAGAGGTAACCGACGGCCGCGGAGATGATTCCGATGACCAGGAACCATCCGAGTTGGGTGGGATTGAACCGATAATCGGGGGCGACGAAGCCGAACAGCGGGTCATAGCCGAGAAAGGCGCCGTAGATGGCGTACGCGGTGCCCGAGGTGATGAAGCCGGGGATTAGCGAGCGATAGTCGAAGTCCTCGCGGTAGACGATCGACGCGGCCAGCACCGCGCCGCCCAATGGCGCACCGAAGATGGCGCCGATACCCGACCCGATGCCCAACGACACCGCGACGCGCCCGTCGACGTCCGAGAGGTCCAGACGCCTGGCGAGGAGTGAACCGAAGCCGGCGGAGATCTGCGCGGTCGGTCCCTCACGGCCCGCTGATCCGCCGGAGCCGATGGTCAGCGCGCTGGACACCATCTTGACGAGCACCGCACGCGCCCGGATGGACCGCGGGTCGGTGTGCACCGCCTCGATCGCACTGTCGGTGCCGTGCCCCTCGGCCTCCGGTGCGAACTTGGCGACGATGAAGGCCGACACCAGCGCGCCGCCAAAGGTCACCAGGGGGATCGCCCAGGCCCGGTCGAAACCCGTCGACCCTCGATCGCCACCCTCGGCGGCAGCGGTGGGCGGTCGGTAGCCGCCGAGGTCGCCGAGCAGGAAGCGGCCCGCGTAGTCGAGGGCGAGGTAGAACACCACGGCACCGAGCCCGGCGATGACGCCGATGGAGATGCCGAGGATCAACCACTTGCGCAGGTAGCCCGAGTTGCGGACGAAGGCGCCCACCCAGCCGCCGGTGTCGCGCGCCATGGGCATTTGCGGATGCTAGCAGCGGTACGCGGTCAACCGCGCGACGATGGCGACCTTGCCGTCGCTGCCGACGGCCTGCGCGTCGGCCACTCCGCTGCGACGTCCCACCCGCAATGCGGTTCCGACGTAACGGGATTGGTCACCTGCGAAGAACTGCCGCAGGAAGTTCACGCGCAGCGACGCGGTGGCCAGCGGGTCGGCGGCACGATCGGCGTTGACCGCCGCCGAGGCGACGGCTTCGAGTCCGGCCGAGGCGATCCCGCCGTGGATGACGTCGATGCTGTTGTTCAACGCCGGGTCGAAGCCCTGCGGCAGCACGTGAGCGGCGCCCTCCCGGTAGGGGCCCCCGGTGGCCATGATCGCGGCCAGCCCGGTCTTGACGGCCTCCCCGCCGTCATCGGTCGGCCACGCGGCGAGCCGAGCCGGCGCTTGAACGTAATAGGACCGCACGGTCCCGGTCCCGACGATCGTTGCGCCGACGGCCAGGTCGCATTCTCCGAGCGCGGTCACGGACCTGGAACCGACCGGCCGGGCGGTGCCGATCACCGGCGTGTCCGGGTGGTCGGCGATCGTCGCCGCGCAGGTGGGCGTCAGTTCCAGCGACAGCTCACTGGTGACGGTCCACTCGTCGTCGGTGCGTCGGAAGTGGTTGACCAGCCCGGCCACGTGATCGACCAGCACGGCCAGGGGGCCCAGTCCCTGGGTTCCGGTGAGGGGGTTTGCCAGCCCGGACACGGGCAGGCTCGCCACGCAGCGGGCGGGTGTCTCCTCGTCGGTCTCGATCCGGAACCTGCCGATGGGAGTGTTCGTTGGGTGGCGCATCGCCGATCAGCTTCCCTCGTGCGCGTGGGCGCTGCGCAGGGGGTGCGACGGCAATCCGCACCCGGCCGTCACGGCGCCGGTGGTGGAGCGGTCAGCGCGTCACGCGGTGCGCCGCGGGAAATCTGCTGTTGGGCAACACCGTACGGCCCGCCGGGCTCCTCGTCGTCGACCGTGGGCGCCTCGATGGTCGGCGCGAGGTGAAGTACGTCGCCCGGCTGGCGGCACAGCGGGGCGCGATCGCGATGCCTAAGAATCCGATCAGGCTTTGCAGCAAATTCTCGCAGAGCTGTATGAGCAGCTCACGGCGCTGGATACTGGGTTATGGCAAATCAGACGTAAGGATCATGGCAGTACGGTGAAATCGACGCCGAGAGGCTTCGGGGTCCGGATGCACGCCACTGATTCACCCCAACAACGGATTTCGTCGTCGTCACCGATCCCGGGGACCGTCCTGCGGCACGTGCCCTCGGGGCCCGGTTAGGGTTGACTAAGTTGGCATGTCAGGCGGGGTTTGTCATATCGTTTCACCACTCGTGGCGAGTGGAGCAAGTTCCGTCGTTCAGTGCTGCACGCAGACAGACCCATCGCCCGCCGGCAGCAACCGTCCACGACGGTTGCCAGCATCAGGCTTCCCGTGAGGTGTGGCAGAAGAGGGTAGGTGGGAATGGCGCCGAGCGACCATGGACTTGGGCAGGGTCTCTACAACCCTGCTTATGAGCACGACTCCTGTGGCGTGGCGATGGTGGCCGACATGCATGGCCGACGCAGCCGCGACATCGTCGACAAGGCCATCACCGCGCTGCTCAACATGGAGCACCGTGGGGCCCAGGGCGCAGAACCGAACACCGGCGACGGCGCCGGGATCCTGCTGCAGGTCCCCGACGACTTCCTCCGCGCGGTAGTCGACTTCGAGCTTCCCGAACCGGGCAGCTACGCCACCGGCATCGCGTTCCTGCCGCAGTCGTCGCGCGATGCGGCCGCGGCGTGCGAGTCGGTGCAAAAGATCGTCGAGGCCGAGGGTCTGACCTTCATCGGCTGGCGCGACGTGCCCATCGACGACTCCTCGCTCGGCGCCCTGGCACGCGACGCGATGCCGACGTTCCGCCAGGCGTTCATCGGCCATGGCGAGGGGGCGAGCGCCGACCCCATGGACCTCGAGCGTCGCGCCTACGTGGTGCGCAAGCGCGCCGAACACGAGCTGGGCACCAAGGGCCCGGGTCAGGACGGGCCGGGGCGCGAAACCGTCTACTTCCCAAGCCTTTCGGGCCAGACGCTGGTCTACAAGGGCATGTTGACCACGCCGCAGCTGAAGGCGTTCTACCTGGACCTGCAGGACGAGCGGCTGACCAGCGCGCTGGGCATCGTGCATTCGCGGTTCTCGACGAATACGTTCCCGTCGTGGCCGCTGGCGCATCCGTTCCGGCGCGTCGCCCACAACGGTGAGATCAACACCGTCACCGGTAACGAGAACTGGATGCGAGCGCGCGAGGCGCTCATCCGGACCGACGTCTTCGGGTCTTACTCCGACGTCGACAAGATCTTCCCGGTCTGCACCCCTGGCGCGTCGGACACCGCCCGCTTCGACGAGGTGCTCGAACTGCTGCATCTCGGCGGCCGCAGCCTGCCCCATGCCGTGCTGATGATGATCCCCGAGGCGTGGGAGCGACACGAGTCGATGGACCCCGCCCGCCGGGCCTTCTACGAGTACCACTCCTCGCTGATGGAGCCGTGGGACGGCCCCGCGGCGGTGTGCTTCACCGATGGCACCGTCATCGGCGCGGTGCTCGACCGCAACGGTCTGCGCCCGTCCCGGATCTGGGTCACAAAGGACGGCCTCGTCGTGATGGCGTCGGAGGCCGGCGTGCTGAACCTGGATCCGTCGACGGTGGTGCGCAAGATGCGCCTGCAGCCCGGTCGCATGTTCCTGGTGGACACCGCGCAGGGCCGCATCGTCTCCGACGAGGAGGTCAAGGCCGAGCTGGCGGCCGAGAAGCCTTACCAGGAATGGCTGGACAAGGGACTGTTCCATCTCGGAGACCTGCCGCCCGGTGACTACGTGCGCATGCCGCACCACCGCGTGGTGATGAGGCAGCAGGCGTTCGGCTTCACCTACGAGGAGCTCAACCTGCTGGTCGCGCCCATGGCGCGCTCCGGGGCCGAGGCTCTCGGCTCGATGGGCACCGACACCCCGGTCGCCGTGCTCTCCGCGCGGCCCCGGATGCTCTACGACTACTTTCAGCAGCTGTTCGCGCAGGTGACCAACCCGCCGCTGGACGCCATCCGCGAAGAGGTCGTGACCAGCCTGCAGGGCACCGTCGGCCCGGAGGGCGACCTGCTGAATCCGAACGCGGACTCGTGCCGCCAGATCGTGTTGTCGAACCCGATCCTGCGCAACGCCGAACTGTCGAAGCTCATCTGCGTCGACCCCGACCACGAGATCCGCGGTCACAAGCACGGGCTGCGCGCGGCGGTCATCCGTTGCCTGTATCCGGTCGCCAGGGGCGGCCAGGGGCTGGGAGAGGCGCTCGCCGACGTCCGCGCGAAGGTGTCGGCCGCCATCCGCGACGGCGCCCGCATCATCGTGCTGTCCGACCGCGAGTCCAACGAGTCGCTCGCGCCGATCCCTTCGCTGCTGAGCGTGTCGGCCGTGCATCACCACCTGGTGCGCGACCGCACCCGCACCCAGGTCGGGCTCGTCGTCGAGGCCGGCGACGCCCGCGAGGTGCACCACATGGCCGCACTCGTGGGCTTCGGAGCCGCTGCCATCAACCCGTACATGGCCTTCGAGTCCATCGAGGACATGGTGGACAGAGGTGTCATCGCCGACATCAGCAGTGATCAGGCCAAGGCCAACTACACCAAGGCCGCGGGCAAGGGCGTGCTGAAGGTGATGTCCAAGATGGGCATCTCGACGCTGGCGTCCTACACCGGCGCGCAGCTGTTCCAAGCGATCGGCATCAGCCAGTCGGTGCTCGACGAGTACTTCACCGGGTTGAACTGCCCGGTCGGCGGCATCGATCTCGACGACATCGCCGCCGACGTCGAGACCCGCCACGCGCTGGCCTATCTGGACCGCCCGGACGAGCGCGCGCATCGCGAGCTCGAGGTCGGCGGCGAGTACCAATGGCGTCGTGAGGGCGAGTATCACCTCTTCAATCCCGACACCGTCTTCAAGCTGCAGCACGCCACGCGCACCGGCCAGTACTCGATCTTCAAGGAGTACACCAAGCTGGTCGACGACCAGAGCGAGCGGTTTGCCTCTCTGCGCGGCCTTTTCAAGTTCCGCGACGATTTCCGCCCGTCGGTGCCGTTGGACGAGGTCGAGTCCGTCGCGGAGATCGTGAAGCGGTTCTCTACGGGCGCAATGAGTTACGGCTCGATCTCGGCCGAAGCCCATGAGACCCTTGCCATCGCGATGAATCGCCTCGGTGGGCGATCGAACTCGGGCGAGGGCGGCGAGTCCGTAGATCGCTTCGACCGCGAACCGAACGGCGACTGGCGCCGCAGTGCCATCAAGCAGGTGGCCTCGGGTCGGTTCGGGGTCACCAGTCACTACCTGACCAATTGCACCGACATCCAGATCAAGATGGCACAGGGAGCGAAACCCGGTGAGGGCGGTCAGCTTCCAGGTCACAAGGTGTACCCGTGGGTCGCCGAGGTGCGGCACTCCACGCCGGGCGTCGGGCTGATCTCGCCGCCCCCGCACCACGACATCTACTCGATCGAGGATCTCGCGCAGCTGATCCACGACCTGAAGAACGCCAATCCCAGTGCGCGCGTGCACGTCAAGCTCGTCTCCGAGAACGGGGTCGGCACGGTTGCCGCAGGCGTGTCCAAGGCGCACGCCGACGTGGTGCTGATCTCAGGCCACGACGGTGGGACCGGCGCTACCCCGCTCACCTCGCAGAAGCATGCTGGCGCCCCTTGGGAACTGGGTCTGGCCGAGACGCAACAAACGTTGCTGCTCAACGGACTTCGCGACCGGATCGTGGTGCAGGTCGACGGCCAGCTGAAGACCGGCCGCGACGTCGTCGTCGCCGCGTTGCTCGGTGGCGAGGAGTTCGGCTTCGCCACCGCACCGCTGGTGGTCGCGGGCTGCATCATGATGCGGGTATGCCACCTCGACACCTGTCCGGTGGGCGTGGCCACGCAGAACCCCCTGCTGCGCGAGCGGTTCAACGGCAAGCCGGAGTTCGTCGAGAACTTCTTCAAGTTCATCGCTGAAGAGGTGCGAGAATTGATGGCGCAGTTGGGCTTCCGCACCGTCAACGAGATGGTCGGGCAGGTGGGGGCGTTGGACACCCAGCGGGCGGCCGAGCATTGGAAGGCCCACAAGCTGGACCTGTCCCCGGTGCTGCACGAACCCGAGTCGGCGTTCATGAACCAGGACCTCTACTGCAGTTCGCGTCAGGACCACGGGCTGGACAAGGCGCTCGACCAGCAGCTCATCGCGCAGTGTCGGGAGGCCCTGGACTCGGCCACGCCGGTGCGGTTCCACACCACGATCGCCAACGTCAATCGGACGGTCGGCACCATGCTCGGCCACGAGCTGACCAAGATCCATGGCGGCCAAGGGCTTCCGGACGGAACCATCGACATCACGTTCGAAGGGTCGGCGGGCAATAGCTTCGGCGCGTTCCTTCCCAAGGGCATCACCCTGCGGGTGTACGGCGACGCCAACGACTACGTCGGCAAGGGCCTGTCTGGCGGACGGATCGTGGTGCGCCCGTCCCAGGACGCCCCCGAGGAGTTCGTGGCAGAGGACAACATCATCGCGGGCAACGTGATCCTCTTCGGCGCCACCAGCGGGCAGGCGTTCCTGCGGGGTCAGGTCGGCGAGCGTTTCGCGGTCCGCAACTCCGGCGCCCATGCCGTGGTGGAGGGCGTCGGTGATCACGGCTGCGAGTACATGACCGGTGGCAAGGTGGCCATCCTGGGGCCCACGGGTCGCAACTTCGCCGCGGGAATGTCCGGCGGCATCGCCTACGTCTACGACCTGCACGGCACGTTGTCCGACAACCTCAACACCGAGATGGTGGAACTCGAGCACCTGGACGACGATGACGTCGACTGGTTGCACGGGATGCTCGTCGCGCAAGTCGATGCGACCGATTCCGCTCCTGCTCAACGCATTCTGTCCGATTGGGAGTCTCAACTGAAGCACTTCGTGAAGGTCATGCCGCGGGACTACCGGTCGGTCCTGGCCGCCATCGCCGAGGCTGAACGAAACGGTGAAGACGTCGACACCGCGATCATGGCGGCGGCTCGTGGCTGATCCGCGCGGCTTCCTGAAGCACACCCACCGCGAGACCCCGCAGCGGCGGCCGGTGCCGCTGCGCTTGCGCGACTGGAAAGAGGTCTACGAGGACTTCTCCCACGACACCCTGCAGGATCAGGCCGCACGGTGCATGGACTGCGGAATCCCGTTCTGCCACAACGGCTGCCCGCTGGGCAACCTGATCCCCGAGTGGAACGACCTGGTGTTCCGGGATCGCTGGCGCGACTCCATCGAGCGGCTGCACGCCACCAACAACTTCCCGGAGTTCACCGGGCGGTTGTGCCCCGCCCCGTGCGAGGCGTCGTGCGTGCTCGGCATCAACCAGGATCCGGTGACCATCAAGCAGGTCGAGGTCGAGATCATCGACAACGCCTTCGCGGAGGGCTGGGTGGTCCCGCTGCCGCCGGATCGCCTCACCGGCAAGAGCGTCGCCGTGGTCGGGTCGGGTCCGGCGGGTCTGGCCGCCGCGCAGCAGCTGACGCGGGCGGGACACGACGTCACCGTCTTCGAGCGCGCCGATCGCATCGGTGGACTGCTGCGGTACGGCATCCCCGAGTTCAAGATGGAGAAGCGCCACATCGACCGTCGCCTCGAGCAGATGGAGGCCGAGGGCACGAAGTTCCGGACCGGGGTGGACGTCGGCGTCGACGTCACGGCGGAGCAGTTGCGCAACGACTTCGATGCCGTGGTGCTGACCGGCGGCGCGACGGACTGGCGGGACCTGCCGATCCCGGGCCGCGAGCTCAGGGGCATCCATCAGGCGATGGAGTACCTGCCCTGGGCCAACCGGGTGCAGCAGGGCGACCCCGTCGTCGGCGATGACGGTGAGCCACCGATCACGGCCAAGGACAAGCGGGTCGTCATCATCGGCGGAGGCGACACGGGTGCCGACTGCCTGGGCACCGCGCACCGTCAGGGTGCGGCCAGCGTGTACCAGTTCGAGATCATGCCGCGGCCGCCCGAGGAGCGGGCGTCCTCGACGCCGTGGCCCACCTACCCGCTGATGTACCGCGTGGCCTCGGCCCACGAGGAGGGCGGCGAGCGCATCTTCTCGGTCAATACGCAGGAGTTCGTCGGCACCGATGGCCACGTGCAGTGCCTCAAGGTGCACGAGGTCGAGATGCAGGACGGCAAGTTCGTCAAGGTCGAGGGCAGTGACTTCGACCTGGACGCCGATCTGGTGCTGTTGGCGATGGGCTTCGTCGGCCCCGAGAAGCCAGGTCTGCTTAGCGATCTTCGGGTGGAGCTCACCGATCGCGGCAACGTCGCGCGCAAGGACGACTTCCAGACGTCGGTGCCCGGCGTGTTCGTGGCCGGTGACATGGGTCGCGGACAGTCGCTCATCGTGTGGGCGATCGCCGAGGGCCGCGCCGCCGCTGCTGGCGTCGACCGGTATCTGATGGGCGAGACGGCGTTGCCTGCGCCGATCAGGCCCACGGCGGCGCCCCAGCGATAGCTCGAACGGGGGCAGCTACTCGATCGGTTCTCGTCGCGAGTGTGCGTTCCCATACGCCGCTGACGGCGAGTCTCGGATGAAACCGCACAGTCGGTGGGGCTGCTGGGGCGCCTGAACGCTTCAGAAACCACACCAGCCACACCAGAAACATCGGACGTTTA
This sequence comes from Mycolicibacterium sp. TUM20985, assembly GCF_030295745.1. Taxonomy (NCBI): domain Bacteria; kingdom Bacillati; phylum Actinomycetota; class Actinomycetes; order Mycobacteriales; family Mycobacteriaceae; genus Mycobacterium; species Mycobacterium antarcticum. The sequence continues at coordinate 278,155 of NZ_AP027291.1, forward strand.
TTCGGCGCGTCGCATTGTGTTAGCCAGATCGCAGGTGTCTAATGGTGGCCGGGGTTAATGCGCTAGTGTTTCCCCACGGTGAGCCAGTCGAACCGCAGGAGTGAACACCGTGTATACCAACCCGATCGTCAGGTCCCGCATGGGCCGTATGGCCTGGTCACTGCTACGTCACCCCGTCCGGAGTCGTGACTTTCCGGCCAAGCACGAGCGTCTGGTCACTGCCGCCGACCTCGTCAGATATGGCGTCTAGCTCGCCGTTTCCGGATCGAAATCGACCGGCGCGAAAGTTTGCTTAGCCAGCATATCTACGTCGGCGCCAGTTACCGCATCGCGCGCTCGTGACTCCGCAGCGACTCACCGCTCGTGGCATCGAAGAAGTACGTGCGCTCCGGCGGTAGCGACAACCCGATGCGGGTCCCCGGCTCCAACGCCGTGCCCGCCTCGGCTTGCACGACCATCCGGGTGTCACCGTCGACCAGCGCGGTGAGCAGCGCGTGGCTCCCGAGCGGCTCGACGAAGTCGACGCGCGCAGGGACCATGCCGTGGACGCAGGTGGGGTGAAACCGCAGGTGCTCCGGTCGGACGCCGACGGTGACCGGACCGTCCGGCATGGCGACCTCGGTCGTTGGCGTCTCCCCGACAAGGAGCGTCCCGTGCCGAACGACGGCAGGCAACAGGTTCATCGGCGGACTACCCATGAAGGCCGCGACGAAGGTGTTCGCCGGCCGGTTGTAGATGTCGTCGGTCGTGCCGATCTGCTGCACCTCGCCACCCGACATGACGCACAGCCGGTCCCCGAGCGTCATGGCCTCCACCTGGTCGTGGGTGACGTAGATGGACGTGACCGGCAGTTCGCGGTGTAACCGCTTGAGGTCACCGCGCACCTGATTGCGGAGCTTCGCATCGAGATTCGACAAGGGCTCGTCCAGCAGGAAGGCCTGCGGCTTGCGCACCAGTGCGCGTCCCATCGCCACCCGCTGACGCTGCCCGCCCGACAGTTGGCCGGGCTTGCGGTCCAACAGTTCGCCGATCTCGAGCAGGTCGGCCGTCTCGCGGACCCGGCGGTCGATCTCCGCTCGCGGGGTCCGGCGCTGGCGCAGGCCGTAGGCGAGGTTGCGGTACACCGTCATGTGCGGATAGAGAGCATAGTTTTGGAACACCATCGCGATGTCGCGCTCACCGGGCGCCAGGCCGTTGACCACCGAACCGCCGATCCTGATCTCGCCCGACGTCGGCTTGTCCAGGCCGGCGAGCAGACGCAAGGCGGTGCTCTTGCCGCAGCCCGACGGCCCGACCAGGATCAGGAACTCGCCATCGGCAACGGTGAGATTGAGGCCCTTGAGCGCCACGGTGTCACCCGATCGCCCACCCGGATAGCGTCGCACCACGTCTCGAAACTCGACTTCTGCCAATGTCTTTGCTCCTCAACCCTTGATGCCGGTACTGGCGACCGACTGCACGAAGTATCGCTGGGCACCGACGAACACCAGCAGCATCGGTAGCAGGCTCATCACGTTCGCCGCCATCAGCAGTGGCCACTTGACCCGGTGGGCGCCCTGAAAGTAGCTCAGCCCCAGGGGAATCGTCATCTGATCCTGCGAGGTGATGACGATCAAGGGCCACAGGAAGTCGTTCCACGACGTCAGGACGGTCAGCGCCGCCAGGGTCGACATCGCCGGCAATGAGAGCGGAAGCACGATCTTGAACAGCACGCCCAGTCGTGACGTCCCGTCCACGCGGGCGGCCTCCTCCAACTCCACCGGTACCGTCTGAAAGAACTGCCTCAGGAAGAAGATGCCGAATGCCGTCGCCAGATTGGGAAGCATCAACGCGCCGAGGTGATCGATGCCGAGGCCCTGGGCGACGTTGTCACCAAACCACTTGACGATGAGGAACACCGGAATCATCGTCACCTGGAAGGGCACCATCAGCGTGGCCATCAGCGTGACGAACAGAGCGCCACGACCCAGGAACCGGAGGCGGGCAAAGGCGTATCCCGCGAGGCTGCACACGATCAGGTTGCTGACGAGCACCACCGACGTGACGAGCAGGCTGTTGATGAAGAAGTGGCCGAACGGCGCCGCGGCCCACGCCTCGGTGTAGTTCTCGAATCGCGGGCGCTCGGGCAGCAGGACCGGCGGGAAGCGGTTGGTCTCACCCTCGGTCTCCAACGACGTGACCAGCATCCACAGCAGCGGCACGATCAAGATGAAGGTCATCGGGATGAGCACCAGATGCCATGGGCTGAAGGGCAATCGAAGCCGGGGTAGTCGACGGCGGCGCGGCGGTGGCGGCGGCGGTGTGGTGGTGGTCTCGCCCACCGGCAGTCGTGTCGTCGTCACGGCTGGTACGCGTACTTCCTGGCGAGCCGAAACTGCACGGCGGTGATGATCAGGATGACGACGAACAACGCGTACGCCATGGCCGCGGCGTACCCGGCGTCGAAGTGCACGAAGGCGCGGTCCCACAGGTAGTAGACGATGACGGTGGTGGCCCGCAGCGGTCCGCCGCGGGTGGTGGCATACACCTCGTCGAAGAGTTGCAACGCGTTGATGGTCAGCCAGACGAGGAGGAACAGGTTGGCCGGACCGAGCAGTGGCACGGTGATGGTGCGGAAGCGGGTGAACGCGGTCGCGCCGTCGATCATCGCCGCCTCGTGCAACTCGACCGGAACACCCTGCAGCGCAGCGAGGTACACGATCACCGAGAAGCCCGTCCACCCCCAGATCGTCATCGCCACGATCACGAACAGGGCTTGCGACGGCGACGCGAGGAACGGCTGGGATGGCACCCCGACGGCGTTGAGGCCGGCATTGACCAAGCCGTAGTCACGGTCGGTCAGCCACAGGAAGATGATTCCCTGCGAGATGGTCGACACCGCCATGGTGATGTAGGCGGCCGTGCGGTACACCGAGATGAAGCGCACCGACCGGTTCATTGCCGCGGCAACGAGCAGGCCGACGATCATGGTGCCGGGAACGAACAGCGCCGTGTAGACGATGGTGTGCTTGATCGCCTCCACGAAGACGGGGTCCTGAGCCAGCTTTCGATAGTTCTCGAGACCCACCCACGGTGTCTGCGGTCGAAGCAGATCCGACTTCTGGAACGACAACTGCAGCGACATGAATACCGGCAGCAGGCCGAAGATGCCGATCAGCACCGCCGCGGGACTCGCCAGTGCCCACCCCGCTGCGGTATCCGAGCGGCCAAGTCGTCGCAGCAGTGCCGGCACGTCGCGGGTTACTTCTCGGCCAGTGCGGCGTCAGCGGCCTGGGCGGCGGCGTTCAGTGCGTCCGCGGGCTGATCCTTGCCGAGCATGACCGACACGATGGCCTGCCCCAGCGCCTCGGACACGTCGGGGTACTTCTCGACGGTGGGCCTGACCTTCTCCACGTTGGACAGGTTCTCGACGAAGGTCGCCGTGCCCGGCACGTTCTCGTTCAGTTTGGTGAGCACGGACTGATCCTGGCCCACCGAGGTGCGGATGGGTAGATCCCCGGTCCCCAACGAGAATGCCTTGACCTGCTCGGGCGCCGACAGCCACTTGACGAAGTCGACGGCGGCACGCTTCTTCTCGTCGCCGTTGTCGAAGACCACCCAGTTGTCCGGGCCTGCGATCGTCTGATGGCCGCCGTCGGATCCGGCGAAGGTGGGCATCACCTGCACGCCGTAGGAGATGTCGGGAAGCTGGCTAAGATCCCACGGTCCGGTGATGAGCATGGCGACCTTGCCGCTGTTCATCAGCTTGGGTCCGTTCTCGTTGGTCGTGTCGAGATACAGCGACTTGTCGGTCACCGCCATCTGCTGCAGGACCGTCAGGGCCTTGACACCGGCCGGTGAGTTGAACGCGGCGTGTTCGTCGTCCGGGGTGAGAATGTCGCCGCCGGCCTCCCAAAGCATCGGAAGGTAGTGCCAGACGGTGTCCTCGCTGCCGTCGGCGGGAATCAGCCAGCCGTACTGGCCCTTCGACGGATCGGTCAGCTTCGCGGCCGCCGCCCGGAAGTCGTCCCACGTCCAGTTCGGCGTCGGGGGTGCGACTCCCGCATCGGCGAACAGCTTCTCGTTGTAGACGATCGCCAGATTGTCCACCAGGGCGGGCACGCCGACGACCTTGTCGCCCACCGTGGCGGCCTCGCGTTCGGCGGGATAGAAGTCGTCCCACTTCCAATCGGGCTGCGACACCTCGTCGGCCATGTCGACGACCTGCGGTATCTGGGCGATGTTGGGTGACCACGAGCCGAACATGTAGGCGACGTCGGGTGCGCTGCCGCCTCGCACGGCGGTCAGGACCTTCTGCAGCACCAGGTCGTTGCTGGAGTACAGCTCGCTGACCTTCACGTCGGGGTGGTCCTTGTTGTACTGGTCGATCAGGCCCTTGAAGACCTCACCCTCGGTGTCCTGGTAGCCGTGCCACACCGCGATCTCGGTCGGGCCGGATGGTGCGGAGTCTCCGCCGCCGCACCCCGTCATGACGAAGGCGAGGATGGCGGCCAATGCAATACAGAGCCGTGATCGGATCATTGCGGACACTCCTTGTTCGGTTCTCATGGCACGAGCGTGGTTCGGAGCGCTTCGGGCAGGAGATCGCCGTGCGCGATCGTCAGGTCGTCGCACAGATCCCAGATCTGATCGACGGTCAGGGTGGCGGCGGTATTCGGGTCGACCATGGCCGCCGCGCGCACCAGGCGGGGATCGCCGTCGACGGCGGCGCGGACCGCGAGCTCGACCGGGTTGAGGAAGCCCCGGTTCAACGCAGCACACTGCGGCGGAAGGTCGCCCACCTTCGTGGGGTGGGCGCCGAGGGCGTCGAGCAGGGTGGGCACTTCGACGGCCACCCCGTCGGGCAGGTTGGTGATCAGGCCGTCGTTGACGACGTTGGCGGAGATGACGCGTGGCGTCCCCGTCTCGAACGAGTGGATCACCTGCGGGGCGTACTCCGTGGACTCGGTGTCGATGCCCAGGGTCTCGGTCCCGGCGAGTTCGGAACGGACCCTTGCGTACTCGGCGAGGTTGGCCTCGCTGATCCGGACGTAGGCGCCGACGTCGAGCCGCAACCGCTCGACCTCACCGGGGTGGCGCAGATACCACGGAACGTACTCGCTCGAGTGCTCGCTGGTCTCGGTCGGGTAGTAGCCGAGCCTGCGGTACATGTCCACCCTGACCCGTCGGCGGAGTTCCGGATCGGCGGAGATGCGTTGATCCAGAAGCGGATACAGGTTCTGACCGCCCCGCTCCCAGCGCAGTACCCAGGCCTGGTGATTGACCCCGGCCGACCAGTAGGACACCTCGTCGAACGGGACGTCGATGAGCTCGCACAACCCCACCATGGTCCAGTGCACCGAGTGACACAGCCCGAGGACCTTCAGCTTCGGTGCGACGTGCCGCAGGTAGGTGACGTTCATGGCCATCGGGTTGGTGTAGTTGAGCAGCCACGCGTCGGGACACACCTCCTGCATGTCCGCGGCGATTCCGGCGAGGACGGGGAACGTCCGCAGGCCGCGGAAGATGCCGCCGATGCCGATCGTGTCGCCGATGGTCTGATGCAGGTCGTACTTCTCGGGAATCTCGAAGTCGCGCAACGTCGCCGCGTGCATGCCGACCTGGATGACGTTGATGACGTAGTCGGCGCCGGCGAGCGCGCGCCGGCGGTCGGCGTGCACGACCACCTCGGGTTGGGCCCCCGCCGCGCTCGCGGTGGCCCGTGCGATCGCCTCGGCCGTCTCGAGGCGTTCGGGATTGATGTCATGGAGCACCACGCGAACCGAGGTCAGTTCGGGAAACGAGAAGATGTCCCCGAGCAGCTCGCGGGTGAACTCGACGCTGCCCGCGCCGATGATGACGATCGTTGGCTTCACGTGCGGCTCTTGGTTTCGGCGGGGGTCGGGTCGAGCACCGCTTCGGTCAGTGCCTCGCCCCGCTTCTCGTCGCTGTACACCATGAGAGTCGAGCCGACCAGGGCCAGCACGATGCCCGCCGCCCCGTAGGGAGTGGGCAGGGTCTGGTAGGCGATCAGCGAGATGATGACGGTGAGCGCAGGCGCGAGTGCGTTCGTCGTCGGGGCCACGATGGAGGCCTTACCCCTAGCGAGGGCCATCAAGAGGAAGAGTGCACCGATCGCGTTGAGCACCTGGGTGCCTGCGGTCAATGCCGGTGCCTGCCAGGGGAAGTCGGTGGGGATACCACCCAGGGAGATCAACGCAACGGGAATGAGTAGCAGCCCACTGATCGTCATCCATCCGAATGTCGTCGCCTCGTTGACGCCGATGGTCGCGGTCTTGCGCATGAAGTACGCCTGCACGCCCCAGGCCACGCAGATCAGGATCGCCAGCAGCAGCCACGGACCCGACGAGCCCTCGGATTCACCACCGGTGATGGTGAACAACACGATGGCTGCCAGCGCCAAGACGAGGCCGACGACTGCCAGCGGTGCAAGTCGTTCGCGCAGCAGCACCATCGCCATCACCACGGTGATCACGGGAGAGATCGAGATGATCGGGAAGATGAGGTAGGCCGGACCCATCGTCAGCGCCTGGAAGAGGAGGAGTTGGCCACCGGCTCCCGTGAGCCCGATCAGCAGGCCGTAGATCGTTGCGGCCGGGCGTCGGTCCCAGCGTTGGCCGCGAAGTACGAACACCGCAGGAATGATCATCGTCAGCGCCCAGATGCAGTAGATCATCTCGTCGGGGTAGCCGTACTTCGTCGCGGGGAGTGCCGAGAAGGCACCCCACACACCCCAGAACAGGATGAGCAGCGTCGCGTAGAAGATCCAACTGCGGGTATGCCCAGTGGCTTGGGTATCGGTCATGGTGTCCTCACCTCTTTGAAAGTCTCGGTGTCGGCGGCAAGCCGACTAACGGATGCGTGGCTGAGCGGCTCGCCCCGATGCTTGGCGGCGTACAGCGCGGCGCCCACGGCGGGATCGAGCAACGGGCGTTGCAGGTCGTACTTGGCCGGCAGCCCGTTCAGTGCGGTGACGAAGAGTTCCCGGAAGGCGTCGTCGGAGAACATCCCGCCCGAGTAGGACACCGGCACGACCTCGGCCTCGGTGAAGCCGATCAGCGATCGGGTGGTATCGACCAGCGTGACGAGTTCGGCTGCGGCAGAGCGGAGAATGTCAGAGGCGACGCCGTCCCCCTTGCGGGCGGCTTGGCAGACCGTCGTAGCGAGCGCGGCGACCGAGGTGCGATTGCCGCTCCACGTGTCGATCACCAGGCTGACCACGTCGAGGTCGCCGGTGAGCTGCAACCGTTCCTTCAGCAGGGTGTAGAGCGGGCCGCGGTCCAGCCGGCCATCGCTCATCCGACTGAAGGCGTTGAGACCCTGCGTGGCAATCCAATACGCCGATCCCTCGTCGCCGAACAGCTCACCCCAACCGCCGGCGCGGTGTCCCTTGCCCTGGCGCTCGCCATAGGTCATGGAGCCGGTACCGCTGATGACGTTGATACCGTCCTCGCCAGCGAGCGAACCCGCCCAGCCGCAGACCATGTCGTTGTCGCAGCTGTACCGGTCGTGGCCGAGGACCCGACTCGGAACGGCGTCGAGCTTCGCCACGTCACCGCTGGCCTCGCCGTATCCAGGAAGGCCGAAGAAGGCCGCCGTGATCTCCGACGGGTCGATGTCCGCCTGTCCGCAGACCTCCGCGATGCCCTGCGCCAGAGCAGCTTCCACCACGTCGAAGTTGGAGTTGAAGTAGTACGACGGTGGCGCCTTGGCACGAGCCAGGACGTGACCGGCGGAGTCGATGAGGGCGAACGCGGTCTTCGACCCGCCTCCGTCGACGCCCAGGTATGTCTTCGCGGAAGCGGTCATCGTGGCTCCATCGGATGAATGGTGACGCCCTTGACGACCCTGCTGACTTCGCCCGACGGGAACGGGTTGTCGGGTGTCTTGCGGTATTCCAACGAGGTGAACAGCGCCAGGTACTGGGCGAACACCAGGTAGGACAGCGCGACCATGGCGTCGTCGAGCCCCTCGAGTCCGGGGAGGACGACGGCGGGACCGAGGTGGGCCGGAATGGGTTCGGTGCTGAGGACGGTTACAGCGTCCTCACCGAGTTGGGTGCGGAGCTCCGCGACGATGTCGAGGTCGTAGAGGCGGGTGTGGGGATCGTTGGAGAGGTAGACGATCACCAGCGTGTCCGCGTCGAGGACCGACTTGGGGCCGTGGCGGAACCCCAGGGGGGAGTCGAAGTACGTCACCACTTCACCGGCGGTCAACTCGAGCAGTTTGAGGGCCGACTCCTGGGCCAGCCCCTGCAGGGAACCGCTGCCGAGATAGACGAACCGTTGCTTCTTCCGTCGGGCCAGCGCCCGGATGTCCCGTTGGAGGTCCACCACGTGCTGGGCGGCGGCGGCGAGGGCGTCCCCGTCGCGGGGCTCGGCAGGTCCCAGTAGGAGCAGGCAGGACAACAACATCGACGTCAGGCTCGACGTCATCGCGAAGCCGACGTCGTTGGTGCGCTCCGGCATGTAGACGACCAACGAGTTCTCGCGGTCGGCGTGAGCGCGCCCCAGCTTCCCGTCGCGGTCGCAGGTGAGGACGAGATGCCAGACTTCGTCTATCAGTTCGTCGGCCAGTGCGGTGGTCGCGAGGCTCTCGGGGCTGTTGCCGGACCGCCCGAATGAGACTAGGAGCGTGGGGGTGTGGCGCTCGAGGTAGTCGAGGGGGTTGGCGACGATGTCGGTGGTCGCGACGGCATCGACGCGTCGGTCGAGGTGGCGGCGCAGGGCCGGTGCGGCAATGTCGCCGGCGAACGCCGAGCTACCCGCACCGGTCAGGACGATCCGAAGATCTGGCCGGGCGACGAGCGCGCCGAGGAAGTCGGCGGCCTGCCGGTCTGTGCGCCCGGCGACCTCGCGCCAGGCGTCGGGCTGCTGTCCGATTTCGAGAATCGTTGCGCCGCCCTCTTCTTGGGCGGGAACTCGTGCGCTAGTCATCGGCTGCTCCAGTAGTCGAGTCGGGTCGTTCGCGGTCGGTGGTCTGACATGCCCGGGCGTATGGCCGCAGGACGTCGCGGATGCGGTCCATGACCAGGTCCTGGGCGACGGGCGCTACCAGGCCGGCCCGGATCCGGTCGTACTGTTGGGGCAGGAACTGGCTGATCAGGGGCAGCGGGATACCGGTGCGGTCGAGGTTGTCCAGCAGGGTTCGCCTGGCGGCGTCGACCTCGTCGTCGGCCCAGTAGTAGCGCAGGCGATCGCTGTAGCTGTACCGGCGAGCGGTCCGCTGTGCCCGCGGGTCACCGTGGTAGTAGTCCTGCCAGTATCCGGGTTCGGCCAGCATCCTGCGTTCGACGACCTCGATCAGGTTCGACCGCGAGGTGCGTGCGACGAGCTCCGACTCGATCATGGCCAGGGCGAAGAGCGCTTCCCGCATCGCGAACGTCAAGGCCGGGCCCACCTTGAGGATCGCCCAGTGATCCTCGACGAGCTCCCGAAGATGTTGGGGCCGTTGATAATCGGTGGAGTGCGCTTCGAAGACGAGGCCGTCCTCGGCGTCGAGCACGTGGCGTAATTCGTCGGTGGCTGCGCGGTCGTAGTCGATCACGTTGAGGTGATCGAACTCGACGCCGGGTTGGACCACCAGCGCGATGACGCGGGGCCAGGCGTACGCGAGCCCGAGTTCGTCGAAGGCGGCCCGGTGCGCGGCGATGGTCCGGCGCGCCCGGTCGGCCGGTGTCGGTACGAGGTGCTCGAGGGTCTCGTGGGCGCCGCCGGGGACGGGCACCTCGGTCCCGATGACGTATACCGGTCCGTCGGAGCCGATTTCGTGCGCGGTGTTCTCCGCGACGCGCATCAGCCGGGCGGACCTACTGGCGACGACCTCGTCGGGGAGGACGGTGGGATCGTCGGCACACGACATGCTGCAGTCCAGATGGATCTTGGCGTACCCCGCCTCGACGTAGGCGGCGACGAGGACCTCGGCCTTCTGCATTGCCGCAGAGGACGATTCATGCTGCCAGCGGTTGGGTCCGAGGTGGTCACCGCCGAGGACGATGCGGTCGCGGCCGAACCCGCGGTCGTCGGCGATGCGGTGCACCAGATCGCGGAACTCCGGCGGGCGCAGCCCGGTGTAACCGCCGAACTGATCGACCTGATTCGATGTGGCCTCGATGAGGACGTAGTCACCGTCGGTCGCCGCCTGAACGATGGCGGCCTCGAGCACGGTCGGATGTGCCGAGCACACCGAGTAGATGCCGGTCGGCTCACCGGCTTCGTGGCGGGCGATCGTGTCGGCCAGCCAGTCGACGCGCGGAAGCGTGTGCGTGGTTCGAGTCATCGGGATTCCCGTTCTCCAGCGGCGACGACCGGCAGCGCGACGGTGCGACACAGGTCGGCGACGGTGTCCGCAATGGCGTCTCGCGCGGCGGCCAGGGGCTTGCGCGGATCGTTGGCGGTGGAATCGACGGCGAGCGCGGCGCGCAGTGCGGCGGTGTAGGCCACGTTGAGTGCGGTCCCGACGTTGATCTTCCGGATGCCGGCGCCGACGGCACCGCGGAGTTGGTCGTCGGATACGCCCGAAGAACCGTGCAGCACGAGAGGTGTCCTGACGGCTGCTGCGAGGCGCCCGATCAACTCGACGTCGAGTTCGGCGTCGCGAGTGGTCATTGCATGTGTGCTGCCCACCGCAACGGCCAGGCCGTCGACCTCCGTCGCGCCGGCGTAGGCGGCCGCCTCGTCGGGATCGGTCCGGACGCCGGCGGCATGCGCCCCCAGGGTCTGCCCGTCCTTGCCGCCGATTTCGCCGAGCTCGGCCTCCACCCACAGCCCGGCGCGGTGCCCGTGCTCGACGAACGCGCGAGTCCGATCCACGTTGTCGCCGTAGGGCAGGTGTGCCGCGTCGACCATGATCGAGCTGACGCCGAGTCGGGCTGCGGAATCGATGGCTTCGGTGATGAGCGCGCCGTCCTGGAAATGGTCGAGATGGATCGCCAGTGGAACCGAGGACCGTGCGGCGATCTGCGCGCAGGCGGACACCAGCGGCGCGATTCGGCCGCCATGGAAGCGGACCGTGTTCTCGCTGACCTGCAGAATGGCGGGGATGCCGGCACGTTCCGCTCCCTCGGCGATGCCCTCGGCGTGCTCGATGGTCACGACGTTGAAGGCGAGCACCGCGGTGCTCTCGGCGACGGCCGCGGCGATCAGGTCGGCGGTCGCGGCACTGCTCACGAGGTCACCCGTGGATGTGGGTGTGACGTGGGGAACATTCTTCGAGCATGAGAAGCTCACTCAAAGCGCGCAACACAAACGGGCAAAACGATCAGTAAAACTGATCGGGCAATCGCCGTTCCAGGGAGTGTCAGCAATGTCGATCAAGCGCAATGACCGGTTGCGTGCGGTGCTGTCGCTACTGCGCGACCGTGGCGAAGTCGCGTCCCAGGTGCTCTGCACCGAGCTCGGCGTCTCGGTCGCCACGCTGCGCCGCGATCTGAATGAACTCGAGGAGCAGGGGCTGCTGGTCCGGACCCACGGCGGTGCCCGCGCCCTCGATCCGAGCGGCAGCGAGATCCCGGTGCGCCTGCGCGATCATCGGATGGTCGCCATCAAGCGCCGGATCGCCCACCATGCAGCCGCGTTGGTGCCGGCGGGTCCGCAAGCCGTCGCGCTGACCGGCGGCGTCACGACCGGCGAGGTCGCCCGATCACTCAAGGGACGGCCCAACATGACGATCGTGACGAACTCGCTGACGATCGCCGCCGACTGCGCGGTGGATGCGCACATGAAGGTGATCGCGACGGGCGGGTTGGTGCGGGCCAACACCCTCGAGGCCGTCGGCCCCATGTCGGAGCACGCATTCCAGGTGATCACCGTCGGCACTGCGGTGCTGGGAGCCGACGGGATGTCCGCCGAGATCGGCGCCACCACGTTCGACGAGGCGGAGGCCCGCACCGCCATCGCCATGGCGGCGAATGCCCAACGCGTCGTCGTCGCCGTCGACGGTTCGAAGATCGGGAAGGTCACCCTCGCAAAGATGGTGCCACTCAGTGAAATTCACCATTTGGTGACCGACTCGACCGCCAATCCTCAACAGCTGGAACGCATCGCGGCTGCCGGTGTCCACGTCCACGTGGTCACGGTCGACGACGACGCGTGAACGCCGTGGTTCAGGGCGTGCCCTGCAACCCCGAATCGCGAATGGCCTCGGCCAGCGGTTCCAGCACGGCGGGGTCGTACGGCGGCGGCAGGTAGATGATCGCCAGGTCCAGTCCCTCCGCGCCGAGCGCGACGCAGTCTTCGACGAGCTTGCGGTAGTCGCGGTCCTCGCCGAGTCGGACGTGGGCCGAGAGGGTGATCTCCTTGGGATCGCGGCCGATGTCCTTGCAGCGGGCCGCCAGCACGTCGCGCTTCTGCGCGAACTCCGCAGGCGTGCCGCCGACGAAGTTCCAATGATCGGCGTACTTGGCGGTGAGGGGCAGCGTCCGCTTCTCGCCGCTGCCGCCGATGCAGATCGGCGGGTGCGGCTGCTGCGGGCCCTTTGGTTCGTTGCGGGCGTCCTTGAGCTGGTAGTACTTGCCGTCGAAGGTCGTCGACTCCTTGGTGAGCAGGCTGGTCAACACTTCGCAGGCCTCCTCGAAGCGGTCGAAACGCTCCCTGATGGTGCCCAGCTCGATGCCGTAGGCCCCGGACTCCTCCTCGTTCCAGCCGGCGCCGATGCCGAGTTCGAGGCGGCCGTTCGAGACGACGTCGAGGGCTGATGCCATGTTGGCCAGGACGGCGGGATGGCGGTAGTGGATGCCGGTGACGAGCACGCCGACGCGCAGACGCTTGGTGGCCTGCGCCAGCGCGGTCAGCGTGATCCACCCCTCCAGGCATGGGCCCGAGGAGTCGGAGAAGATCGGATAGAAGTGGTCGAATGTCCAGCCGGACTCGTAGACGTCGATGTCGTCAGCGGTCTGCCAGATGGGCAGCATCTCCGACCAGGTGGTGTTCTGCGGGGAGGTCTTGAAGGCGAATCGCACTCTATTCAGCCTAGACCCGTCCGCTGGGGGTCGTCGATGAGTTCTTCCATCGACGCGGGTCGGTATGGGCATGATCGACATGACCTCTGCATGTGCCAGGACCGCGAACGTGCTGGCCGCCGTGACCGATGACCAACTCGACCGATCCACCCCGTGCTCGAAACTCGCACTGCGCGAGCTGATGGCTCACGTGGGTGGGCTCGGTGTGGCCTTCGCCGCGGCCGCCCGAAAGGAATTTGGCGAGCTCACCGACGGCCCACCCGGCGACGGCGGCTACCACCTGGAGGGCGGCTGGCGGGAGTCCTACCCGGCGAATCTGGCCGGCCTCGCCGAGGCGTGGCGCGACCCCGGCGCGTGGGACGGGATGACCCGGGTCGGCGGCGTGGATCTGCCCGGCGAGGTCTGCGGAATGGTCGGGCTCACCGAGGTCGTCGTGCACGGGTGGGACGTCGCGGTCGCGACCGGGCAGAATCACGAGTTCGACGACGACGTGGCCGAGGCAGTACTCGCGCATCTCGCCGGGTTCGCGGCCGACGGTCCGGTCGAGGGGCTCTTCAAGGCACCCGTCGAAATCAGTTCCGGTGCAACGACATTCGAGCGTGCACTGGCGCTGAGCGGACGTGACCCGGGCTGGCGCGCTTAGCTCGGCGCGACGAGTGACATCAATTCGGTTCCGTCATCGGATAATTGGACGAGCGTGGTGTTGATGCGCCAGACGTCCCGAAACGAGCCAATGGGCGATTCGATGGACCACAGCACGTCGCAGGTGGCGAGATCGATCGCCTTGGTGACTAGCCCGACGTTGGGATTGCCGGATTCGAAGAGGGCAGCCTTGCCGTCTGTGGCGAGGTATCCGCCGAGGTAGACCTTGCAGTCCTTGCCTCTCTGACCAGTGGTGAGATCGTACTGCTCCGTAACACTTCCGGCCACGGACGTCAAGAGTCGAGCGCCGACGAGAATGGCTACGTCTCCCGGTCCAAAGCGTGAAATTTCGGCGAGTAACTCCCCCCGATCGCTAAATACTGTTGACTGCGGCGAGGATTCGACGATTGGCACGTCTGCAGGCCCGGGCGACAAGAATCCCGAACCCTCCACTGCGCCAAGCCTTCGACCCGTTTCGTCGAAGAACTCCACTCCATCCGGGGTCGAACTACGTTCGTCTGCACTTACTTCTACCGCGAATCCTCCCGGATAGGTCGCTGCTGAAAACGTACGACGGCCAGGGGTTACGTCCGGTGTGATGACGGTGCCGTCGACGACGGAGAAGACTTCCGTTCGGTCTCCTCCGGCCTCCTGGGTAGCGAGTGTCTGCGGCGCAAGGCCGGTCTCGGAGAATCCGGGTTGCAGCGAGCCCTTACCTGGAACGAACCACGTTGTCTCAGCCTTCGCCCCGATTCCATAGATGCCTTGGCCCAGTGTTCCGGCGAGGGCGTAGAGGCCGACTTGTCGAACACCCAGTTTCCCGGGCGAGACTTGAAGGTCGCTAAGCCCCGTGTATGTCACGGTGCCGGTCACAGCGTCGATGATCCATGCGGTGCTGCTTTGCGCCACACCGTCGCGGACATTGCCACGAAGACATAGGAGCGCTGTCGGGCCGTTCAAGAAGCAATATGGTGCGGTCGGCCCCGCATCGAGAGGCACCGGGTCGAAGCTCCGTTGCCCCGCCACCGTATCGACACCAATCAACGACCATTGCCATCCGAGGGCGTTGGGGCTGGCGCCCATGAAGTAACCCCTGTCCTCGAGTGCGCCAACGAAGGCGTGAGACCAGTAAGGGTCATCAGCCGTAGTGATCCTGCTGCCGTCGGGTAAGCCAATCTCGCTCAATCGGAGAGTCCACCCGGGTACTGGCCGTGTCTGCATGGGGGACGTGAGACGACTTTCGGGCGGCGGCGTCCAATCAGGATGAACGGAGAGGACTTTGTCGCCACGTGTCCACCACGCCACCGATAGTGCTACTGCAACGACAGTGAGTGCGACGACGATCACAACGATCGGCCACCTACGCCGGCCGCGAGGCGGACTGAGTACTGGCTCGTAACTCAATCGAACTTCACCTTGCCTTTGTCTGATGCAGTCTCTCGACGAGTGCTGATTGCAGCTCGTCAGCCTAGGTCGCTGGTGTAATGCGCCGTGAACATGCGCGACCTTTCGTCGCGAACTGCCTCAGGTGATGGCAAGCGGAGCTCACGCTCAAGAAAGCTGCGCGTGGCCGCGGCATCGTGCCCCAGGCGCTGGAAGACTGTGCTCGCGAGTGCGTGTTGAGCGGCGAGCGCTTGCAACTGAGCGAGTTTCGCAAGCATTGCTATCTCGTCTGCAAGCTCTCGCTCCGTCATGCGGGTGACCGCTCGTTCCAGCTCGACTCTCACCGGCTGCCCGCTGATCAGGGCGGTGACGGCCACGGTTCCCGATGGATTCCTAGCCGTGAACAGGAGAGTCCGTACGTCGTCGTCCGACTCCTCGTCGGCGTGGCTCGCGACGCTCGGCTCCCAATTGCCTTCCGGCTGCTTCGCGAGATACCCAGTGCCGTCGTCTTCCCACGGCATGTCCGATTCATGTGCCATTGCGTCTCACGATCTTCTCGAGCACACCAATCAGGCTTTGATGGCCCCGCCGAGGCTTCGGCCGGCCCGATAGTCAGCGTCGTTGTAGTTGGTCGCCGCTGTCGTGAGCTGTTCAGCCATCCGGGCCGACTTCTCGTGCAGACTCTGCCCGGCGGACTTGCGCGCAGCCTCAGCGGCGGAGAGCGCAATATTCGTAACCTGGCACACCAATCCGTGTGTGCGAGACACTGTTTCAGCCACATTACCCGTCGATCTATTGGCGCCGATGAATAGATCCGAGGCGTGACGTTGGTTGTCCGACAGCCGTGCAACGTGGTCCGTAACAATCTTGAGGTTCTGCTCTGCGGAAGTCATCAGTCCCCTTCGCGTCGTAGTCTTCGACCGACTGACCGTTCTGTGTGGAAAGTCATGACGGCGGTGACTGAGAATGCCCGAGAGGTTCTGCCGGCGGACCGTATTCGATCGGCGCCTCGGGTGAGGGGGATGTGTAGTCCGCCCCCGGTTGAACCCTGCCTGGGAGGTCGTTCTGGTCATCCCTCGGATCGATGAATGGAGCATCTTGGCCTACATCGCGGGGTGCGTCGCTCAATGCGGCTTCTATGATCTCGTTGTACATACCGACGCACTGGCGGATCCTTAGCGCGTTTTCGAGCGAGTTCTGCGCAAGGATTGCCATGGTGGAGTTCGTCGTGGCCAATGCCGCTGCGGCCGCGGCCGCGTCGGCGGCCAACTTCGCGGCGTTCGCACCAGGAACGAAGTTGACGATTGCAGTTGCCAGGCCGTAGTCGTACAAGTACTGCGAGGTTTCGTCCAGGGTCCGGCGGGAACGACTGACCTGGTCGGCCTCGACCGACAGCACTTCGGCAATTGCGGTGTCCGCAACCTGCGCATTGGACGTCAGACGTCGATGAGAGTCATTCGCCTCCTTGTACGCGCGACTGGCGGCACCGTCCCAACGGTCGTCGTGAGGCTCAGCATCAATCAGTACCTCAACGCATTCGGCTAGACGCGTCGCGGACGATCGATATCCATCACCGTCCTCTGGCTCGCCAGAGCCCGTGAGCTTCTTCTCCCCTTCGATCACCAACTGCGCCGCGGACAGGATCGGTGAATCAGCCAGCTTGCCGACGGTGCCGGCATAACGTGACGAGACTCTTCCAAGGCTCACGCCGAGATCGCCGACGCCATTGAGAACGTCACCCACGTCGCCGATCAATTTCCGACCGTCCGTTGCGGCTCCGTGAACGTCGCCGGTCAACACATTCCCGAGGAAGCTCGGTACGTCCTCGATGCCGCTACGGACTCCGTCGACGAGATTGAAGAAGTCTTCGCCTAGCCCCACGCGCGCTCCCTTCCGCTGATCGAGCCTAGCAACGCATCACGGCTCCCGATGGCACCAATTACGCGTCGACCTGGATGTTGGGAGCACGCGTGCAACAGGCACACTGGAGCAATGGACCCAGTGACAGCGCTGCGCCAGATTGCCTATTACAAGGACCGGGCCCGCGAGGACTCGCGCCGGGTGATGGCCTACCGCAACGCGGCCGACGTCGTCGAACGGCTGGACGACGCGGCCCGCGAGAAGCACGGCAAGGCCAACAGCTGGCAGACGCTGCCCGGCGTCGGCCCCAAGACCGCGAAGGTGATCGCGCAGGCCTGGTCCGGTCGCGAGCCCGACGCTCTGGTCGAACTACGTTCGGCAGCAAAGGATCTCGGCGGTGGCGAGATCCGAGCTTCGCTCAAGGGCGACCTGCACCTGCACTCCAACTGGTCCGACGGCTCTGCGCCGATCTCGGAGATGATGGCCGCCGCCAAGTCCTTGGGTCACGAGTACTGCGCCTTGACCGACCACTCGCCGCGCCTGACCGTGGCCAACGGCCTGTCCCCGGACCGCCTGCGCGAGCAGCTCGACATCATCGACGAACTGCGAGAGACGTTCGCGCCCATGAGAATTCTGACCGGCATCGAGGTCGACATCCTCGATGACGGCAGCCTGGACCAGGAGGACGACCTGCTCCAGCGGCTGGACATCGTCGTGGCCAGCGTGCACTCCAAGCTCAAGATGGAGTCCGTGGCAATGACGCGTCGCATGGTGCGCGCGGTGTCGGGTGGTCAGGCCGACGTGCTGGGCCACTGCACCGGCAGGCTCGTCGAGGGCGGCCGTGGCATCCGGGCGGAATCCGCGTTCGACGCCGAGGCCGTGTTCACCGCCTGCCGCGATCACGGCACGGCCGTGGAGATCAATTCTCGGCCGGAGCGTCGGGATCCACCGACGCGGCTGCTGACGATGGCCCTGGAGATCGGCTGCGACTTCTCCATCGACACCGACGCCCACGCGCCGGGGCAACTGGACTTCCTCGGCTACGGCGCTCAGCGGGCCCTCGACCACGGCGTCCCCGTCGAGCGGATCGTCAACACCTGGCCCGTGGAGAAGCTGCTCGGCTGGACGCAGGCCGGGTAGGGGCTACTCCGGAAGCATCGGCATCTCCAGGCCGGGGTCGCGGCCGAGGAGGACGCCCCGCATCACCGCGGCGTTGCCGAAACGCTGGCGGACCTCATCCATCGCCGAGTCGATGGCCAACAGGTCCGCCGCTGCCGCCACGGGCCTGGCGCTCGCTACGGATCCGTCGAACGGCAACTCGAGCTGCTGTGCGCCGTCGCGGTCGATGTTGGACACGGCGAATCCGACGAGAGTGAGACCACGCTCGGCGATCAACGGCGCGGCTGTTGCCACCAATTCCCTTGCCGCAGAGAGGATTGCATCGGTCGACGCGGTGGCGCGCGGCAGCGTGTGGGAACGGGTGACCCGGCTGAAGTCGTTGAACCGCAGGCGCAACACCACGGTGCGACCGGTCCGGTCGGACTTGCGCATCCGGCGCGTGATGCGATCCACCAGGTTGACCACCACGGCGTCGATCTCGCTGGGCGACATGGTGTTTCCCGATCGACCCAAGGCCCGTTGCGCCCCCACGGACCGGCGTCGCACCCCCGTGACGACGCGCCGCCGGTCGATGTTGTGCGACAGCGCGAACAGCTGATGCCCCATTCCGCCGCCGACGATCGATCCGAGCATCGACTCGCTCAGCTCGGCGACATCGGCGACGGTGTGAATGCCGTGCGCGTGGAGCTTGTCCGCCGTCTTGGCGCCCACGCCCCAGAGTCGTCGCACTGGCAGCGGGTGCAGGAACGCCAGTTCGCGATCAGGCGGAACCAGCAGCAGGCCATCGGGTTTGGCTTCCTGACTGGCCACCTTGGCGAGGAACTTGGTGCGGGCGATGCCGACGGTGATGGGGAGGCCCACGCGTTCGGCGACCTGCTCGCGGAGCCGGGCGCCGATCTGCACCGGCGTGCCGGACACCCGCGCCAATCCGCTCACGTCGAGGAACGCCTCGTCGACCGACAGGGGTTCCACCAGGGGCGTGGTGTCGTGGAACACCTCGAAGACCGCAGCGCTGGCCTCCGAATACGCCGACATCCTGGGCGGCACGACGATGGCGTGCGGACACAGCTGCAGCGCTTGGCGCCCGCCCATCGCGGTCTTGACGCCAAAGGCCTTCGCCTCGTAACTCGCCGCCAGCACCACCCCGCCGCCGACGATCACCGGCCGGCCGCGCAGAGACGGATCGTCGCGTTGTTCGACGGATGCGTAGAACGAGTCGAGATCGGCGTGCAGGATGGAGGCCTCCTCCAACCGCCGCATCGACACGAACACATGTTCGCATCACGGCCCGACGAACACCATGGGCCTCGCGACACGTAAACGTCGGCGGCGGCGGACTACTGACTGTCGCCGTAGATGCTGGTCAACCAGATGTGCGCCAGGGTGTCGACGATGCGGTCCCGGGCCACCGCCCCGTCCTCGGCGACGAGGGTCGCGGTCATCGTGCGTTCGTTCATCAGGTTGAGCGACGTGGCGAGATCGCGGGCGGGAAGGGTGACCGGTGCCGCGCCACGAGCGCGTTCGGCCTCGATCAGCCCTGCGGTCTGGTCGATCCACTTCTGCATGAACGCCGACCACACCGCACGAAAGTCCGCGCTGGTCGCCAGTGCCTCGGTGCCCGCCCGCGCCACCACGCTGTGCGAGCCGAACGCGGTGAAGAACGTGCTGATTCCTTCGCGGAAGGCGCGGCGGGGGTCTGCGGACAGCGCCTCCATCGCGCCGTGGAAACCGGCGTCGGCCCGTTCGATGAGCGGTTCGATCAGCGACAGCAGCACCGCGTCCTTCGACGGGAAGTAGAAGTAGAACGTCGGCCGCGACAGCCCGGCGCCCTTGGCCAGGTCGTCGACGCTGATGTCGGCGAACTTCTTGTCCACCAGCAAGCGTTCGGCGGTGGCGAGGATCGCTGCCTCGCGGTCATCGCCCGACGGCCGCGTTGAGCGGCGTCCCCGTCCCGATCGGGCCGTGTTGGTGGTGGTCACTGGCTCGACTTTACTGCATGTCGAATTTTTCGACACATCGTTGACCTATTCAACAGTGTGTTGATAACGTGTCGCCATGACTGAACATCTCGACGTCCTCATCGTCGGCGCCGGCATCTCCGGCGTCAGCGCGGCCTGGCATCTTCAAGACCGTTCGCCGTCGAAGACCTACGCGATCCTCGAGCGCCGCGAGAACATGGGCGGCACGTGGGACCTCTTCAAGTACCCCGGTATCCGCTCGGACTCGGACATGTTCACCCTTGGTTTCCGCTTCAAGCCGTGGACCTCGGCCAAGTCGATCGCCGACGGACCGTCGATCCTGGCCTACATAAAGGAAGCCGCCGCCGAGAACGGCATCGACGACAAGATCCGCTACGAGCACCGGGTCATCGCCGCTGACTGGTCCGACGCCGACAACCGCTGGACGGTCACCGCCGACACCGGCGTCGAGGAGAAGACGATCACGTGTTCGTTCCTCTTCGCCACCACCGGCTACTACGACTACGACGAGGGCTACTCGCCGACCTTCCCCGGTTCCGAGGACTTCGCGGGCACGATCGTCCATCCCCAGCACTGGCCAGAGGATCTCGACTACGCGGGCAAGAAGATCGTCGTCATCGGTAGCGGCGCGACCGCCATCACGCTGATTCCCGCCCTGATCGATAGCGGCGCCGGCCACGTGACGATGCTGCAGCGCTCACCGTCCTACGTCGGTTCGCTGCCCGACGTGGATCCGATCGCCGTCGCGGCCAACAAGTACCTGCCCGAGAACGTCGCTCACGTGGTGAACCGGTGGAAGGCGATCATCTTCAGCACCGCCCAGTACCAGCTGGCTCGCAAGTTCCCGACCTACATGCGCAAGACGCTGATGACCATGGCGCAGCGCAGGCTGCCCGAGGGCTACGACGTCGAGAAGCACTTCGGGCCCAGTTACAACCCGTGGGACCAGCGGCTCTGCCTGGCCCCCAACGGCGACTTGTTCAAGACCATCCGCAAGGGCAATGCCGACGTCGTCACCGACACCATCGACACCTTCGTTCCCGAGGGCATCAAGCTGAACTCCGGCGAGGTGCTCGACGCCGACATCATCGTGACCGCAACGGGTTTGAACATGCAGCTGCTTGGCGGTCTCACGCCCACCCTGAACGGCCAGCCGATCGATCTAACGTCGTTGATGACGTACAAGGGACTCATGTTCTCCGGCATCCCGAACTTCGCCATCACGTTCGGGTACACCAACGCGTCGTGGACGCTGAAGGCCGACCTGGTCTCCGAATTCGTCTGCCGGGTACTGAACTACATGGACGAGAACGGTTTCGACCGGGTCGTTCCAGAGCATCCCGGTGCGGCCGTCGGCGAACTTCCGTTCATGGACTTCGCGCCGGGTTACTTCCTGCGGGCGATCGACCAGTTGCCGAAGTCGGGCTCGAAGGCGCCGTGGCGACTCAAGCAGAACTACTTCCTCGACCTCCGGCTGATCCGCCAGGGCAAGGTCGACGACGAGGCGCTGCACTTCACCAAACACCGTGCAGCCGTAGGCGTTTAGCCACCCGTCTGCTTGCGCAGGGGCTGGACGACGACGATCCCGTCGTCGTCGCAGTACGCGATCTCACCGGGAACGAACGTCACACCGCCGAAGGTCACCGCGACGTCGCGGTGACCTTCGCCGGTCTTGGTGCCCTTGCGCGGGTTGGTGCCGAGCGCCTTGATGCCGATGTCCATGGTGCGCAGCGCGGCGGCGTCGCGGACCGCCCCGTGCACGATCAGCCCCGCCCAACCGTTCTCGACGGCGAGACCGGCGATGACGTCGCCGACCAACGCCGTGTGAAGCGAGCCGTTCCCGTCGATCACCAGCACGCCGCCGTGGCCCGGTTCGGACAGCATCGACTTCAGCAGCGCATTGTCCTGAAAGCATCGGACCGTGGTGATGGGTCCCGCGAACATCGTCTTGGCGCCGTAGTCCCGCAGTTGGAGGTCGCAGCTTCGGACGTCCGGGTAGATGTCGTCGACGAGGTCGGCGGTAGCCCGCGGTTCGATGGTCACGGCTCGATGCTAGCGAGGGTGAGGTCGAGCGAGAATCTCAATCGTCGTCGGAGTCGCGGCGGATCAACCACACGACGAGAACGGCCAGGACACCCACCGCAACGGCAGCGGCCATGGGCAGTCGAGAGGGCTCCGGGCCGGGCAGCGGGATCGGAGTCGGAGCGCTCGCGATGGTCGCCTTGGCCCGTGCGGCGGCCTCCTTCGCAGGAGACGCCGCCGGACGGTCACCGTTGGTGGCGGGGGAGGGAGTCGGCACCGCGGCGATGGGTGGCGGCGCGATCTTCTTGGCGGCTGCCTTCTTCACGGGCGCCTTCTCCGGCTGGACCTTCTTTGCCGCGGCCTTGTTGGCGGGCGCCTTCTTCACCGGGGCCTTCTTCGCAGCCTTGGCGGGGGACTTCTTGACCGGTGGCGGAGGTTCGGCACCCGCGCCCGGCGACTGATCGTGGGGCGGGTCGCCCGGGCGATCCTGCTCGTCGGCCATGGTGGCTGCTCCTTTGCAATCGGCAGTGGTGCCCATCATGCCAGTCGGCGGTTCTCGTCAACCCGTGACCGCCAGCGCGGCCGCCAGGGTCAGTGCGATCGCCATGATGGCCAGCTCGATCTGCGACCGTACCCGTGACGTGCCCACGGTGGCACGGTGCGACCGTGCGGCCGGCAGCCAGCCCGACCGCTGACGTGCGCCCCACCCGACGAGCACCATCGTCACGAGCACCTTCGCCGTCAGAACGCGTCCGTACCCGGTGGCGTACAGGGCGGCCGGGTCGTCCAGCGTCGCGACCGCGCCGGCCACGCCGAACGTCACCAGCAGCACGACGCAGATCAACGACAGCTGGGAGAACCGCGGCAGCACCCTGGCCCACTGCCCGCGGTGGGTCACCGTCAGGACCAACGCCGCGAGCGAACCGCACCACAGTGCGGCGGCCAGCGCGTGCACCGCCACGGCCACGCCACCCCACGGGTTCTCGGACAGGTGCCCGACGAGGGTGCGGCCGGCCACGCCGATGGCCGCCGCCCCCACGGCGACGACCCCGCTCGTCGACGTCGGGCCGCCGGCCCGCGGTGCGGTCAGCGTCAGGACGCCGACCGCGACGGCCGCCACCAGGCACACCAGCCCCGCCCGGCCCACCGTGGTGTCGAGGGCGAACGTGACCGTGGTCCGCACACCCACCCGTCCGAACGACGCCCCCGCCGCCTCGGCCGCCCCGACGAACAGGCGCACCAGCTCGGCGACCGCCCAGACCGCCGCGGCCAGGATCAACGGACGGGTCGCACGTTCGGCGAGCTCGCCGCGGTAGCGCTGGGCGTCGAAGGCGGGCACCACGACGAGACCGAGCACCACGACCGCCACCCCGTCGGCGATCGCTCGTACGAGGGACGACACGGCCGCGTTCAGCGGGTACGCCAGACCCCATGCGGCCGCCACGGCGCCCCCGACGCACAGGGCGCCGAGGATCGTCCTGCGCAATCGGTTCACCGTCGCCGCCGGACCGCCACCCACGCGCCCACGCCGACGATGACCGCGGCCAGCGCGACGAAAGGCCACACCGGCAGGCCGTCCGCGTGATCCGCGGACTGCCCAACCTTCTTTCCGGGCGTGCCGGTTCCGGCCACGGTCAACGTGAACGACCACGCCCCGCTGACCACGTGGCCGTCCGCGGAGGTCACCCGGTAGTTGACCGTGTAGGTGCCGGCGGGGCCCAGCGGCATCAACCCGACGCTCGCTGCCGCGCCCGTGACCTCGACGGGACCGTCCGACCACAGATTGCCGTCGGGACCGACGACGGTCATCGCCGCGAAGTCGGTCTGCAATTGCTCGTTGAACGTCGCGGTGGCCCGCGCCGGCCCCGCACCGACCGACGCGTCCGATGCGGGGTCGGCGGAGACGCGGATGGCGTGTGCCGACGCGACGCCGGCGCCCGTCATCGCCAGGAACACGAGCCCGGTGCTGACCAGCGCCACGATGGCCCACCTGCGGGTCATGTCCGGCGACGCCCTGCGATGGCGGCGACGACCGCGACCGCGGCGAGAACCAGCGCACCGCCGGCCAGCCACCGCGCCGTGTCGTCCGGCCGTGCCGGGGCGGGCGCCGCGGTGACCGGTTCCGTGGCTGCGGCGGCGGGTGACGGCTCGTGCGGTTCGGACTCGGCGCCGCCGAGTGTGAGCGCCGGGGCGGGGTATTCGGGTTCGTCACCGTTCGCGAGGGGTGGCTGATCCCACCGCACGACGGTCCCATCCGAGTACGTCTGCGTGGCCGGAAAGGTCACCGACGGTTCATTGGGCAGCGTCACCGACACGTGGAACAACGCGAACTGGTCCGACGCGATGCCGAGCAAGGGGGCGGCGGTCCAGGTGACCGATCGGACCGTGCCCGCTGCGGCATCGCGGTCGAGCCGCGCGGTCCAACCTGGCATGACCTCGGTGCGGGCCGAGGTGACGTTGGGCAGGGTGATGCTGAATTGCGTTGTCAGAGCGCCTGTTTCGGATTCACCCGGCACCCGGAAGGTCAGCACGGAGGTGCTGCCCGAGGCGGCGTCGTCGGCGTCGACATGGACGTGCGCCCACGCCGG